>JBCCPK010000003.1:0-300000 GCA_039024915.1 Pseudomonadota bacterium
ATCTCTTTGATCCGCTGTTCCAGTGGGGCCTGATCGGGTCGGCGAGACGTAAAGCGGTAGGTCTTGGGGTCAAACCTGATCACCGAGCAGGCCCGGCGAATGGAGACAGCCCAATCCGCGCGCATCTCATCGACCAGCGTCCTCTTCCGAGCAGGCCTCAGAGCTTTCGCTTGGTGATGCCATATGCAAGCGTTCCGATTAGATGAAAGCGTTGCCTGGGCAATGACGATCAGGACTTTGCGCACGTGGCCAAACGAAACTGGAATTCAACCGGTTCGTCTGTGCCCGATGACCAAGCGGAATTCTGCTCAGATTGAAGTCTCGCCGGTGTTTGAATCGACCAAGGCACGGTCGAAGCACACAGCACCGCAAGATGTGCGGGCAAGATGGCGGTAAGGAACGTACCCTTTTCAACCGCTACTTGCGAGCCAACCAATTGAGGTAGCCCTCAATGCTGCCTTGTCGCGCACGGGCCAGATCATCGTCCGATGGTGTGAGCGAACCAGCCTTGGACACCGTTTCTCTAAGCGCATCAGCTACGATATCTGCGTGACCAGGCGCTAAATTGCACGGATCGAGTTGGAAGTACCCGAGTTCAACCTCATGGTCTCTCACGACGATCGCTGGATCTCGTTGGCCCAGCGCGCGTGCTACCGTGGCGGCGGTTGTGCCCAGCACGTCTTCGCTAACATGAACCTGGAGCCTCTCAAGAGGATTTCCCGTTGGATCGGGAATTGGAAAGGCTCGAATACCCTCGATTCCATCAAGTGCTTGCTGCCAGAGCTCCAGCGCCGCTGTTTGTTCTTCTCGGATCGCATCATGATCAAGCCGTTGCCAGGCCTCCATCGCTGCGATTGCGCCAGCAATACTCTCTTTTCCAGCCTTCATGCCGCGGGCGATGCCAATGTTCTGCAAGTAGGCTGAGCGGACAAGATCGCGCTTGCCAGCGATTATGCCTGCGGTTGGACCACCCAGGAACTTTTGCGCTGAATACACAGCCAAATCCGCACCAGCATCGATGAAGCCCTTAAGGTCATACTCTGAGGCCCCATCAACAATGACCGGCACGCCCTTCGCGTGGGCAATCTCAATGAACCGTCCCAGTGGTATCTGACCATAGTGCACCACATGATGCGAAACGACGTACATCGCGGCCGCCGTCCTGTCTGTCAGCGCACCCTCGAGCTGATGGTCCATCGCCAAAGTTGACTGTCCAACTGGCCGCACCGTCGCGCCGGCCAGCTCAATGCCAGTTGAGACTGGAGCGCCATAGCCGCACAGATGGCCCAACTGAATGACGACCTCGTTCCTCTCGCCGGGCGCGGTCGGCAGGGCTTCTGCCCGGGCAGGATCCATCCCAGTCATGGTTGCGGCAACACACAGTGTAAGGCCGGCACTGGCCGACGCGGTTATGCAACCCGCTTCCGCACCAGTTAGCTCCGCTATGACGCGACTGGCGTGCGTTTGAAGGTCGTGAATTTTCACAAAGCGAGCCATCGTTGCCTCAACGGCTTCGCGAATATCCTTTCGAACGATGGAGCCGCCTAGCCCTGTCATCGTTCCCGAGACATTCACAAACCGCTGGTAGCCGTGGCGGTCGTGCCAGGCCCAATAGCGTTTGGGGTCTTCAAAGTCGGTCATTTCTCTGCCTTGCGAAGTCACTTGAAATTCTATTATTATGGAATAAAGGATTTGGAGAGTTTTCTATGGCCCCCAGGACCCGCACCAGCGGTATTGATCGTGCAATCCAGGTCATGGATATCTTGACCGAACGGCAAATGCCGATGACAGCGTACGATCTGGCAAAGTCAACGGGCGCCCCCGTCTCGACGATCTACCGTGTGGTGGATGAGTTGATTGAGCGCGACATGCTTTCCCGCAGCGACGGCAAGATGATCTGGCTGGGCCCTAGGCTGATGCGGTACGGCTTGGTCTACCGCTCCAAGATGGACATGTTTGCCGAAGCCAAAGCAGAGATGCGAGAGCTTAGCCGCAGAACGGGTGAAACGGTCCAGGTGTGCGCACGCGATGATATGATGATGGTTGTCATCGCCATGGCGGTTGGTGAAGGGCACTTCAGAGTGACCTCGGATGTTGGAACGCGCGTGCCTTTGAATTGGACAGCATCAGGCCGGCTCCTGCTCGGCCATCTGCCGGAAGACGAAAGACTGGCCATCTTCAAGGCTGCCGCCCGCCCCTCGCAAACGGGCATTGCGGACATTGATCCGATCGAGCTGTCTCGCCAATCGCGCGAAGACTATACACGCCGGCTGGCCCTCCAGATGGGAAACTCGGAGTACTCGGTCGCCTGTATTGCGGCCCCCATCCGTGACATCGATGGGGCCTGCGTGTCGACCATGTCGATCGTCCTGCCCGAGCAGCGCGTTCAGGAGCGTCTGGGCGAGCTGACAATTGAAGTTCAGCGTGCCGCCGAACTCGTCGAGCGGGCGCTTGGACGCAAACAGGCAGCCTAGATGCTGCGCAGCGGTCATTGCGGTACTTCGAAGATCGCTTCGATCTCGACTGTGATCTGATTGGGCAATGAGCTCACTCCGAACGATGAGCGGGCATGCACGCCGTCCTTGCCAAAGACCTCAGCGAACAGGTTCGACGCACCGTCGATGACATAGGGGTGGTTCGCAAAGTCTGACGTTGCGTTGACCAAGCCTAGCAGCTTGATGACCCCTGCGACGCCGTTTAGATCGCCAAGATTGTCCCTGAGCGCGGCAAGGATGTTGATTGCGACGAGCTTTGCATGCTCACGCGCGGCCTCCGAGGTAACATCAGCGCCAACCTTGCCCGTTAGCAGCCTACCATCAGACGTGACTGGACCTTGCCCTGAGACAAAGACGAGATGCCCCGAGCGTCGCACGTTGCAAAACGCGCCAATCGGAACAGGCGCTAGATCGGGCAACTCGATGCCCAATTGCGCCAAGCGGTCTTCTGGCGCATCCACGCGTTCCATAAGGGTCATGCGACTTCTCCCAAACGCTTGCAGTACGATTGATGTCCGGCGGAGATGAGGACAGCGTCGGGAACGCCATGCGCGCATTCTTCAGCTGCGTTAGGACACCGTGTTCGAAACACGCATCCCGATGGGGGCGCTAACGGGCTGGGAATATCGCCCTTCAGGATCGTCCGTTGGCGCGAGAGCGCAGGGTCAGGCAGCGGTATCGCGGACAAAAGGGCTCGGGTGTAGGGATGTGAGGGGCTCGAATAGAGCGGGCGCGACGGGCCGATCTCCACCACTTTGCCCAGATACATAACGACGATCTGATCGCAGAGGTACTCCACAACAGACAGATCATGCGCGATGAAGAGCATCGTCAGGTTTCGCTTTTCGCGCAGCTCGAGCAACAGGTTCAGCACCTGCGCCTGGATCGATACATCAAGGGCCGAAACGCTCTCGTCCGCCACGATGAAATCAGGTTCTAGGGCGAGCGCTCGGGCAATGCCGATGCGCTGTCTTTGCCCACCTGAAAACTCGTGCGGGAACCGGGTCATGTGATCGGCCTGGAGCCCCACCTCTTCAAGCAGAGAGGCCACACGATCACGACGCTCGGCGGGCGAACCAATGCCGTGCGCAACAAGCCCTTCAGCGATGATCGACTGAACCTTCATTCGAGGGTTCAGTGAAGAAACCGGGTCCTGAAAAATGATCTGCATGCGGCGACGAATGTCCCGCATCTGCGCCGGGCTAAGCGCGTTCAGGTCCTGCCCTTGGAAAAACGTCTGTCCCTCGGAAGGCTCAGTCAGCCGAAGAAGCGCGCGCCCAAGCGTGGTTTTCCCCGAGCCACTCTCGCCCACGAGACCGGTGATGGAGCCTTTAGGAATATCGAAGCTGACATCATTGACAGCGTTGACCGTTCCGCGCGCGGTCTCGAACCGCTTCGATAGGTGGCGTATGCTGATCAAAGGGTCTGACTTGGACCAAGGCTCGATTTCATACATGCGCGACGTCCTCCTCTGCCTTCACACAGGCGACCTGGTGTCCCGGCGCAATCTCGCGCAGGGACATCGGATGCCCGCAAGCCCCTGAGGCAAAGGAGCACCGGGGAGAAAAGGCACACCCTTCCGGCATGGCGTTGAGGGGAGGAACGGAGCCCGGGATGGATACCAGGAACTCATCTTCGCGGCGCCCCGGTTGCGGGATCGAAGCCAGAAGGCCCTGCGTATAGGGATGGCGGGTCTGAGCGAACAGGTCCTTTGCGGACGCCTGTTCAACCACGGCACCAGCGTACATCACGGCAACATCATCAGCCATCTCAGCGACCACACCCATGTCGTGGGTGATGAAGAGAATGGACATGCCCAGCTCCTTTTGGAGGCGGCGCATCAAGTCGAGAATTTGCGCTTGGATGGTGACGTCGAGAGCCGTTGTGGGCTCATCGGCGATCAGGAGCGCTGGATTGCAAACCATGGCAAGCGCAATCATGATCCGTTGGCGCATGCCGCCGGATAGCTCATGAGGATAGGTGTCCAGCCGTGACGCTGCCGCCGGGATCTCTACCAGCTCAAGCATTTCCAAGGTTCGCTTCCGGCGGGCGGCTGCGTCCATGGATCCGTGGAGCAGGAGCATTTCGCTGATCTGATCGCCCACCGTGAAGAGCGGATTGAGCGATGACATCGGCTCTTGGAAGATCATCGCTATCTCAGCACCGCGCATCTCGCGCAGTTCTTGCTCACTCGATCCCGTCAAATCGAGCGGATTGCCGTCTCGGCGTCGGTATCGAATGCGGCCGCCGGTGACGGATCCGTTCCTGGGAAGCAGCCCCATGATCGCGAGCGACGTCACCGACTTGCCTGAGCCCGACTCCCCAACAAGAGCAAGTGTTTTGCCAGCATGAAGCTGGAAACTCACTTCGCGCAGGGCCGTCACGCTTCCGCGGTTGGAGCGGAAAGCGACTTGCAAGCTCGAGACGTCGAGTACCAGATCGGTATCGGTCATGCGCCTCTCCGAGCAGCATGTTCAACGCTTGTGCCGATGACGGTCATCTGCGGGGCAAACATGGAGGTCAACACCAAGGTGTTGCCCTGGCTGTCCGTTGCTTCAACGTTGGTCTCCTCCACCTCAAAGATCGTGAAATCGGCCGTCATTCCAGGCGTCAGCCCATCGCTTCCGCTGAGCCCCAGCATGCGCCTCGGTCTATCCGTTGACGAAGCGATGCACTCCTCCAACGGGAGGCCGACTGCGAGCAGCTTCGACATCGTTGTCGCCATATCGTGGACTGGGCCGTCTATGTTCCGACGATGCAAATCGGTTGAGATCGAGAACGGCGTCAGACCAGCTGCCATGGACTGGCGGGCCACTTCAAAGTCGAAGGACGCCACGCCATGGCCGATGTCCATCCGGACGCCCCTATCAGCCAGCCTTTGTGCGTGTTCGAACAAGGCGTTGGTGTCTCGGATGGACCCTGCACGCTTCCCATTGAAACAGTGTGTGACGATGTCACCTGGTCCTAAGATATCGAAGACCTCATCAAGCAACGGCGGTGGTTCACCGACATGGGCCATAAGAGGCAGGCCCGAAATCTCCGCGATGCGTTTGGCTATTTTCGCAGGCGTGATGCCCCAGCCACCGACAATGACCCCGCTGGCCCGCACTTTAACGCCGCAGATAACATCACGATTGGCCTCGATGACATCGAGCGTTCGGTCGACATCAATGGAACGCAGATCAATGAGCTCGGACACGCGGTTGCAGGCGACCAAGCCAATCGATCCAATGTTCAGAAAGGCTTTGATTGTCTCAGAATGCGGCTCGATGACGTATTCGCGCAGCCCGTGAAAGTTGGCCTCGCCGGCGGACCCTGCATCGGCCATCGCCGTGACCCCGGTTGATCGACCGGCCTGACTGGCGCGAACGGAAATGTCCGTACCACCATGCCAAACGTGAACATGCAGGTCACACCAACCCGGCGAGAGATAAGCGCCATTGCAATCAATGAGCCTCGCGCTAGCGTCAGCCTCATGCGCGACGTTTCCAGCTGCATCGACATGAATCTCCGATGACGTCTCATCGAAGCCGATTGCGCGAAAGTTTGTGAGCGTGAGCGCCATGGTCACAAGTCCTTGGCCAGTCTCGGATCAAGCGCATCGCGCAAACCATCGCCGATGAGCTGAAGCGCGAGCACCGAGATGGAGATGGCGAGGCCCGGGAAAAGGATCAAAAACGCCGCCTGATCGATGAACTGGCGCCCTTCGTTGATCATCGTTCCCCAAGTGGGCGTGGATGGATCGACGCCAACACCAAGGAAGGACAAACCAGCTTCGGCCAACATGGCGTAGGCAAAAATGAAGGTTGCCTGGACGATGATCGGCGACAGAATGTTCCGCAGCACATGGCTTGTCATGATCGTCCAGGTTGACGAGCCCAGCGCCCTTGCGGCTTCGACGTAGGGGAGCTCTCGGATAACAAGCGTGGAAGCCCGAACAACGCGGGCAATGCGGGGTGCGTAGACAATGGATAGCGCTAGGATGACGTTGATCATCGACCCGCCCAAGATCGCCACCAACGCAATCGCGAGAAGGATGTCGGGAAAGGCCATCATCGCGTCGATCAAGCGAGAGAGCGGTCCATCGAGGCGCCTGAAGAAGCCTGCAAAAAGCCCAATGGCCATTCCGACCACGGACGACAGGATTGCGACCCCGAGCCCAATTGTCAGCGATACTTGGCCTGCATAGAGCAGCCGAGACGCCACATCGCGTCCGAAGGCGTCGGCCCCGAGCAAGAAGTCAGCGCCCGGTGGGGTTAATCGCGCACGAACGGACATCGCTTCGGGATTGGCCGGTGCAATGAGCAACGCTAAGGCGCAAAGGCTCACGATGGCGACGAACGCGATCAGCGCAAACAGAACGGTGCGCCTGGAAAACAACAGCATCAAAAACTTTGGCTCGTCGGAGAGTGCGGACGCGGCCATCGGCTTAATACTTCACGCGTTTGTCGACGACCAGGTAGAGCAGGTCCGTGAGCAGATTGATGATCACATACAGCGATGCGACGACGATGAGCGTCCCTTGGATAACCGGGTAATCCCGGCGCAGAACGGCACTCACCACCAAGTTCCCCATCCCCGGGATGTTGAAGACGCGCTCCGTCACCACCGCTCCGGACACGAGCAGCGCAAAGGTGAGACCGACAACCGTGATGATCGGGATAGCTGCATTCTTAAGCGCATGGCGCAGAACAACGCGGCGCTCCGACATGCCTTTTGAACGCGCGGTGCGGATATAATCCTCGCCCAAAATATCGAGCATGGACGCACGCGTGAACCGCAGGATCAGCGCTGAATTGACGATCCCCAGGACAATGGATGGCAGCACAAGATAGCCCATGCGCTCGAAGAAGGTGGCGTCTGGCCCACCATATCCGGAAGCGGGGAACCAACCGAGCTCTGTTGCCAGATAGCGCTGGAACATGAGCCCCGTCCAAAAACTGGGTATCGACGCCGCCAGCATCGCCAGTGAGATAGCGCTTTGATCGAGGAAAGAACCGCGCCGATAGGCTGCATAAATGCCAATCGGTGTCGCTATGATCAGTGCAATCAGCAAAGAAAACACGGACAAGAAAATCGTTGGTTCAGCGCGGCGCACAAGCACGTCGGTGACCGGTTGATTGAAGAAGATCGACGTCCCAAGGTCGCCTTGGACAGCGTTTAAAACGAACGTAGCATATTGAACGGGTATCGGACGATCGAGCCCTAGCCGCGCTCGAAGCTCTTGTGCATCCTCAACCGTGGCTACAGGTCCCAGCATCAGCGCGGCGGGGTCACCAGGCGCCAACCGCACAATGATGAAAGCGATTGTGAGGACCAAAAAGATAACCACGACCATGCCGAAAAGCCGTCGCAGAATGTAATTGGTCATGGTCGCCGCCTGGTAGGAGGAGAGTTCGGGGTATTCGGCCCGCACATGCATGCGCGGGCCCAAAGTCTAGCGCTTATTCGGCGCTTGCGTTCCAGAAGAATGGCCAGGGGGTCGGTGCAACGCCCTCAACGCCGGCGGCGATACCGGACAGAGCATTGAAGCCGCCAATCTTGATGAAGCCGACGTCCTCAAAAACCTGCTCCTGCAAATCTGCGAACAGCTCCTGGCGACGCGCCGTGTCCGTCTCGGTTGTAAAAGAGGCCAGGATCGCGTCCTTCTCCGGGTTTGACCAGCCAAGGCGCGAGCTGGCTGCATAGAGGCTTGTCAGGGCAGGCTCTGGCAGGAATGGTGAGTGGGTAATGTAGATGTCCCACAAGGCCGGGTCGTTGCGGCGCTGACCGAGAGTGGCCCAATCCACGACATCCATCTGGACGGTGAAACCTGCCGCTTCCAAGGCAAGCTTAGCAACCTCAGCCATCTTGAAGTGGAAGTCGAACTGGCGTGAGGTCAGAATGCGCAGCGGCGTTCCGTCATACCCTGCTGCTTCGAGCAGGGCGCCTGCGGCGGCCTGATCGTTTTGATTGTACAGCTCGGTCCCCGCATCGTTGCGCCACGACCAGCCCTCCGGATACATCGGCCCATCAACAACAAAAAAGTTATCGTCGCCGAACGCGGCGAACAGCATATCATCAATAGGCAGAGCAGCCTGCAAGGCCTGACGCAACGGCAGATCGGTCAGAAGGCCCGCCTTGTGATTGATGGCGAAGATCGGCCACCCAAACGGGCGGAGTAACAGCGGTTCAGCCGCATCGCTGTCAGAAATTCGAGCGAAGCTTTCGGCGGGAAGACTTTCCGCAAAGTGGAACTGGCCCGACAGAAGCCCTTCAACGCGGGTGTTGGGGTCGGGAACCGGCAGGAACCGGATTTCATCGGCCACTTGCATGCGAGCACCGGCAGCCCCGCTGGATGGCTCATCGCGAGAGACATAGCCATCAAACCTTACGAGTTGCAGGTACTGGTCCGGCACGTGCTCGGCGATCCGGTAGGGCCCCGTGCCGATTACCTCGTCAATGGTCTCGCCAATGATTTCTTCCGGGTAGACCACAGCTGCCGAATTGGAGAACGCCAACAAGGAGAGCAGAGGGGAATACGGCTCGTTCATGGTGATGGTGACTTCGTAGTCGCCTGTCGCATCGACGGACGCCACCGTGTCAGCGACGCCTCGTCCACGCGTTGCGACTTCAAGCCAGCGATTGAGAGAAGCAACCACGTCCGCAGAATCCATGGAAGAACCATCGTGGAACGTGATGCCCTGGCGTATTCCGATCGTGTAGGTCAGCCCGTCATCGCTTATGGTTGGCAGTCCTGTCGCCAGCAGTGGCGCCACATTCCAATTTTCATCGAACGTGTAGAGGGTCTCGACGAAGTGCTGTGTGACCACGCTGACAACATCTTTGGTCGAAATCATCGGATCGAATGTGTCGGCCTCACCAACAATGGCGACGTCGATCGAGGTTTGGGCATGGGCCGGTACGGCGAATGCCGTCGTGGCCAGCAGGGCAACGGCCAACGAGGACCGCCTGGAAAACGCGAATGCCATAGCAAAACTCCCTTATAATGGAATAACTTCCAAAATAAGGCTATTTAGGTCGTCTCAGGCTGTCAAGCGTTGCTTGCTGGGCCGAAAACCAAGCCTTACGCCTCAATGGGGCGCTTGTTTGCAGCATCATGCCTGCTTCAACAAAGGCGAATTTGTATCACTGGAAGCACGAGCGTGAGTGATCCCAGGCTGCCGCTGCTGCGGATCGGGGCAAGCTGCCAAGAGTGGACCGAGCAACTGATCGTGACCGCTACTGTTTTGCTGTCGGTCTGGATTGGTTGTTTCCCGCAGTTTCCAAGACCAATGGTTTTCAGCGCACCCAACGGATTTCGGGAAAGATGGCTCACTGCCGTTGTCTGCAAATGCGATTAGCCGTCTCATCCGCAGCAAAGCACGAGCCAGGGCAAAGCTAGGTCAGCAGTCTTCTGGCCGCGTTGCGCGCGTGATCGGCGACGGTCGCATCCTTTGTGACGAGCGCGGCGACGATCGCGCCGTCGATGAGAAGCGCCAGCTCATGCGTCAGACCTTCGGGATCTTCGGGACGCACATCGGCGGTCAGGCTGGTGATTTTATTCAACACAATCGTCTTGTGCTGGATCGTTAGCAGCCGGATACGGTCATCTTCCTTATCGTGTTCGCCGACAGCATTGATGAAGGGGCAACCATAGAAGCTGTCTTCCTGGAACCAACGCTTAAGCACAGCGAACACGTGCAGCAGCTTTTCGGCTGGCGCTCCATCGTAGGCGTCTATTTCGTTGGAGAACCAATCGCGCCAGCTCTGGCCCTCATGCGCAAGGACAGCCTCAATCAAACCCTCTTTGGAGCCGAAGGCTTTGTAGAGCGTGGTCTTGGCTGTACCCGCTGCCTCAACAATGCTGTCCACACCGGTCGCATTGATCCCGTATCGACAGAAAAGATCGCAGGCGGCCAAAAGCAGTCGTTCGCGCGCCGCGCCGCTATGGTGAGGAATATTCTTGGCCATCACTGTCGACACATCAGCCATTTTCGACCTCCTTTTTGGCGAACTGGCTCCCGGACCTACTATCCGGGGAAATAGCGCTACTCAATGCGCTGGCTATTTTATGGGTAGGTGAACCTGAGGTTCACCATGTGCAAAAAGGCGGCGGCTGCGCCACCCATAGGCACGATCTGGGTGCATCAGATTGATCTGCCCGAAGCTTTCGAAAAAACGCAATCGCATATCTAAATGTCTGAATGCATTGGAATAATCCGCCTTGAATAAAGGTTGGCATGCGTAATGCAATGAGGGAAACAGAAAGGTTTGTTTCCTATGGATCCGGAGTTATGCATGACTTCAGCGCATGTCCAAGTCTCAGGCGTCAATCACATCTACAAGCGTGGTCAGACCCCGGCGCTGAGTGACATTTCCTTCGACGTTCAACCAGGCGAAGTATTGGGGCTTGTGGGTCGCTCGGGCTGCGGCAAGTCCACCCTCCTGCACATTATGGCTGGTCTCATGTCGCCCACCCGCGGTGAGATTCGCGTTGATGGAAAACGGGTCACGGAGCCATCCCCCAAGTGGGTGATGATGTTTCAAAAGCCATCGCTCTTTCCCTGGATGACCGTAACCCAAAGCGTGGCTTTGGGCTTGAAGTTCACCAACCGCTCGCACGAGATCGCCAAGCGGGTCCCGGAACTTTTGGAACTGGTCGAGCTTTCCGACTATGCGGACCGAAACGTCCAAGACCTTTCAGGCGGACAACAACAGCGCGTCGCGCTTGCGCGTTCGCTGGCGCTCAGGCCTGAGGTCCTCTTCCTGGATGAGCCGTTCTCGGCCCTCGATGCATTTACCCGTGCGAGCCTTCAGCGCGATGTCAGGCGGATCGCCAAAGACCTCGACATCACCGTCGTTCTGGTCACCCACGATCTGGCTGAGGCAGTCATTATGGCCGAACGGGCGATCGTTTTGACCGCCAATCCTGGGCGTATCAGTTCAACCGTTCCCATTAACTTGGAGAATCGCGACGACCTCCGCTCAGGCGAGTATGCAGCTGCACGCGCCAGGTTGAACAAAGCTTATGAGCGCGCAGCCGGTCTGGAGTTAGACGGTGCCGGTAGGGGCGACGCAAACGAAGGCGAAGCCGCCCACAAGCTCAACACGTCACTTCCCAAAGCCTCTCCCTCCCTTTCCGCGAGCCCGACGGGCGAGCGAACGGTGGCCCTGTGAACACGAGTTTTTGAAAGGATACCCCATGACGGACCGCAAACAAGAAACATCGGACGCTCATTCTCTCGTCGACGAGTACGCCAAGACCGATTTCACCCGTCGTCAAACGCTCGACATGTTTGCAGCTGGCGGACTGATGACCGCGCTCGCACCGCTTATCGGCGCAATGAACTCTCCTGCCTTTGCGTCTGCAGACGATGAGGTTGTCCGAGCAGGCTACATTCCCATCACAGACGCAACAGCGCTCCTGGTTGCTCACGGCATGGGCTATTTCGCCGATGAGGGACTCGAGGCCGAGCGCCCGACGCTCATCCGCGGTTGGTCACCATTGGTTGAAGGCTTCGTCGCGGGTCGCTTCAACCTTGTACACCTGTTGAAGCCGATCCCCGTTTGGATGCGCTACAACAACAACATCCCCGTCAAGGTCATGGCCTGGGCACACACCAACGGGTCCGGCCTCGTTGTCGGTGGCCACACCGACATAACGGACTTCAGCCAGTTGGGTGGCAAGCAGGTCGCAGTGCCGTTCTGGTACTCTATGCACAATATCGTGCTGCAGTACGCGCTTCGCCAGTCTGGCGTTGTGCCGGTCATCAAGAGTCAGGATGAACCGCTCGCGGCCAACGAGTGCAATCTGCAAATTCTGCCGCCGCCGGAGATGCCTGCAGCGCTCGCCGGTCAGAAGATTGACGCTTACATCGTGGCTGAACCGTTCAACGCAATGGGCGAGCTGCGCGCTGGCGCGACCATGCTTCGCTTCACCGGTGACATCTGGAAGAACCATCCGTGCTGCGTGATCTGCATGCACGAGCAGGTCACCTCCGAAAAGCAGGAGTGGACCCAAAAGGTGGTCAACGCGGTGGTCCGCGCGCAGGTCTATGCGTCTCAGAACAAGTCTGAAGTGGCCCGGCTCATGTCGCGAGATGGCGAGGGCTATCTGCCCATGCCCGCAGCGGTCGTTGAGCGGGCGATGACGCTCTACGGCGAGGAAAACAGCTACACCGAGAGCGGCGCGATCAAGCACGCGAGTGACTGGGGCAATGGCCGTATCGACTTCCAGCCTTGGCCCTATCCTTCGGCGACCAAGCTCATCGTTGAAGAGATGAACAAGACCATTGTTGGTGGCGACACCACCTTCCTGGACGGTCTCGACCCGCAGTTCGTGTCCGATGATCTGGTGAACTACGACTACGTGCGCAACGCGCTGGAACTCTACCCCGATTGGAAAAACGACCCGTCGGTCAATCCTGACGATCCGTTCAACCGGGAGGAAGTCCTCGCGCTATGACAACGGACGTCTCCTTGAACGATCCTGCCTCCCTGAGCGGTGGCCAGCCCGCGGACATCGTCGACGATGGCGATGGCGATCACGGAGCCTCGCGCGAAGCAGGATCGTTTAAAGCGCTCTACAACTTGCTCTACGCAGCCATTGGCATGGGCCTGCTGTTCGGGCTCTGGTGGCTTGGGGGCTACGTCATCGCCAACGACCCAAGCATGTTTGCGTTCGCCGATTTTGCGCCGGGCCCGGCCATCAGCCGCTTCGTGGACATGATCTCAAGCGGCGAAGCCTGGGCCATGACGTGGCCAAGCCTGCAACGTGTCATGCAGGGCCTTATCATTGCGATCGCCATCGGGGTGCCTGTCGGTATCCTCGTCGGTCGTGTGGCCGTCATCCGAGAGATCACAAACATCCCGTTTCAGTTTTTGCGGATGATCTCGCCGCTATCGTGGATGCCGCTGGCCGTGATGGCCTTCACAACCTGGGACGGGGCGATCGTGTTTCTTATCGCCGTGGCGGCGGTCTGGCCGATCCTGTTCTCAACCGCGGCCGGTTTGCGACGGGTTGAGCCGGACTGGTTCAAGGTGGCACGCAATCTTGGTGCTCGGCCCTGGCATATGCTGTTCACGATCATTCTGCCGGCTATCTCGCAGGACATCCTGACCGGTGTTCGGCTGGCGCTGGGTGTGGCGTGGATCGTGCTCGTCCCCGCCGAATATCTCGGTGTCACGTCTGGGCTTGGCTACGCCATCAACGATGCGCGCGACACGCTCGAATACGACCGGCTGGCGGCCACCGTCATCGTCATTGGAATTATTGGATTTGCTTTGGATTTCGCCTGCCAGCAGACGATCGCAAGGCTCAGTTGGCATCGCTCGTGAGAGGCGATGCTCAACGCATCTGCCCCCTTAAACACATGGAGGAAACACATGTCTCAACCTGCAACCGCCCTCACTGGCTGCCTCGCCCCCATCTCTAAAGATGGCCTGGACGCGCTGATCGCCAAAGGCAAAGCCGATCCCAAGGCCGTTAAAACGCTGAAGTGCAAGACTGTTGCGGAGGGTCGTTTCCGGCACGCCAATTACATCCGCGATCTTGAGCCATACATCGTTGATGAGCCACCGGGCCTGTTAGGTGACGATACCGCCCCGAACCCATCGGAAGCGTCGCTTGCTGCACTGGGCTCCTGTGTCGCCGTTGGCTTACACGCCAACGCCGTCGCACGCGGCATCACCGTCAAGAAGCTCGAGATCGCGCTTGAGGGCGACCTCAATATCACGGCGGTCTGGGGGACCGGTGACGTCTCTGAGAAGCCCGTTGGTTTCACTGACGTGCGGATCATCGTGGACATGGAAGGCGACTGCCCCAAGGAAGAAATCGACGAGTTGGTGCAGCACGTCATCCAATGGTCGCCTGTTTTCAACACATTCTCTCGTCCGGTGAACATGGTCGCTGAGACTGTCTAATGCCCGACTGCGCCCTGTTCTCGCTTCAACTGAAAGCAGGGCGCAAACGTTCCCCCCAAGAGCCGGAGACCAGGCATGAACATTGTGACCCCAATCAAGACCAACGATCTTTCAGAGATTAAGGCAATCACGGATTCCGATTTGAAGGCGATTGCTCGAAAGATTGATGAGGAGCGTTTCTATCCTGAGGACATCATGCGCGCGCTTGGCGGTGCCGGGGCCTATGGCAGCCACTTGAGTGGCCGCAACGGAAAGGTCGATGTCAGTCATGCAATTCTCGCCATGGCTTCCGCCGCCGAGCACTGTCTGTCGACGGCGTTTTGCATGTGGTGCCAAGACACGCTCGGTTGGTACATTTCATCGTCCGACAATGAGTTCCTGAAAACTGAAATCCTGCCGAAGATCGCCCAGGGTAAATCGCTTGGGGGGACAGGCATGTCCAACCCGATGAAGGCACTTGCTGACATCGAAAAGATGCGCCTGAAGGGTACGCGCGTCGAAGGCGGATACATCGTCAAAGGATCGCTTCCGTGGGTCTCGAACCTCTTGGAAGACGGCTACTTCGGGACGATGTTCCACGCAGAGGTTGAAGGCGAAGCTCAACCCAAGCGGGTCATGGCCATCTTTCATGCCGAGTGGGAAGGTCTGAACTTACGTCTGGACCACGATTTCGTGGCGATGGGCGGCACTGCCACCCAAGCGATCCAAATGCGGGAGGTGTTCCTTCCCAACGACTATATCCTTGCAGATCCTGCCGATCAATTCATCAAGGATATGCGCCCCGGCTTCGTGCTCATGCAGTGCGGAATGGCCGCCGGGATCATCCGCAACTGCATTGATCTGATCAAAAAGGTTGAGGGGCCGCTTGGGCATGTGAACCAGTATCTAGAAAAGCAATCTTCAGACCTTGAGGCTGACTATAAGGCGCTTCTCGACGAAGTTCTGGAGCTGGCCAAGACGCCCTACGATACGTCCAACAGCTTCTTTAAGCGGGTCTTGAAGGCCAGGCTAAAGGGCGGCGAGTTGGCGGTCGAAGCTGCGCACTGGGCTCAGCTCCACTGCGGTGCTCGCGGCTATGTCTCCAATGGCACAGCGCAGCGTCGGCTGCGTGAAGCGTATTTCGTCGCAATCGTCACGCCGGCGACCAAGCATTTGCGCAAAATGATCGCTGAAATGGACGCTTGAAAACTTGGCGCTTCAGCGCGGCACACGCGCCTCGCGGGCGAAGCCAAAAAACAAAACGAACACAACATGCAGAGGACAATTGACATGGAAAGCGCGCTTGTTTCTTCAGTCGACCTCAAGTCGATGATTGATGCCGGATCAGCAGTTGTTATCGATACGCGGGACCCGGCTAGCTTCAAGGCTGGGCACATTCCAGGTGCGGTCAATATGCACGACATCTTCACCTTCCTAGCGACGTCCGATCCGGCTGGTATGGCTGAAGTAAAAGACAAGTTTGCCGGTGAGTTCGCCGCAGCGGGCCTCGATGGTACCAAGACAGCGGTTATCTACGAGGCGTCAATGGACACCGGCTTCGGCCAGTCGTGCCGGGGCTATTACCTCCTTTCCTTTCTCGGCTATCCGAAAATCAAAGTCCTCCACGGCGGCTATGCAGCCTGGGCGACAGCCGGTCTGCCCATCTCAACGGAGGTCGAGACTCCAACGCCAGGCGGCTTTGAGGTCGATCCGACCGCGTCATCTATCATGATGGACAAGGAAGACATGATGGCAGCCATCTCTGATGGCTCTTCCGTCATCCTCGACGTTCGGGACGCCGATGAATGGATAGCGGAATCCTCGTCCCCCTATGGCAAGGACTTCTGCCCGCGGAAAGGACGCATACCAGGCGCCGTCTGGATTGAATGGTATCGCATGATGAAGCCGACCGCCGAGGGCTCAGTCCTGAAGTCGAAAAGTGAAATCCTTGCAGAGTGCGCAACGGTGGGCATCAAGCCGGACACACCCGTCAAGCTCTATTGCTTTAAAGGCGCGCGCGCCTCCAACACCTTCGTGGCACTCAAAGAAGCGGGCGTGAAAGACGTCTCCATTTATTTTGGTTCTTGGAACGAATGGTCGCGCGATCCAGCCCTACCGATTGAAGAGGGCCTGCCCTACTAGCCCTAGTTGAAGCTCTGGCGTCGTTGTTCACAAACCAGACCTCAGTCCAACGCCCTGCGTGGATTTGAGCGCCCGCAAGACCCTTCGGGGGCGCTCATCTTCTCACGACCCAAGTTTTCACAGTTTAATAAAGGAGACGAACGATGTCAGAGCTTACTGGTTTGATGTCCAAGGTGGAGATGACCGAAGTCATTATGGCCGCGAAGTTCATGCAGGGAAAAACCTGGAAGGAAATCTCTGCAGCGGCAGGCATGTCGGAGGTTTTCGTGGTTTCTGCCTGTCTTGGTCAGAACGCACTGCCAGCAGACGTGGCTTCAAAGGTCGCGGGCGCTCTTGATCTAGGCAACCGCGCAAAAGACGTCGAAATCGCTTTGCAAAGGCCACCCAAGAAAGGTCAAGAGGCGGAGGCGGTGTCCAAAGATCCTCTGATCTACCGCTTTCACGAGATCATTTACGTCTACGGCGACACCATCAAGGAACTGATCCATGAGGAGTTTGGCGACGGCATCATGAGCGCGATCGACTTTGATTTATTTATTGAACGCATCGAGAACCCCAAAGGCGATCGGGTCAAGGTGTCCATGACCGGCAAGTTCCTCGCCTATAATCAGTGGTGAGCGCCGATACATCGTCATTCGGCATTGGTGGCTTTCCGACGCGTGGCCGCTGGCTGCATACCCGCTTCTCTAATCGGGTGTATCAGTCAAGCTCCGATCTTATTTGCTCTGGGTTTCGCATTCACCTGGGTCACGCTTCTCTTCGCAGTCTGTTGGCGCGTGTCATATCGTGCGCTGCTGCATGCATGTGTCTGACCGGCTGTGGAGAGCCCTGCTTTGCCTCGCGCTCGAAAGTCGCACGGACATGAATCGACTTCATCCACGAACCTCGTCCAGGTGAGGACGATCCCGTTGGAACGAGTGGTTCGGTTCTATCTCATGCGTTGACCTCCCCAGCGCTCCAACGGAATTGAGTGCCATCAATCCAGATGCGATGCAGGATGACGGCAAGCTTGCGGGCAACGGCGACAGTGGCGCGTTTGCGGCCCTTGGTCTTCATGAGACGAAGACCCCATGCCTTGAGGCTGGAGAAGTTGCCGGCGCGGGTCAGCATCGAGTTGGCTGCCGAATAGAGATAGCCGCGAACAGCCGGATCACCGGCTTTTGAGATGCGCCCCAGATTATCTATTTCACCTGATTGAAAGCGTCTTGGTGTAAGACCGAAGTGCGCGGCCACGTTGCGCGAGGATGTGAACCGAGCTGGATCATCGACGGCCGCCTTGAAGCTCAGCGCGGTGACCTCGCCGACGCCTGGCACGCTCATCAGCCGACCACAGACCTCGTCGTCCCTGGCTGCCTTCGTAACGCGTCGGTCCAGCTCCTTGAACGTTGCCAGAAGCGCTTCGTGAGCATCAAGCATCGGCAACAGGGCATGGGCCAGTCGATCATCAGCGGAGATGATTGGCCGGATGTCACGATCAAAGGTGTAGCGCCTGACCGTTCGAGGCAACCGAATACCGAAGGCCTTGAGCAAGCCGCGGATCTCATTCTCCAGGTCGATGCATTTGCGCAGCACGGTCTTGCGACTGGTCAACAGCGCGCGGTCGTAGTGGCTGGCCCTGCTCTTGATGTGAATCTGATTGTACCAGCCTGACCGAACCACCTGCGCAATACCCCGCGCATCATTCTTGTCGGTCTTTTTGCGCATCGCCGATAACGCGGCGGCAACCTGCCGAGCTTCCATGCAGACGACGTCAAAGCCCCCCGCGCACAGACCATGAAAGAGTGTCTGGCTCATCGTGCCGGCTTCAAAGCCGATCAACGCGACCGGCTCACCGAAGGCTTCAAGACAATCCGCGATGTCAGCAACTTCACACGGCAAAGACCGTTCTAGAACGATCTCGCCCTTGGCATCCACAATGCAAAGCGCCAGCGTACGTAGCCCAACATCCAGTCCGACATAGTAGGTCATCAGTATCTCCCTCAAATCGCAGCTTCAAATCTGCGAACTGTACGGGAGCTCGACAGTTTAGCACCAAGCCCGATTACTCATGCTTTGCCGCCATTAGAGGGCGTCGGCGTGGCACCATGAGAAAGCTGCTCCGCACGCTGCTTTGCTAGGCGCGCAAGCAAGCGACCCTTGTTTCGCCCGGAGCGCCAGAAGCTATGCTATCTCAACCAGGGCCAGCATGACTGAGCGCACATGATTGGTATCCATTGCGGCCGGATGGGGCGACGCAAATCGCCCACTGTCATTGTCGAAGTACTTTCCAGATGCACCAGCGAAAGCCGGTTCGAGCGCGGCAGAGATCAGGATATCGGCACCGATGCTGAGGTCGTTGCCTGCAACGCCAAAGCCCTCGTGCACCATCTTTGAGGCCAACAACGACCCTGGGTTCACGGCGATTATCGCGGGGCCGTTTGGATGCTGTTTTGCAAGTTTCGCCGTCCAAATGGTGATCGCCAGTTTGCTTTGCGCATAGGCATCCATATCGGCCATCGGGCGATAGCTGCGCATGGCATCGACGCCGACCGGCGCTTGGGCCGCCGATGAGAGGTTCACAACGCGTCCATCCGTCGGAATGATCGGCAACAAGAGCTGCGTCAGCAGGTAGGGCGCGATGGTGTTGACGTCGAAGCGAATGTCGCGGCCGGCTTCGGTCTGGGTCTCCGACGCCTTCAAGACGCCAGCATTGTTGATCAGCACGTCCAGCGACGGAACATCGTCCAAGACGGCGTCGGCGAACGCCTTCACGTCACCCATTTTGCTCAGGTCAGCGCGATAGGTCTTAGGTGCGCCGCCGATCATATCTGCAGCAGCCGCTAGCTTGTCCATGCTGCGACCGTGGACCAGTACCGTGTGGCCCGCGTCAGACAGCTTGCGTGCGGTCAAAAGACCGATGCCATCAGTGGCGCCGGTAATCAGGATGGTCTTGCTCATATCTGTTCCTTAGAGGCTGAACTCGGGTAGCAGATCGTCTGCAATCCGCTTCATGGTGTCTTCGACATCAGCGCCGTTGAACCGCAGGTTGAGCGCGACATGGTTGATGCCCAACGCCCGAATGTCGGCGAGGTATTGGCGCAGGAATTTCGTGCCGGAGGCGAAGCCGAGATGGATCGGACGCGCTTCGGCATCCGCGTCCGCCTGAACGTCAACATAAAGCGATTGCACCACCGGCTTGTTAGGACCACCAAATGCGGCAACCCGCTTGCGATAGTCCGCCACGACCCGGCCTTGGCTCGCAGGATCGCGTGGATAGGTGATCCAGCCATCGCTGTTTTCAGCCACCCAATCCGGATGCTGCCGTGATCCTCCCGTCAGCAGCAAGGGGAGCCGACCGCCGGTTGGCTTGGGCAGCATGTCGGCGCTGCCGAAGACCACACCTTGCTCGGTTTGAACCTGCGGGTAGTCGTCAGCCATTGCGCGAATGTAGGCGACACTGTCGCGGAACCGTTCGCCTCGGGTGGCGAAGTCCATGTTCATGGCGGGGTACTCTTCCGGGCGGTCCCCTGACGCGATCCCCAAGAGCAACCGACCATTCGACAGCACGTCTACCGACGCCGCTGACTTCGCCACATGGGCAGGATGGCGCAGCGGCAAGATGATTGAGGCGACACCAAGCCCGATGGTTCTCGTCGCGCCTGACAAGAGGCCGAGATAAACAAACGGGTCGAACGTCTGCCCGGCATCCCCAAAGGACGGAACGTTGAAGGGAACGTCGCGCAGCCAAAGCGATGCGAACCCAAGCTGATCGGCGAGCTGCGCGCGTTGCAGATGCCGCTCGAGGTTGGGGACCGGATTGTTTCGGTGCGCCTCTAGCGGAACAACGAGCCCCAGCGTCAGCTTCTCTGGCTTGAAGGTTTGCGCGTAGGCCCCGTTGATGTGCGGAAAATCCTGTGTGTTCATGTCCAGCATGTTTGCCTCAGTACCGCACAAGCGTGCGGCTCTCGATGCTCTTGCGGATGCGCGTGATAGTGGGGTCTTCGACCAGATCGATGGCGCTGTGGCCGATGGAAGCCAACCCGCGATTGTCGTAAATATTGAAGATAGCAACCTCTTGGGGCGTCATCTTCGATAAGTACACCCATTCGTGGTCGGCGTTGGCTACGAGACCTAAGATGTGGCCCCGCCGGTCCGGGTATATTAGATCGATCAGGATCCAGTCGTCTTCCGATACGGACGACGGACGAATAAAGCCCAGCGGCGCTGAGTTGATCCAGGCACCAATGGGACGCCACACATTAATGAACGCGTAGTGGCCTTGTTCCCATTCCCGCGCCCGCTCTGACCCGAGGATGTCAAAAAGCCGGTTCTTTGCTCCCTCCTCGCTGTAGTCGCTGTGGACGTTTCGCGCTGGTTTCCTGTCGGAGTTAGGGTCATCCTCGCGGATGGTGTGGTCAAAAATGACCACCTCTTGTGCGGGGAGTTTGCGCCGCAGAATGTAGGTCAGCTCTGTATCGTAGGTCGATCGCCAACCGTCTTCCGAGAAGTCTTTAACAGCGCTGGGCGCAGTGGTCAGCCTCACGCTGTCATCGGCAAACGATACTGTGGTCTCGCCATCGCGCAGATCCCGTACCGGGATTTCGGTTTCCACCAACTCTGGCGAAACGAGTACGCCCACCACGCCGCCAGCGTCGATCTCGAACGCCTGCCGCTGGGGTTTGTGAACATGGTAGTTGACGGTGCCAGTCCGGGTCATCTCGCCTTCCAAGTCGCGTATTCAACGCACCTTCATTTATAGATTGCGTTTTCGGAATAAACGCCGAATAATCGCATTTAGAATTCGGTTTTAGGATATAATGCGATGGACACAGACGCGCTCCGGCTGTTCGTGCTGGCGGCGGACAAGCTCAACATAGGCGCCGCGGGGCGCGATCTTGGCCTAGCTCCAGCGGTCTCCAGCGCACGGCTGGCCAAACTGGAACAGGCGGTTGGCGCGGACCTTCTGCACCGCTCAACACGCAAGGTGTCGCTCTCACTGGAAGGCGCGGAGTTCCTGCCTTTTGCGCGAGAAATCCTAGCCCAAGAAGATGCTGCGTTCGCTGCGCTCGGGAAGGGTGAGGCGGAAGCATCAGGAACCTTGAGGTTTACGGCCCCAAGTAGTTTCGCACAGCTCTACATCGCCCCTATTTTGCCCGAGTTCCTCGCTCAGCACCCAAAGCTGACGCTAGACCTCCGACTGTCGGACACAGCCTTTGACCTGATCGAAGGCAGTTATGATCTGGCGTTACGGAACATGGTGATGGAGGACACCAGTCTTAAGGGCCGCAAACTCAGTGATGACGTTCGCATCCTATGTGCGTCGCCGGACTACCTTACAGAGCAGCCGGCACCCGAACACCCAGACGAATTAGCTGATCATCAGCTGGTTGCATTCAAGGATTTGGCATCTCGATCGCTCATTGGATCTGATGGGGAGCAAGCCGTCTTCGATCCGAAAGCTGCAAACAGCCGCCTGATCGTCGATGATGGGCTAAGCCAGAAGGTCGTGACGCTTGCCGGCGCTGGCATTTCGATCAACTCACTTTGGAGTGTCCAACGCGAAATCCAAAGGGGAGAACTGCTCCGCGTGCTGCCCGATTGGCAGGCGAGCGCACAGTCCGCCCTCTGGTTTGTCTATCCCAAGGCCAATGTCCTCTCGGTGAAGGTGCGAGCGTTTATGGACTTTCTCCTGGAGCGATACCGCGGTGGGAAGGCTTGGGACATCCGATCTGACCTACGGCCGTGAAGTCGGTGCTTTGGTCGTGCCTGGCTGAGGGTGGCCAGCTGGCACCACCTGCTTCGGGCAAACTCGCTATGTTCCGCCCATCAAGAATCTGCATAGCAACCTCTGATTTGATCGGCCTTCAAGGCCTGCGGATCCTAGGGAGGCAATATCCATTCTGCTGTCAGTTGCAGCCAATCGCCAGGGTGCCGCCCGTTGCCCAAGGCGGAATTTGGTTCGACGGCTGCAAGAACGTCGATTTTCCGCGCTCCGTACGAGCGGCGACCAATAGTGCCTTAAGACCTTGGATGATCCCAACCGAGCCTGCTATTTGATCCGATACGCATGCTATCTGGGTAGCTGACAGAAATAGGCGCTAGCCGTCCAAAGCGTCGAGCAGCGCTTGCTGCACCTGATTGGCAAACCGCAGCGAGGCCACCGACAAGACACGGCCCCGCAATTGGCCCAGCAAAAGCCCGCCAGGCTTCATATCGCGGGTGGAAATCGGTTTGAAAGCAAGCCCAGTGTGCTCCGCTCCTTGCAAGCCCACCGGGATTTGGAACCCAACGGTCTGTTCGCGCAGGACATAATATCTGATCAGCTCGAAGGATTCCGTCTCAACCAGCGGTTCCACCGTTCGTCCAATCGACTTCGCTGCGGCATCAAGCAGGTTGCGCACCCCGTACTTTCGCGCTGGCCCGACATGGGGATAGTCCAGACAATCGCGCAGACGCAGTTCACCCTTTTCGGCGAGCGGGTGGTCTGAGGCGAAGACCGCACAAACCGGCTGCGGAATGGCTTGCAGAACCTGAAAATCTGCCAAAACGACGGGTTCGAAGACCAGCGCTAAGTCGCTGCTGAAACTCGCCAGCTCGGCTTCGGCTTGCTCGCGATCTCGCACGCTCACTGAAAACGTCACGCCAGGATACTGTTTCCGATAGCGCGCGATCTGCTGCGGCAAGAAGAAGGGCAACAGCGCCTGCGAGCAAGCGATGGAAACGTGGCCACGCCGTACCCCCGTCAGGTCAGCGACCTGGCTTTGCACGCGTGCAAGATCAGATCGCTGTGCTCTGTAGTGCTGCAGCACAAGTTCACCCGCCGCATTCAGACGCACGCCCCTTGGCAAGCGCTCGAAGATCGGCGCGCCGAACTCGCGCTCAAACCGCGCCAATCGGCGGTTCAAGGCTGAAGCGGTGATGTTGGAATCCTCCGCCGCCTTGCGAATGGATCCCGCGCGGGCAATCGCTTCGACAAATCGCAGGGTTTCAAGGTGCTGCATGCAAGCCTCAATTGGTGCATTTCATGCATCGGTCTGGTGAAATCATAGCATTTCAAGAACCGGTCGCAACATGGAATGCTGAAAGAACGAAAACTCAGCACTCGTTTCGGAGACCCATGCGATGAAGACGAACCGTAGAGACTTTTTGAAGTTCACTGCCGCAGCTGGCGGCGCTGCAATGGTGCCCTTCGCCTGGGCAACAAGCGCGCACGCGCAAGCGCTCGACACAATGGTGGTCGCCTCGGGTCAAACCATCAACAGCCTTGATTTGCACCGCACGGGGACGAACCGTGCCAGCTACCAAGTGGCGATCAACTGTTATGACCGTTTGGTTGGCTTCGGCTCTAAACAGCTGCCAACGGGCGAGATGTCCTACGATTACAACACCATCGTTCCCGAACTGGCCGAAAGCTGGACCATATCGGACGATGGCCTCGTGCTGACCTTCACGCTTAAGGAAGATGCCAAGTTTTCTGACGGTTCGCCGGTCACAGCGGCGGACGTGAAATGGTCCTTCGACCGCGCTGTCTCAGTCGGCGGCTTTCCTTCGGTGCAGATGCGCGCCGGCGGTTTTAACCGGCCCGATCAGTTCGAAGCGCTCGATGATCGGACCTTTGTGTTGACACTCGATTTTCCTTCGAAACTGTCACTGCCAAACCTCGCGGTGCCCGTGCCGTTCATCATCAACTCCAAGGTCGCCATGGAAAACGCGACAGACGACGACCCTTGGGCGATGGAGTATCTGCACACCACCACGGCTGGTTCGGGTGCCTACATTGTAACGCGTTGGGACCAGGGTCAGCAGCTGGTTTATGAGCGCAACGACGCGTGGACCGGTGGACCGGTGCCTGCCATTCGCCGTGTGATCATGCGAGAAGTCCCAAGCGCTGCAACACGCCGCGCGCTTATTGAGCGCGGTGACGTTCAGGTCTCCTTCAACATTCCAGACCGCGATGCGTCCGAGCTTGCCGGTACAGTGGACGTGTTCTCGACACCGATTGAGAACTGCATCCATTGCGCATGCCTCAACTCCAACTTTGAGCCGTTTCAGGACCCCGATGTGCGCAAGGCGGTTGCCTACGCCATCCCCTACGAGGCGATCTTTCAATCCGCAGCCTATGGGCGTGGCGCGCCGATGTGGGGTGGGTCCCAGGAGATCACCGATACCGCCTGGCCGCGCCCGTTCCCCTATTCAACCAACATGGATCTCGCGCGCGAGCATTTGGAAAAGTCGTCTTTTGCTAATGGCTTTGACGTGACGATGTCGATCAGTCTTGGACTTGCCAGCTGGATGGAACCGACGGCGCTCTTGATGCAAGAGAGCCTTGGCCAATTGGGCATCACAACCGAAATCGAACGGATCCCGGGCGCGAACTGGCGCACGGTTGCGCTGGTCGATAAGACACTGGATTTGCACCTAGAGAACTTCGGCGGCTGGCTGAATACCCCTGACTACTATTTTTTCTGGGCGTACCAGCGCGAACGCCTGTTCAACTCCTCGAACTACGACAATGAGGAGGTGCATACGCTGACCGATCAGATTTTGCACCTGCCCATGGATGATCCCGAATGGGCGCCGGTGATGAAGCGTCTGATGGAAATCGTTATTGAGGACATCCCGCGCATTCCGCTTTATCAGCCGGCATTGAACGTCGCTGTGAACGGTGCGTCGGGCTATGAGTTCTGGTTCCATCGGCAGCTTGATCCTCGCCGCATGACGGGCGTCTGAGCGATGGACGGCCGAGCGCGGGCTGTCGGATTGCGGCTGCTGCAAACCATCCCTGTGATTGTGGGGGTGGTGGTCATCAGCTTCATCCTGACCCGCGCCCTTCCTGGTGATCCGGCGGTCTATTTCGCCGGCGCCATGGCGGATGCGGAATCTATTGAACAGGTTCGCCAGGATCTGGGGCTGGATAAGCCGCTTGTTACCCAGTTCGCTGTGTACGTCGGGGATTTGCTGCGCGGCGATCTTGGCCAGGCCGTGAGCACGGGGCAGCCAGTGCTCACAGATCTCGCGACGCGACTGCCCGCATCATTGGAGCTCACGATTTGCGCGCTGATGCTGTCGTGCTTGATTGCGATACCGCTGGGCGTTTTGGCTGCGGTTCGCCAGGGCTCGTGGGTCGATCATCTGTGCCGCGTGATCGTGACCGCGGGCGTATCGTTGCCGACCTTCTTCACCGGCATTCTGCTTGTTTACGTTTTCTACTATCTTCTTGGTTGGGCGCCTTCACCGCTCGGCAGGCTTGATTTCATCTATCTCGATCCGCCGCGGGTCACCGGATTTCATTTGATCGACAGCCTGCTCGCCGGCGATACCGAAACCTTTTGGGCAGCCGCCCGACAGCTAACGTTGCCAACCATCACGCTGGCTTTGTTCACCCTCGCACCCATTGCACGCATGACGCGAGCCGCCATGCTGCAGGCTCTATCATCGGACTACATCCGGATGGCGCGTGCTGCAGGCCTCTCGCGGCGCAAGGTGCTGTTCGGTTACGGTCTGCGTAATGCTCTGTTACCGGTGGTGACGACATTGGGCATGGTGTTCTCGTTCGTGCTGGGCGCTATCGTGCTGGTGGAAAAGGTGTTCGCTTGGCCCGGGATCGGATCTTATGCGGTCGAAGCGCTCATTGCGTCGGACTACGCAGCCGTCCAAGGCTTCGTGTTGACCATGGCGCTTCTGTTCGTGACGCTCAATCTCGTTATTGACCTGAGCTACGCGTTGATTGATCCGCGCATCGGGTTCGGCGCGAAATGACCGACACCACCCACCTCCCCGAGCGAACGCCAGACAGCACGTTCGCGCATCTCGTCTATGTTCTGCGGGAAAACCCGGTCACGCTGCTGTCGTTCAGTATGTTTGCGTTTTTTATCGCCCAAGCCTTCTTTGGCGCGATGCTTGTGCCGTTTGATCCGCTTGCCACGAACGCGGCCAATGCGCTCCAACCGCCCAATGCCACCCACTGGTTTGGCACGGACAATCTCGGTCGCGATGTGTTTTCCCGCGTTGTGGTGGCCACGCGATTGGACCTCACAATTTCGGTGCTCGCCGTTGCGATCTCGTTCGTCATCGGCTCGGTGCTAGGTGCGGTCGCTGGCTACTGGGGCGGCTGGATCGATGCGGTCCTCAACCGGCTTCTCGACACGATCATGGCCTTTCCCCTGTTCGTTCTGGCAATGGGTATCGTGGCCGCGCTCGGCAACACGGTCGAAAACATCATCTACGCGACTGCCCTGATAAACATCCCGTTTTACGCACGTCTTGTACGCGCGGAGGTCAATATCCGGCGCGAAGCGGGCTTCGCCCTGGCGGCTCGCCTATCAGGCAACAGCCACATTCGAACGCTGGCCTTTCACATTTTTCCCAATGCGCTGCCGCCTATGATGGTGCAAATCTCGCTCAATATGGGCTGGGCTATCCTCAACGCAGCGGGCCTGTCCTTCATCGGTTTGGGGGTTCGGCCCCCTACGCCGGAGTGGGGCATCATGGTTGCAGAGGGAGCAAATTATATCATCTCCGGGCACTGGTGGATCGCGCTCTTCCCCGGCCTTTGGCTGATGCTGGCAGTATTCACCTTCAACCTCATGGGGGACGGCTTGCGGGACATCGTCGACCCACGCAGGAGAACGTAGCGTGCTGTCGATCAAGGACCTGGCTGTCTCGTTCACGACCCGAAAGGGCGAAGTCGACGCCGTGCGCGGCATATCGTTCGACCTTGGCAAAGGCGAAACCCTGGGCATCGTCGGCGAAAGCGGCTCGGGCAAATCGGTGACGTCCTACGCGTTGATGCGCATTCTCGACGCAGGTGGACGCATCAAGGCGGGCAGTGCGGAGTATGACGGCCAAGACCTTGCAAGGGCCGCAGAGCGTGACATGCTCAACATTCGCGGGCGCGAGATCAGCATGATCTTTCAAAATCCGCGCGCAGCCCTCAATCCGATCCGAAAGGTTGGCCACCAACTTGAGGATGTGCTGCGTGTGCATGCGCAAGCGGTTGCGTCTGATGCGAAGAACAAGGCTATTGAAGCGCTGGAGGCCGTTCGTATCCGAGATGCGGAGGCACGTTATGAAGCCTATCCGTTTGAGCTGTCAGGCGGCATGTGCCAACGGGTCGTCTTTGCGATTGCGCTGGCGTGTAACCCAAGGCTTCTGATTGCCGATGAGCCGACCACCGGCCTCGACATCACCACGCAGAAAGCAGTTATGGACCTTGTTCGCGACCTGACGCGCGAACGAAACATGTCGTCCATTCTCATCACCCATGATCTCGGGCTGGCGGCGGAATACTGCGATCGGCTGGCCGTGATGAAGGATGGGCTGATCGTTGAGACGGGGAAATCCTCCAATCTCTTCTCCGCGCCTCAACATGCCTACACGCGCAAGCTGGTCGATGCGACGCCGCGGCCAGGTGCGCAATTGCGGGACCTTCTACCGGCCGAAAATCGAACACCACTCGCGCCTCATACCGTTGGTGACCAGCCTCTAATCGAGGTGAAAGAGCTCGTCAAAACCTATCCGGGCAAGGCAGGACCTGTGCACGCCGTGAAGGGCGTCTCGTTCTCCATCTTCGAGGGGCAAAGTGTCGGTCTCGTAGGCGAGTCGGGATGTGGAAAATCGACAACGTCGTCCATGCTGGTCCGGTTGCTCGACCCCACTTCGGGCGAGATTGTGTTCGGCGGAGATGACATCGCGCAGGTCAAGGCCGACCTGTTCGTGCGCGATCCAAGACGCAGCGACATCCAAATGGTATTTCAGGACGCCACGGACAGCCTTAATCCGCGCGACACAGCGCGCCGCGCCATCAGCGACCCGATCTTGCGGATGAGCAAGCTTCGTGGCGCCGCGCTCGCGACGCGCGTTGAAGAACTGGCGAGCCTGTGCGGGCTGCCCACCAACCTTCTTGATCGGTTTC
The DNA here is from genome assembly GCA_039024915.1 of Pseudomonadota bacterium. NCBI lineage: Bacteria > Pseudomonadati > Pseudomonadota > Pseudomonadota bacterium. Next base: position 28,414 of record JBCCPK010000003.1, read on the forward strand.
CCCACCAGCTTTCGGGCGGACAAAAAGCGCGTGTCGGGATCGCTCGGGCAATCGCGCTTGATCCAAAGTTTCTCATTCTCGATGAACCGACCGCTGCCCTTGATGTTTCGATACAAGCGGTGGTTTTGAACCTGCTTGCAGACCTGCGCAGTCGTCTGGGCATGACCTACCTGTTCGTCAGCCATGACCTGCACGTTGTCAGGCTGCTGTGCGACTATGTGATCGTGATGCAGGCAGGCGAAATCGTCGAACAAGGGCTGGCCCATAAGGTCATGGACAATCCCCAACATCCCTACACAAAGACGCTTCTTTCGGCAGCGCCCAAGCCACCTAGTTTGGACAGCGGCGCCGTTGATCGTGCGGCCGCTGAGTAAAGCAGATTATCATGACCGCATCACTCCAAGATCTCCCCTTCACTATCGGCAACTTGCAAGCGGCTTACGCCGAGGGCGCATCACCTACCGATGTCATCGCCGAGGTTTTTCGCCGACTGCGGCATGTGAATGATCCTGCGATATTCTTGCATCTGGCCGATGAGGAAACTGTGTTCGAACAGGCCAAGGCGCTCGGATCATACGACCCAAGCCGCCCACTGTGGGGCATACCCTTTGCGGCCAAAGACAATATCGATGTTGCCGGTATGCCGACCACAGCGGCGTGCCCAGCTTACCGGTACGAGCCGGATGCCGACGCGTTCGTGGTCGCCAATCTGCGGGCAGCTGGTGCGCTTCCAGTGGGCAAAACCAATCTCGATCAGTTTGCCACTGGCTTGGTGGGCGTTCGTTCGCCGTATGGCGTGCCCAAAAATGCGATCGACCCGGCGATTGTCCCCGGTGGATCGTCATCCGGCTCAGCCGTGATCGTTGCGCACGGCATTGTACCCTTTTCTCTCGGAACGGATACGGCTGGATCAGGTCGCGTGCCGGCCGCGCTTAACAACATTGTCGGCCTGAAACCAAGTTTGGGGGCAATCTCCGCGACGGGCGTCGTGCCAGCGTGCAGGACGCTTGATACAGTCTCAATCTTTGCGCTCACTGTTGAGGATGCACACGCCGTGTTCACGGTAGCTGGCGGTTACGACGAACAAGATGCCTATTCCCGTAAAACACCCTTGGACCCGATACCGGCTGCGCTGCCCACCCCACGCATTTGCGCACCCGATGCCGAAAGCTTGATCTTCTTCGGAGATGAGGTTCAGGCCGAGGATTTTGATGCCTCGCTCGCGAGCCTTGCCGAGCAAGGCGCAGAGATCGAGCGGGTCGACTTTACGCCATTCTATCAGGTGGCAGAGATGCTCTACGAGGGCGCCTGGGTTGCCGAGCGCTACGCCGCGATTGAGCAGATGATGACTGCACAACCCGATGAGGTCCACCCGGTTACGCGCGCCATTGTCGGCAAAGCCGAAACACTGAGCGCGGCAGATGCCTTCAAAGGCATGTATCACTTGGAAAAGTTGCGGCGTGCGTGTGACCCACTTGTCGCGCAGGCTGACATGATGTGCGTTCCGTCCATACCCACTTTCTATTCGTGTGAAGCACTTGAGGCCGACCCGGTAACGCCCAACTCCAACTTGGGCACCTACACAAACTTCGTGAACCTTCTGAATCTGTGCGCCATCACAGCGCCCACCGGTCCACGACACGACGGACGCCCAGGGAGTGTGACATTGATCGCGCAGGCCGGAGAAGATGGGAAAGTCGCCGCGCAAGCGAGCAAGCTGGTAGCCACCCGCGCCCCAAAGTTAGGCGCAACGAACGCCCCCTATCCGATCCTTGAAACCAACAGCTCCAAAAAGGTGCAATCAAACTCCGATGAATTGGCCCTTGCTGTATGCGGGGCGCACATGTCCGGTCTGCCACTGAATGGCGAGCTGACATCTAGAGGTGCCCGGCTCATCGGCCCCACGCGGACGGCGCCTGAGTACCGCCTATTTGCGTTGCCCGGCGGGCCGCCTTATCGGCCAGGACTCGTTCGCGACCACAATGGCAGCGGTGTCGGTATCGATATCGAAGTCTGGGCGCTGCCAAGCGAAGCGGTTGGCAGTTTCATGGACGGCATCCCGTCGCCGCTCGCAATCGGAACCGTAGAGGTCGACGATGGGCGCAAAGTCAAAGGCTTTTTGTGCGAGGAGGCGGGGTTGGACGGTGCTCAGGATATATCGAAGTTTGGTGGATGGCGAAACTTCTTGAGTTTTCACCAGACAAGCTGAGCGGCGCATGTTGGGCTTCGGAACGGACTGGAAGCCGACAATCCCCGTATGTCCGCCTTGCGGCCAATTGCAGACGTAACAAACGGTCTCAGTCGCTGCCGACACCGCGTAGCCTATCGCTGGGACTAGCTCTTCAATCTGTCCATGCTGACTAAGGATAACCGTTCCACCCAGCAGCACATTGAACGGCTCTGGTCTCGGGGCATTCAATGCTGGACTGCAACTGCGGCGACCAAAAGGGAGCGCGGCCTGTTTTAGGCCCTAGGTCTGTTTTGCATTGCAGCAAGCATTCGTTTTCAGGGCTTGTTGCCTACGAATGCGCCATTCCTCTGTGCGCCGCAACCAACAGCAAAAGCTCCTTGGGTGCGGTGACCTCGCCAGGGTCTACGGACCTGATATTTGGAAGGTCAGTCGTTGTAGCCCAGTCTTCTCAGGGACTTAGTCCTCAGATGACGCCCCGAGTCCTGCTCGGTTTCCTCTACAACCTAGCGCCAGTACCCTCGTCCTTTCGTAACATGTGAGCAAGGTTGGCATTCATATTGCTGCGCACAACGGACAGGGCGTGGGCTGAGCAAAGGCGGAGTCGCCCACATCTGCTTCAGAGGACGACGACGACCATGACAGAGCCGACACCAACCAATCTGATCTACGGCTTGGAAGATGCTCCACCACCGCCTGCCAGTCTACTCGTGGCGGTTCAGCATATCCTGGCATCCGTCGTCGGTATCGTGACCCCAACACTGATCATTGGCGGCGTGTTGGGTTTGGGAGACCTGATCCCATACCTTATCGCGATGGCGTTTTTCGTTTCGGGCGTGTCGACCTTTATTCAGTGCAAGACGATTGGGCCGGTTGGCTCGGGCCTCTTGAGCCTTCAGGGCACGAGCTTTGCTTTCCTTGGCGCACTTCTGGCCGCTGGCTTTGCCGTCAAAGGCGCCGGCGGCACGCCAGAAGACATTCTCGCAATGCTCTTTGGCCTGTGCTTGGCCGGCTGCGTGGTTGAGATCATCCTGAGCCAATTTGTTGACAAACTGGGCAAGATCATCACCCCCACCGTCACTGGCATCGTCATCACCGTGATCGGGCTCAGCCTTGTGAAAGTTGGCTTCACCGATTTTGCAGGTGGCGTGGGTGCGGGCGAAAGTCTTGGACTGCCGATCAATCTCCTGCTCGGCTCGGTCGTTGTTGTGACCATCTTGGCATTCACGTTTTACGGCGGCCCCATGCTCCGAATTTCGGCGATCATGATTGGGCTGATAGTCGGCTTCGTTTTAGCCGCCATTCTCGGTCAGGTGGACTTTTCGAGCTTTGGCGACGGTCCCGTTTTCGCACTGCCAACGCCGTTGAGGTTTGGCCTCGACTTCGACCTGGTCTTATTCATCCCGATCGCTTTCATCTATCTGGTCACTGCGATCGAAACGTCAGGAGATCTCACCGCAAACTCCATCATCGCCGGGCAGCCGGTCGAGGGGCCGACGTACATGAAGCGTATCAAGGGCGGCATTTTGGGCGATGGGATCAATTCGGGGATCGCAGCACTATTCAACACCTTCCCCAACACCACCTTTTCGCAGAACAATGGTGTCATCCAAATGACGGGCGTCGCGAGCCGCCACGTTGGGCTCTACATCGCGGGCATTCTCGTTATTCTGGGTTTCCTTCCCATCATTGGATCTGCGTTCCTTCTCGTTCCCAAGCCTGTGTTGGGCGGGGCTACACTGGTGCTTTTTGGAACGATAGCGGTGGCTGGCATCCGGATACTGGCGACGCAAAAGATGGACCGGCGCAAAGTCTACATCATGGCGATATCGTTCGGCCTGGGCTTGGGCGTGACGCTTGTGCCCGATGCAACACAGCACATGCCCGATTTCCTCAAGCAGGTTGTTGCGACCCCGATCACCTTGGCAGGTCTCTCAGCCATTATCCTGTCGCTTGTCCTGCCGGAGGATAGAGAAGAACAGGCCGCTGAAAGCGCCAAAACCCAAGCGGTAGGGTGAGGCAAGTACAGCGCACTTCAATGAACTACCAAGGTGCACCTGGCATCGCAGCTATCGAACAGCCAGAGCGCTGGTTGCCTCTTCAAAAACACTGAGGTCGCCAGTCGAACGGGCAATCAGCATCGCACCTTCGAGTTGGGAGAGGATACGGGGGCCGTTTTGGGGTTCAACCTCATTTAGGGATCTGATCCCGAATTGAAGGAACCCTCGCGCTTCCTTGGCGACTTCGGGTGGCAAGCTGTCGCCCTCGGCGGCGAGGATACCGCATAGGCACATCAAGCCGTCCTCTTCAAAGGCCCTTTTGAACAGCAAGCGCCACGCCGCGACGCGGTCCATTCCTTCAGCCTCTGTCTCTTCCAGTGCCGCTGCAAAGCGTTCGCGGTAACGTTTCGCCACGGCTGCAGCTAAGTCTGGCTTCGTTGGGAAATGGTAGTGGACGCTGGCCGACTTTATGCCGACCTCGCTTGCGACCTCGCGAAACGAAAATCCGCTATAGCCGTGCGTCCGGATGAGCTTCTCCGCAACATCGAGGATCTTGTCACGCCTATCGGTCATTCGTGTCCATGATCGCTCTTACAGTATGCATCGCTAGGTTGAGGGGGCAGTTGGAATGATCAACGCGCACCGCCTCCCTCTTCATACCTCAATCACAGGCCCACTGCTTCGGCTGTTTTTAGGTGCTGGCGGGCGGCCTCCGCCGCCTCTAGAGCGCCTTCCAGATAGCCGCCGAATTGCGGAGCAACTTCGGTTCCTGCGAAGATCAATTTCTCGTCCCATAGTCCCATAAGTGCGGATGGCAGCCCGTAGTGAGGATGCGCATATTGGGGCGCCAAGTCGGCGTCGGTCGCAGTTAACGGATCAAACGCCCAGTCTTTGACGTACAGTGCTTTCGGTTCCGCAGCATCTGACCCAAACAGCCGTACCAGCTGAGCCTCGATTGCCAGGCGAAGCAGCTGCTCATCGCTGCGCGCCTTTGGCGGCACACCGATAAAGCCAAACAAAGCGAACGGCCCGCTCGAAGCTGGAGACGCATCATGGATCTCAACCATAGGGCCTCGTCGGCTCATGGCGTCCCCCGACAACCCAGCATCGCGCCAGAAAGGTGTATCGTAAACCGCAACGGCTTTGGCCTGACCTGCCATCCAGGTGCTCACCGATTGCATGGCTCGGATAGCTGCCGTTGGTAGTGCAGGTTCAAAGGTTAGCTGGGCTGCAATCCGCGGCGGCATTGCGAGCACAATCTGATCGGCCGTCTGAGTCGAACCGTCCACGAGCTTGGCCGTGCACCGGGCCCCGTCGCGCACGACAGCAGTGACGCGGGTATTCAAGCGCTTGCGTGCTGGGGGTACCTGATCCGCCAAAGCTTCCGTCAGCTTTGCCAGGCCACCTTCGAGACGCCACGAGCCCTGCATGGACGCGAAGCCAGCCCCACGCTGAACGTGTCCTTGCTCGTCCTCAAAGACTAAATCGCCCGTCGCGTACTGGTCAAATTTCTGCAATCCAAGCCGATCCAGCAGAGATGCGATACGCGGCTGACCAGGCCAAAACCAGGCGGGGCCCATGTCAAAATACCCAGCACCCAGTTGCTCGGTCATAATCCTCCCCCCGAAGCGGGCGCGCGCTTCGAGCAGCAGATAGTCTTGCCCCTCAGCTTCCAACTGCTCGGCTATGGCAAGACCGGATAACCCTCCACCGATGATCAGCGTCTTCATCGCTTAAAAACCCTCGGAGGCTGGGCGCAAATCCATCTCATGGGTCCAGGTGGACTGGGGTTGATGAGCGATCTGCCAATACACGTCTGCAATGTCTTCGGGACGCATCATCCTCGCTGGATCGAGGCTGTGAAGCTCACGCGAGCGCTGTGTATCGATGATCCCATCAAGGACTGTGTGGCAGACATGCACACCAGCCGGCTGGAACTCTCTCGCAAGCGACTGGGTCAGGCCGCGCAGAGCAAACTTTGCACTCGCAAAGGCTGAGAAGCGCGCACTACCTCTCAGCGAGGCCGTTGCACCAGAAACGATGAATGCGCCTCCCCCCGCGCGCACCATGGGTTGCAACGTTGATTGCGCTAGCAGAATAGCCGATTGGACCATCGATTGCCAGGTACGCTGATAGTCGCTCAGATGGGTATCCGAGAACGGTGCGATTACAAGCTCGGCGGTGTTATGAACGACGACTTTGGGGGCACCATGTTCGGCGGTCACTTTGCTCATCGCGTCAAGCGCTGCGGCGGGATCGGCCAAATCAACCGCATGAAACTCACCAACAGGATCATCCGGTTCGGTGCGACCGAGCCCAACTGCGGTGTAGCCACCTGCGTCGAAGCGTTTAAGGATTGCTTGACCAAGCCCAGCGCCGGCACCAGCGACGAGGATCAACGGTTGGGAGTTGGTCACAGCAACACCGGCGCTCGCGCGTGGACAAGATGCCCGCTCTTGACCCAGACCTTCGCGCCATCGAGACCTGACTTTGCGTTCATTGGCATCCCTGCTGGTAGGCGAAGCCAGCCGCCCGCTTCAAGCGTGTCGTCGCCCTCCGATAGGCTGCCATCGAGGACAAGAGCTTCGATCCCGCCTTCGTCCGCCAAAGCAAGCTCGGCGCCAGCAGCGAGTTGGTTGTACGTCACCCGTTCCTGTGGGTCTTCGTGCAGCAACGCTGTGGCGACGCCGTCCTTCGGTGCACCAAGTTCATTGGCCATATCTTTGCGAAACTGATTGCGGTCTGCCATGTCGAACTGCCAAAGCTTCACAAAGATGGTGCAACCGTCTTCGGAGCTTGGCGTATGCGCGGTCGCTGGCGGATTGCGCACGTAGGTGCCCGCAGGATAGTCACCATGCTCGTCCTGGAACACTCCCTGAAGGACGATGAACTCCTCGCCTCCACTGTGAGTGTGTTCCGAAAAGTGACTGCCGGCATCGTAGCGAACGATCGTCGTTGCCCGTGCGACCTCATCCCCAATCCTGTCCAACATACGACGGTGAACGCCGGGCATTGGCGAAGACAACCAGTCCATCTTCTCTGAGTGAATGACCACGCGGGCACCAAAATCTGCATTCAGTTCCATGGAAGCCTTTCAAAGTGTCATCGGCCCGAGTTGCGATAAAAGCGCCAAGCAGGCTCCAGCCGGACAAGATACTCATTTTCTATCTATCAATAGATAGACGTTTCATCAAGCGCTATCCGACCCAGCAAGACAGATCTCTGCCTCTCAGTCACCACAACCTAGTCAGGTAGCGGGTGGCCGCTGTGGCGCTGGTTGCAGCCTCTGCGCAATCCCGTAGTTGGCGAGCGCTGAGCGGTCCAGCACGTTGCGATTACCAAGACACTGGTCCGCCAAAGGCGACCGCCCGGCGCGTTCCGACAGCTCGTGAGAGCTCGATCAATACAAAGCGTTTATTGTCGAGGGTTATATTTTTCACAGTCGAATTTATTCAACAGATCCATTATAATTAACATTGATTTTTTATCTAGACTGAGAAGATAATCAGATTGATAGTACGGATTTGGGATCAATACTTATGGTGCGATTTACCTCTAGGGAAGAGGCAAAAGATCAGTCGGATTCCAAAGCGCTCAATACGCTTCGATCGATCGTTTCGGTGAGCATGCAGCGGTTGCCGCTCGTCGCAAAAATCCTCAAGTTCCTTTTTAAGCGAACACTGGGCGCGTACCGAAACGAGAAGACGATCAGGTGCATCCAACCCTTCTACAACATGGAAATCTACACTGACGGTCGAGCGCTCACTTGCATATCCACAATCATGAAGCAGCCGATTGGAAACATAAATCAGGCTGGGATCTTAGAGACCTTCAACTCAATCGAAGCCAAAGCTGTCCGCGCATCGATCTATGACGGAACGTACGATTACTGTTGCGAGACATGCCCGGTCTTTAACGAAGATCGTTTCCATCAGATCGACAGCGATTTCATAGACACATGGGAGTTTTTGAGGCCCGATCAGCGTCGCGCCATTCAATCGAAGTCACTTCATGTACCGCTGGGACCGTCTAAAATCGCGGACAATGTAAATGTCGCGTGTCCGATCGGGTGCGAGTTCTGTTTTTTGACAGTTGAAAAGATGAACAACGGCACAGCTGCCAAAATGACAAATTTCGTGACAAGTAACCTACGCAATTTGAAGCTGGTGCATTTCTGCGGAGGTGAACCCTTTCTCCAGAAAACCACGCGCCGGATATTGCGTGAGGCGTCTCAGGTCGACGACCCGCCGAAGTTCGAATTCGTCACCAGCCTCTCCTATCTCGATGACGATCTGCGTCAGCGCATCACCGCCTCGAAGCTTCATTATGTCAACGTCTCGGTCAACGCGGCGACCCGGATGACCTACCAGAAGACGATTGCTCGCGGAAACTGGGAGCGCCTTATCGAAAACCTTGACTTCATCGAAGGCGCGCGCGGCAGCGGGCAACTGATGATGTCGTTCGTCGTCACTCGCAGCAATTTCCATGAAATCGAGCAATTTGCGCATTTCTGTCAGAGGTGGTCCCCCGCCTCGATACATTACCACACACTGAAACCGGGAACCGAGAACTACGAAGACCTGCAACTGAACCGGGAACAGGCAAAATCCGTTCTCGATCAACTCAAGGCGCCGATCTTCACACAGCTTGGCCATAAAGCGCATGTGGTTGTGCTGCGGGACATGTGCCGCGCAATCGCCGGACAAGCTGCTGCCGCCTGAAAAAGGACGTAAGCTGGCCTTTCACGACCGGCGTTGATTTTGGTCAGCCTGCGGTACGCGGACCGCTTTGTCGGCATCTCGTAGGAGCCGGCACCGATCTGTCCAGATCGGTGTACGCATCGAAACACGGGCGTTGCGAAGCCGATCTCCTGCGTTGCCAACCGTAGTGGCGTGCCCCGGTAGCATTTACATAAAATGCCATCTGTTTCTCGCACCAGACCTCAAGGTTGAGCTGTTAGCGTCTTCGACATCGTAACAGTTTTCCAACGACGGACACCATGGCAAAGCGCCCTACCCTTGCAAAACCCTGTCTCGCATCGCTCGCACTGGCGGCCGCGATTGCCGTACCTTCAGGTGCCCACGCGAGCGGGGGACTGATTGCCGGATTTCAGGCGCTTGAAACGCAGTTTGCCGAGGTGGCTTCAACCCCGATCACGATCCAAATGACCCCCATTTCACGTGCAGCGCATGCAGAGCGCGCGCGCATGAACGTCAACACCGTGTTCGGCCAAACAAACTACCAGAAAAAGCACGTGGCGACGAAGCTCAAGGCGATTGCGCTGCATCAGCGTCACTGACCGGCGGGACTGCGGCCTTCGGCTCCGCCTTGTCCAAAGTCGGGTTACCCAGCCGTAGTGCAGATGTTTGAGGTGTTGTGTTCCGCGCCGTTGGGGTGGCGACGAACTGCTGGCGTTCTGCCCTCGGAACAGCCGCGCGTCTTGTCATGCGGTAGCCGGCGTAGGTTATGACACCGACATGGGCGACAAGCGTCACCATAAACAGGCCGGTCGGCCCACCTGAGTTCATCATGAAGCCGGCCAGCAGCGGACCGACCATCGATCCTGACCCAAATAGCAGAAGCAGCCCGCCAGACGTCCGGACATATGCCTCGGGCGGAGCATGGTCGTTGGCGTGCGCAATGGCCAATGGATACATTGTGAAAATCGCCATACCGAACATGATCGCAAACGCGATCTGCACGGTGATGGTCGGCGTGGATGAGAAGATAAACATGAGGTCGGCCACGATCGCCAACGTTCCCATCATGATCATCACGAGGCGGCGATCGATCTTATCGGATACAGCCCCGACCGGGATCTGAATGAGGGCCCCCGCCAGAACGGGAAGCGCCACGAACAGGGCGATAAGGCCAATGCTGAGGCCGATCTGGCTGGCGTACACCGCTGCTAGGGTGCCGAACGCGCTATTGGAGGCACCAATCAGGACAACAGATACGACCGCGACGGGCGAATTCTGCCACAGCTCCTTGATATTGAGCTTTGTTGCCACCAGCGGAGCCGGCGCACGCGATGAGGAAACCGCAGTTGGTATCAAGGCGAGCGCATAGACCATCGCCGCAAGCACAAAAAACAGATAGCCGCGCGTGTCGCCCAACGTCAGAACAAGCTGCCCAAGGGTCGACGCCGTCAGATTGACCATCTGGTAGACCCCGAAAACCTTCCCGCGCGACCCTTTGTCGACCCGTTCGTTGAGCCAGCTCTCAACAATCATAGCTGCGCCAGCGAAACAGAAGCCGGACAAGGCCCGCAAAGGCACCCAAGCGTACGGCGTCAGCAGCAGGAGCGAGGCCAGGACCGCAAGCGACGCGAGCGCGGCCATGACCGAAAACGACCTGATGTGGCCGACCCGCGCCACCAGATTGGAAACGACGATGCAACCAGTGACGAAACCTACGGCCCAACCAGTGCCCAACAAGCCAAGCGCAAAAGGCGAAAAGCCTTCCTGTTGGCCACGAACGGGCAACAACAGCGCGTTCATGCCTCCGGCGAAAAACAAGAAGCCAGAGCCAAGCAAAAGAGCGGCGATAGGAAGAATTTGACGGGTCATAACTCAAGGTTTTCGTGAAGGATTGGGACTGTTTGTGCGTCGGGCGCTTTGAAAGTGTCAAAAATAAAGCCCACTTGTACCATTGTATGCATGGCTGCCATGCATGAGCGGGCTCGACTACCCGGGACGTCAAAACATTTGCGGAGAGATCATGGACACCCTGACCACAACGACCACACCGCAGATTCCCAAGCTCGATATGCAGTATCGCACTTTGCCGGATGCGCTTCATGCGACTGTCGAACCCTACGGCGCGTCGTCGCCCAAACTGGTCGCCTACAATGGCGATCTCGGGCGTTCGTTGGGATTTGATATTTCGTTTGCGGACGAGCCCGCAGCGGCGGCGACCTTTTTCGCGGGCAACCACCGGCCCGCTCCACAACCGGCTCTCGCTATGGCCTATGCGGGCCATCAGTTCGGTGGATTTGTGCCCAGGCTGGGCGATGGCCGGGCTCATCTGCTTGGGGAAGCGGTGACGGAAAGCGGCGAACGCTTTGACATCCAACTCAAAGGCTCCGGGCAAACGCCCTTCTCGCGACAAGGCGATGGGCGTGCTGCTCTCGGTCCGGTGCTGCGCGAATATGTTGTCGCCGAGGCCATGGCGGCGCTTGGAATACCAACAAGCCGAGCTTTAGCTGCAGTCCTTACGGGCGATATGGTGCTTCGCGAAGGCGTTCAGCCGGGCGCGATCCTGACGCGGGTTGCCGCGAGCCATTTGCGGGTTGGCACTTTCGAGTATGCCGCACGCCTTTCCGATCCAAACGTGCTCGACGCACTGGTTCAATTCGCGCTCCAGCGCCATCCGGTTGAGACTGACGCCGATATCGTCCGCGACGGGAGGCCCGGCTTGACCCTGCTACAAGCCGTTATCGCCCGTCAGGCGAAACTCATCGCTCAATGGATGGGCGTCGGTTTCATTCACGGTGTCATGAACACCGACAACTGCACGATCTCTGGCGAGACCATCGATTATGGGCCATGCGCGTTTATGGATGGGTACAATCCGGCTCAGGTCTACAGCTCCATCGACCATATGGGCCGCTACGCATTTGCCAATCAGCCGGGCATTGCGCACTGGAACATGGCTGTACTTGCTCAAGCACTACTGCGGGCCATTGATCCGAACGAGGAAACGGCGGTGAGCCTTGCGCAGGAAGCGGTCAACCACTTCCCCGCGCAGTTTGAGGCGGCCTACCGAACCGTCATGCGGACAAAACTGGCACTGCCAGGCACGGACGACGGGGACGTACAGCTGATCGACGACCTGCTGGGGCTTATGGCGGAAAGTGAAGCTGATTTCACTGGAACTTTTCGCGCGTTGGGTGCGGCAATAGAAGACGGTGCACCACTCGTTCAGTTCCTGGGCGCAGATGCATCGAGCTGGTTGCAGCGCTGGCGCGATCGGCTGGGCAATATAGAAACTGCGGCGATCAGAGTGCAGCTTAACGCGGTCAATCCGGCGATTATGCCACGAAACCATCGGGTCGAAGCCATGATTGCGGCCGCCTATGACGGGGATTTTGAGCCTTTCAGCGCCATGGTCGAAGCGCTCAAGTCTCCTTACGCGGAACCAGCCAGTTCTGGACAGGCCGCCTTACTCGCCACACCGCCCGCCGCCGACGAAGTCGTTCACGCGACCTTTTGCGGAACCTGACACAAAGACAAACCGCTTCGATGCCGGCTTGCGTTGAGCTTTCCCGCTGGCGAAAAGATCATCACCGATGATAAGCGGACATCCAGTGCAGTTGGATGATGGTGATCATCAACGCGGGCATGCAGAGGTTGGGACAAGATGCGCGAAGCGGACGGCAGGCTTTCGATCGGTGATCGTGCCGACGGGGTTGAGGTCACCGGTTCGTTGACACTCACCGGTCTGGGTTCGGCGTATTCTGGGATCGACAGCACCAAAGGCGACCAACCCGTCTCGATAGTCCTGCTTCAGGAAAGTCCTCCAGAAACTGGAGTTCGAGGCGAACTTCCACTTCTCAACGTCGATCGGATCATTCGTTACGGCACGGGTCCGGCAGCCGTTTTCAAGGGCGATCTGCACGGCGTCACCGTTGATCACTGGATACGACAGGCGGCGCCTGCTCCACTTGGTGAGTTCGCGGCAGGCATGCTGCCAATCGTCGAAGCGCTGCAAACCATGCATCGTGGGGGTTCTGCCCATGGTTATCTCAACGCCCACCACATCATACTCTTGACCACTGGTGAGTGGCGGCTTCTTCCTCCGCTCAAAATTGCCGATGCAGATTGGCAGCACGCATTTCAAGGTGCTCAAGCGCCGGAAGCACTTGGCGGCGAGGAACCGGGTCCTGCCGCTGACGTCTTCAGCGTCGGTTGCCTTATCTACCGGGCGATCAGCGGCTGTGTCCCATCGCCCGCGGCAGAAAGGCTCGATGCCCAGGCACGCCACGATAATGACCCTCTGACGGCGCTCGGCAGCTCCGAAGCTTCGGACGGCGCACTACGATCGGTCACCGACCGCGCGCTACGGCTTCATCCCGCCGTGCGCCCTCAATCTCTGGCTGATTTTCGCGAGGCATTGGCCGCACTTGCGCAGGACGCTCCAAAACCGATGGAGCAAACTGTGAAACGCAGTGCATCCGTTCCACCACCCTTACCACAAGGCTCCGGCACTGCCTCGCAGCGCGGACCCTGGGGCGAGAAGGAGCGGGCATCACCCTCAGGCGCAGTGCCGCCAATCCGCAAACGTACCTCGACCATCGGCGCACAGCCAGCAGCTACGGCGAAGCCAAAGCGCTCGATGGGCAAAGCCACCGTTATCGGCTTCATCGTTGCGCTGGCAGTCGCCTGGGTCATCAGCACTGGAGGCTTGGGGCTCATTGATGATCAACCAGGCAATCTTACACCGCCTACTCCGCAACCTACGCAGGATCGTCAGATAGAGCAGGTACGGACACCGCCGGCCAATCAGCCGTCTAACACCTTGCCGAACGATCCACTCGACCCACCAACTGCACGCAAAGGCCCATCAAGCACGCAAAGGCCGGTTGAGGATGACGCCGTCGATCTGGACATTTCGGATGGCGTACTCGAGAGCCTGTGTTCGAGCACGATAACCTTCCAGCAGGCCCGCGACGATGGCCCAGCGGCCTTGCGTCGTTACATCGAGCGATGCACACCGGTAGACGGTGAATTCGTCGATGAAGCGTTCGAGGCGCTCGACAATTAATGGCCGGTCCACAGCGTTGCCTCTTTTGCGCACGAACGTCTGATCCACGTCTTGAGGAGCACACATGTCACGCATTGCCTATGTAAATGGCGAGTTCGTTCCGCTCGAAGAAGCCAAGATTTCGGTTCTCGATCGGGGTTTTCTGTTTGCGGACGGCGTTTACGAGGTGACGGCCGTCATCGACGGCAAGCTGGTCGACAACGCCCCACACCTCGCCCGGCTCGAGCGGTCGCTGTCGGAACTGGATATGGCGCATCCCCTACCACTTAACGAACTGACCGACCTGCAGCTGGAGCTTGCACGACGCAACGGGCTCAAGGAGGGCGGTATCTATCTGCAAATCACGCGCGGTGCGGCCGAACGCGATTTCAGCTTCCCCAAAGATGCCAAGCCGAGCCTTGTGATGTTCACGCAGGAGCGCGCGTTGGTAAACGATCCACGTGCAGAAAAAGGGATCAAGGTGATCACCACACCTGATTTGCGCTGGAAGCGGCGCGATATCAAATCGGTATCGCTGCTTGCGCAAACCATGGCGAAGGAAGAGGCCGTGCGGGCGGGTGCCGGGGAAGCAATCATGGTTGAAGAAGGCACCGTGACGGAGGGTTCTTCCTCCACCGCATGGATTGTCAAAGACGGAAAACTGATCACCCGCAACCTGTCAAATGCCGTCTTGCCCGGCGTGACGCGCCTGTCGGTGATGCAATTGTGCAACGAACTGGGATTATCGGTCGAGGAACGGACGTACGATGTCGATGAACTTTATCAGGCCGATGAAATGTTCATCACCGCAGCGACCACACTGGTTATGCCGGTTGTCGAGATCGACGACAGGGTGATGTCGAACGGTGCACCGGGGCCCATCGCAAGCCGGTTGCGCGATTTATATATCGAAACTGCTCGCCAAACAGCCACAGGCTGACCGTCCGTCCCAGACGCTCTTCAATCTGATGGCCACAATTCGCGCATCTTTTGCCCAAAGCTTACACTTGGAGATAGCAATTCCTGCGCTACCCTCCTGATTGTTAACCGCAATTGGAGGGTTCCCCATGTCGTTTCTTACGCCGCAGTCCCAGTCCAGCGAGTTCAATCAGCGTCCCCTTTCTCACCAGAACCATCGCGCTCACGCACTTGTGCGCTCAACACGCGACGCCCAGACGGTGGCTTTTGCCAAGCTGACGATGCTCATGCTTGCGGCTTTCGTCATGATGGCTCTCACTCTGGCGCTGTTTACGCATTCAGCGCGTGCAGACGAGGCGCCAGCTGCAACGGTCTCGAGTGACCTGGAAGAGCGCATGCATTCAATCATTGCGGCACAAATTGACGCGTTCCGCGCCGAGGATGCAGAGACGGCGTACTCTTACGCCTCTCCGGCAATCAAGCGCAGATTTTCCAACGCTCAGCGCTTCGCATCCATGGTTGAGCGCGGCTACCCCGCCGTCTACAGCGCTCAGAGCTATGAGTTCATCGAAAGCGCTCTAACCCCGCGGGGGCCGGCTCAGATGATTGAGATCGTCGCGCCCGACGGGCAGATTTGGGGCGGTATCTACACCTTCTCGGAAGATGATGAAGGCAGTCTTTCGATTTCCGGCGTTTATCTGCGCCGGCAAAACGCTCAGCAGATCTAGACCTCGCACCAGCTCTAGGCGGCCCGCGGTTCGATATCACCGCGGGCCCACCCATCCTTGCAGGCCACGCGATAAGCGTCGAACTGTCCGCGCTCAATCGCATTGCGAGCGCCGGCCATCAGCTTCTGATAGTATGTAATGTTGTTCCAGCTGAGCAGCATTCCAGCCAGCGGCTCACCCGTTCGCACCAGATGATGCAAGTAAGCGCGTGAATAGTCGCGCGCGGCGGGACAATCACTTTCCTCATCAAGCGGTCTGGGATCGTCCGCATGACGTGCGTTCTTGAGATTGATCTTGCCGAAGCGCGTATACGCCGTTGCATGGCGTCCCGCGCGGGTTGGCATCACGCAGTCGAACATGTCGATGCCACGGCCAACTGCTTCGATCAGGTCATCGGGTGTCCCGACACCCATCAGGTAACGCGGCTTACCTTCAGGCAGTGCCGGACAAGTCTCATCAAGGACATGCAGCATCTCCTCTTGCGGCTCACCCACAGCGAGCCCGCCTACCGAGTAACCCCAGAAGTCGATATCGGTTAGGAGCTCTGCCGAGCGCAAACGCAGTTCGATATCTGTACCGCCCTGCACGATCCCATACAGACCTTGGCCCTTCTGCGGGCCTCCCTGATCTTGGAACGCTCTTTTTGATCGCTCTGCCCAACGCGCGGAAAGCTCCATGGCACGGATAACCTCATTCCGCTCAGCAGGCAGCGCGATGCATTCGTCCAGCTGCATCTGGATATCGGAGCCCAACAGTGCCTGGATCTCGATCGATCGCTCAGGCGTAAGCGTGTGGGCGCTGCCATCGACATGAGATTTGAAGACGACCCCGGTCTCATCAAGCTTCCGAAGGGCGCCCAGCGACATGATCTGAAAGCCGCCGGAATCGGTTAGAATGGTGTGCGGCCAACCCATGAAACGGTGCAGACCACCAAGCCGCGCAACACGCTCCGCAGTCGGTCGCAGCATCAGGTGATAGACATTGCCCAAAACGACATCGGCGCCCGCATGCCGAACCTGGTCGAGGTACATGGCTTTGACGGTCCCTGCGGTCCCGACGGGCATGAATGCCGGCGTTTGGACATCGCCATGCGGCGTTGTGATCAGTCCACGCCGCGCCCGACCGTCTGCGGCCCGCAGGTTGTAGGCAAAAGCGCCGCTCACGGTGTGGCTCCCGCTTTCCAAAGAAGTGATGCGTCGCCATAGGAGTAGAAACGGTAGCCCCGTTCAATCGCATGGGTGTACGCCGCCTTCATACGGTCGAGGCCGGCAAGAGCCGAGACAAGCATGAACAGGGTCGACTTGGGCAAGTGGAAATTTGTCATCAAACCGTCGATCGCACGGAAGGTATGGCCTGGGGTGATGAAGATATCAGTCTTGGATTGAAGTGGCTTAATAAGACCGTCCGCCGAAACCGCGCTTTCCAGTATACGCAAACTGGTCGTGCCCACCGCAATGATCCGGCCACCGGCCGCTCTGGTCGCGTTGATACGGTCTGCAACCGAAGCGGTAATCTCGCCCCATTCGGCGTGCATATCGTGCTGATCGGTGGTTTCAGCCTTGACGGGTAGAAATGTTCCCATACCGACATGGAGCGTCACAAATGCTCGCTCGACGCCGCGCGCATCAAGGGCGGCGAACAGAGCATCGGTGAAATGCAGCCCTGCCGTTGGAGCGGCAACTGAACCGCGAAACTTGGCATATATCGTCTGATAGTCAGATAGGTCGGCATCGTCCGTTTGTCTTTTAGCCGCAATGTAGGGCGGCAAGGGAGGCTGACCGACGAGGGCTAAGCGCTCTGCAAAGTCTGCTGAAGGAACATCAAACGTGCAGGAGATCAGACCGTTCTCGTCCTTTCCCGTCACCGTCGCCGCAAGTTCCATGGAGACGTCCGGATTCTGAGAACGGAAGATAAGCCTGTCGCCGCGCTTTAACCGCTTGCCGGGCTTCGCCAGCGCCTTCCAGACTGGTCCAGCTTGTTGGTTGCCCCCTGAGACTTCTTCGACAAGGGTCACCGAACAGGCCAGCGGTTCAGCCCCTTCCCGGTAACGATGTCCAGAAAGCTGTGTCGGGATGACCTGCGTCTCATTCAGGACGAGAAGGTCGCCCGGGCGCAACAACTGCGGCAGGTCTCGAACTATATGATCGGAGAAGACACCATCGGGCGCAACCTGCAAAAGCCGCGCCCCATCGCGCGGCTTAACCGGCCGTAACGCGATGCGGTCTTCAGGTAAGACGAAGTCAAACGCATCAACGCGCATAGTCGCCTATTTGCGTTCGCCTAAACCAAGCGTGCTTTGTTGATCTGGTCCGGATTACGGACCGGTTCCCCACGTGCGAACTGATCAACGGTCTCCATACCCTCGGTAACCTCGCCCCAAACGGTGTACTGACCATCAAGAAAGCGAGCATCGTCAAAGCAGATGAAAAACTGCGAATTGGCGCTGTCCGGGTTAGCCGAACGGGCCATCGAGCAGATGCCGCGTACATGCGGTTCGCTGGAGAACTCCTGTTTGAGGTCTGGCAGCTTCGAGCCGCCCATTCCCGTGCCGGTCGGGTCGCCGCCCTGCGCCATAAATCCGTCGATGACGCGATGGAAGACGACGCCATCATAGAAACCTTCGCTGACCAGCGTTTTGATCCGCTCGACATGGTTGGGAGCCAGGTCAGGCCGCAACTTGATGGTCACATCACCCTTTGATGTTTCCAGGACGAGCGTATTGGTATCGGCCATTGTGGGCCCTTTCGTTGCTTTGAAATTGTTTGGGATCAGCTGCTGAGATCGGCCAGAATGCGCGCACGGACGATCGCATCGGGATCGTCGACCATCCCGTTACGGGCCGGGCTGCCTTTCTTGATCGCATCGACATTTTCCATCCCCGCCACGACGCGGCCGAACACCGTGTAGGCGCCGGTCAAGCTCGGCGCGGGGGCGAACATGATGAAGAACTGGGAGTTTGCGCTGTTGGGGTCGTTGGTACGGGCCATGCCCACAATCCCGCGCTCATAGTCAATGTCAGAGAATTCCGCCTGAAGGTCCGGGTAAGAGGAACCGCCGCGGCCGGTGCCGGTCGGATCGCCCGTTTGCGCCATGAACCCGTCGATCACTCGGTGAAACACCACACCATCGTAGAAGCCCTCCCCCGCAAGCTGCTTCATGCGGGCAACGTGGTCTGGTGCGACATCGGGAAGAAGCTCGATGAAAATCGCTCCGCCATCAACTTCAATCACCATCACATTTTCCGCGTCCAGCGCTTCGACGTCCGCAGGCACATCGACCGCGAGGGCGGACGTGATGAGTGCGAAGGACGCAACGACGAACAGCGCGGTGGTCGAGAGCGATGCGGCGACAAC
Organism: Pseudomonadota bacterium; assembly: GCA_039024915.1. Lineage (NCBI taxonomy): Bacteria > Pseudomonadati > Pseudomonadota > Pseudomonadota bacterium. Next base: position 47,345 of record JBCCPK010000003.1, read on the forward strand.
ACGCCGAAAATTGATATCTGCGGGCATGAGGTTTGACTTCCTTTTCGTAGGATCGCGATTTGGAGGCAGCGTGCCGCGGCGTAGGCGGCGCTACGATGGCGATTTTGTGGTCGCGAGCGCTTGTGCGACCGCTTGTGGCACAAAGGGGGAAATGTCTCCACCCATCTGAGCGATCTGCCGAACGAGGGTGGCCGTTATATGCCGGTTAGCAGGCCGCGCCGGCACAAAGATGGTTTCCAACTCAGGCTCCATCGCCGCATTCATGCCTGTCATTTGCATCTCATAATCGAAGTCAGCGCCATCGCGCAGGCCCCGCAAAAGAATGTTTGCGCCCATCTCCCTCGCCGTTTTAACGAGCAGCCCGGAGAAGCCAACAGCGCGCACCGTGGCCGGGCGTTCTGTGCCTTGGGGAAGCTCACGCGCGATCCGTTCAATCAGGGCGCACCTCACCTCGACTGGCAGTGTCGGCGTTTTGTTTGGGTTTTGACCGACACCAACAATCAACTCATCACAAACTGTTAGACCAGCGCGGATCACATCGAGATGGCCGTTGGTGATGGGATCGAACGATCCGGGGAAGAACCCGCGTCGAACCATGCTTGTCGCCTCGCAGTTGGTAACAGTTGGTGGCCCCGCACGTCGTGTCGGTCACAACGCTAGCCGGGCGCCCTTCCCTATCAAGGCGGTCTGCAAATCAGCAAGCACGCATTTCGTGATTCCTGTCACAGGCAGTCATCGGGCGTTCAGGCACGGTGTGGGCATAAAGACGGCGAACGTAACGCCGCTTAGAAAACAGATGGAGCATTCCCATGATGAACCTGACCAAGACAATGGCATTGACCTCGCTGGCCATCATCGCTGCCGTTTTCAGCGGATTCTGGCTCGCTTCAACCGCACCAGCCAACACCGGCAACGCGCCCTTTGAACCTACCCGCAGCGTTGAAAGCCGCCTGGGTGCTGCAGAACTCGATCTCTGCCAGGGCCAAGCCTGGCCGCACTTCACTGATGGCTGCGCCCGCTGGATTGCTGCCACCAACAACGCCGAAGGCTTCGACCGGAGTATCTCGATCGCGGTCACCGACGTCGAGCATGGCTTCACGGTGGTCCAGAAGGCCCAGCCGATAGATGTGGCGAGCCGCTAATCGGAACGCGAGGCGGAGAAATCGCGTCCGTCGCAGCGACTATTAGACTTCACCCCGGTGGATACCTCCCCCACCAAACCTCAACACTCTCTCGGTCAGACGAGAGAGTGTTTTTTGTTTGTTCACAGCAGCTTACATGACCCATCGCATGTGGCCAGACATTGCCCACAGGGCTCACTCGTCTTCACCCTCTGAATCAGCTTCAGGGGCATCGCCGTCTTCGGGTTCAGGTTCAGGTTCAGATATGCGCTCAACGGACACGACCTTGTCCGCGTCTGAAACGTTGAAAATTGTAACGCCCTGTGTCGCTCGGCCCGCTACGCGAATACCATCAACCGGGACCCGGATAAGCTGGCCAGATTCTGCCACGATCATGATCTGGTCGGTGTTCTCCACGGGGAAACTTGCAATGATCGGCCCATTGCGCGGGGTGACGGCCATCGCCGTGATGCCTTTGCCTCCCCGACCTGAAACGCGGTATTCATAGCTCGACGAACGCTTACCGTATCCATTTTCGGACATGGCCAGAATAAACTGCTCAGCGGCCGACATTTCCACATAGCGCGCTTCGTCGATGCTGCCCTCGTCCTCTGCACCTTCCTCGTCGATGACCACATCCTCGACTTCGCCTTCGAGAAGGCGACGCCGCTTGATGTAAGCCGTCCGCTCGGCAGGCGTCGCATCGAACCCGCGCAGGATCGACATCGCGATGACCTCGTCGCCGTCGCCAAGATTGATACCGCGGACGCCCGTGCTGTCGCGTGACTGGAACACGCGAAGATCAGTAACGCGGAAGCGGATCGCCTGCCCCTTCGCCGTTGTCAGCAGCAAATCATCCTGCTCGGTGCACAGATCGACCGCAAGAATGCTCATGCCATCGTCGAGCTTCATGGCGATCTTGCCGTTGCGGTTGATACGCTGGAAGTCAGACAGTTTGTTGCGTCGGACCGACCCCACGTTCGTGCAGAACACAACGTCGAGATTACCCCACGTGTCTTCGTCCTCCGGTAGCGGTAGAATGGAGGTGATCCGCTCGCCTTGCGACAACGGTAGAATATTTACCAGTGCCTTGCCGCGCGCTTGAGGAGCCGATAGCGGCAGACGCCAAACCTTCTCGCGATACACCTGCCCCGAGGACGAGAAAAACAGTACGGGTGTGTGCGTCGAGGCAACGAAGATGCGCGTAACGAAGTCTTCATCGCGCGTGGACATGCCCGAACGCCCCTTCCCGCCCCTGCGTTGTGCACGATAGGTCGAGAGCGGAACGCGCTTGATGTAGCCGGCATGGCTGACGGTGACGACCATATCCTCGCGTTGGATCAGGTCTTCGTCTTCGAAGTCAGCATCGCTTTCTGTGATTTCCGTGCGCCGCTCATTGGCAAACAGTTCGCGAACTTCGGCCAATTCATCCTTGATGATCTGACGAATGCGCGCGCGCGACGCCAGAATGTCGAGATAGTCGCGAATCTCATCGGCGATCTTGTGCAACTCGTCGGCAATCTCGTCGCGCCCAAGCGCCGTCAGCCGCTGCAGCCTCAAATCGAGAATGGCCCGCGCCTGGGTTTCCGACAGTGTGTAGGTGCCATCATCAAGGACCTTGTGGCGCGGGTCGGCAATCAACTCAACAAGCGGCGCAACGTCACCAGCCGGCCAGTTACGGGCCATCAGTTCGGCCCTCGCCGAAGCTGGATCAGGTGCCGAGCGGATGACCTTGATCACCTCATCAATGTTGGCGACTGCGATCGCCAGGCCAACCAAAACGTGGGCCCGGTCGCGCGCCTTGCCCAGCAGAAACTTTGTGCGGCGCGTGACGACAGTCTCGCGGAAGGCGATGAATGCCGACAGCATGTCCAGAAGCGTCATCTGTTCCGGCCGCCCGCTGTTGAGCGCCACCATGTTGCAGCCAAACGTCGATTGCAGCGGCGAGAAACGGTATAGCTGATTGAGCACCACGTCCGGGACAGCGTCGCGCTTAAGTTCAATAACGACGCGGATGCCGTCTCGGTCAGACTCATCGCGAATATCGCCGATCCCCTCCACGCGCTTCTCGCGCACCAAGTCGGCGATTTTCTCAATCATCGAAGACTTGTTGACCTGGTAGGGAATCTCGGAAATCACCAGCGCCTCGCGCTCCTTGCGGATCTCCTCGACTTCGACACGGCCGCGCATAATGACCGAGCCCCGACCTGTCGAGTAGGCTTGCCGGATACCTGTGCGACCGAGGATAAGCCCTCCGGTTGGAAAGTCGGGGCCCGGCAAGATCTCCATGAGCTGCTCAAGCTCTGTCTCCGGGTCATCTATCAGAGCGACCGTTGCGTCGATCACCTCGCCCAGATTGTGCGGTGGGATGTTCGTCGCCATGCCGACCGCGATACCGCCGGCACCATTGGTCAGCAGGTTCGGAAAGCGCGCAGGAAGCGCCGTCGGCTCGCTTTCGGTGTTATCGTAATTGTCCTGAAAATCGACCGTGTCCTTGTCGAGATCTTCGGTCAGGAAGTGCGCTGGGCGCGCCATGCGCACCTCAGTGTAGCGCATCGCAGCCGGGGGATCGCCGTCGACCGAGCCAAAGTTACCTTGCCCATCGAGTAGCTGCAGACGCATGGAGAAATCCTGCGCCATGCGCACCAGTGCATCGTAGATCGATTGGTCGCCATGCGGGTGGTACTTACCGATGACGTCGCCGACAACGCGCGCAGACTTGCGGTAGCCCTTGTTCCAATCATAGCCCGATTCATGCATCGAGTAGAGAATGCGCCGATGCACAGGCTTCAGGCCGTCGCGCACGTCCGGTAGCGCACGGCTGACGATCACGCTCATCGCGTAATCAAGGTAGGATTTTCGCATTTCTCCGGAGATGGAGACCGAACGAATATCACCGCTGCCGCCCGACGGCGGCACTTGGTTTTCTGAGTCGTCTGACAAGGCGAATCTCTTTGTATTTGCGTCGCTTCTGACTAGCCGATTCAGCGCCCGCACACAAAAAATAGCGCCCCCGACGAGCGCTTTATCAACCGCTTAGAAAAGCAGGGCCTTGCGGAGTTGGAGATCGGCTGTCAGGGAGCCTTCATGCTCCTTGATTTCGTCTCCAATGCGGCAGTCACCCTCCTCGTCACGATTGATCCGATCGGGCTTGCACCCTTGTTCGTGACGCTGACGCAAGGGATGGACCGGGCCGCGCGTCTCGAGGTGGCGATCCGGGCTTGCATCGTCGCCTTTTGTATCCTGCTGGTGTTTGGCATCAGCGGCCAAAGCCTGCTTGATGCGCTGGGCATCACGCTGCCAGCTTTCCGGATCGCCGGCGGCGTCCTGTTGTTCTGGCTGGCGTTTGAGATGGTGTTCGAAAAACGCTCCGAGCGGCGCGATACGACTACATCGCGCGCCATGGACAAGGATCATATCAAGAATGTTGCGGTGTTCCCGCTGGCGATCCCGCTCATGGCAGGCCCTGGCGCTATCGCGGCGATGGTCCTGCTCTCCCACGAGGCACAAGAGACCGCAAGCTGGACCGGGACGGGTGCTCTGGTCGGCGTGTTGCTCGCCATCATCTTGATGTGCCTGACGGTCTTTCTGTTAGCCGGACGGATCGAAAAGCTTCTGGGCAATACCGGACGGATTATCCTGACGCGACTGCTCGGCGTGATCCTATCTGCGCTGGCGGTCCAGTTCATCGCCGATGGGGTCACCGAACTGGTGGTGGCGGCCAGTTAGCCCGTTGTATACGGGCGAGCCGGCGGGTCTTGTAGCGCCGACCGCGGTTCCTGTCGCTCGTCGACCAGTGGTGCGGTCCCTTCCGCCGGTGACGAGGCAAATTCTGCCCGCAGCTCGCTCGCCCATTTCTTGAACGGGTAGAAATAGATAGCGACCGGATCGTCGTGCTTGATCTCATCGATTCCAAGCTCGTGTGGGCACCGATGGGGGTTATGATACGTCCCGAACAGGACGTCCCAAATCGGCATCATATTCGCGAGGTTCTTCCCGAAAACCGATGGCTCGTTGGCGTGGTGCCAGCGATGAAAGCGCGGTGATGCCAGCAGATATTTGAACGGCCCGTGCTCCCAATCCAGGTCAGCGTGCACATAAGCATTGTGCAACAGATAGATAATGCCGCCGCCTGCGATCGCTTCTTTCGGGATACCGAGCCACGATGCGCCCAAGACGTACGAGATGATCATCACGTACGTCTCGAGGAAGTGCACGCGATAGGTCGTCAGACCGGTCATCTCTTCTTCGGAATGGTGCGCGGCATGCACCGGCCAAAGCCAGCGCATATGCATCCATCGATGCGTCCAATAGTCGATGAAGTCTTTGACCACGAGCGCTGCGAGGAACGTCAGAACGATTGGCACATCGTCCCAAAATGCGGGGTCGATGGTGGGCAAGCTGATAACGCTGTAAAGCTTGCTGATATCGAACAGAAACACCGTAATGGCGATCCCGGTGCAGACATTCATCGAGTACAGGATGATAGTCGCGGCGGAACCGGAGAAGAATTTTTTGGAGAATGTCTGCTTGAAGCCCTTGCGAAGCGCAGTAATGACCAGCAGCAAAAGGCTGAAGCCCAGAATAATGAACAGGCCTTTGTCGCCGACGGATTGGGCGATGGTCAGGACAGCATCAAGCATACCCACCTACTCTACAAACAAAGCTTGTGATGCCCATCATCTAGCGGCTTGGGATTACAAAGGCCTTAAGTCGATACCTGAAACTCGGTTGCTTTTTCGCTAGCGGCCGCTTTGGTGCGGGCCCTCAAGCACTTCACTGCGAAAATGCGGCAGTCGGCAGCCATTCGAGATGCAGGCAACATTCCACTGCGCTCAGAGGGTTTTGGCGGCATATTCCCGGGTAAGCGACAGGCTTACCAACCACACAAAGCGCGAATATCCGGTCCGTCCTGGGGCTGGATTTATCGGCCTGACGATACGGAACCGCTGTTACCTGTCACGCGGCGGACCTTTCCGTACAGACGATGCCATAGACGGTTCGGGTAGGGCTTCACCGCTTTTGCAGAGCCGCGGCGCGAGCGATCGCGGGAGGAAAAGTGCAGAGGATTGCTCTAGAAGCGACCGGCCAATGGGTGGTCGTCCGCATGCTGCACCAGGTCCCAAAGATTGCCGTACAGGTCTTTGAAAACTGCGACCCGGCCGTAATCGAAGTCGGTCGGCGGGCGCGTAAACTCGACACCAGCATCGAGATACCGTTTGTAGTCGCGTTCGAAGTCATCGGTTTTGAGAAATAGGAAAACACGGCCCCCAGCCTGATCGCCTATGAAGCGTTCCTGCTCCGGCTTGGATGCACGGGCCAAGAGGATCGTCGAGCCTGAGGAATTGGGCGGTGCCACGACGACCCAACGCTTGTCTTGTGCCGGTTGGTAGGTGTCTTCGAGCAGATCGAAGCCGAGTTTGCCGACATAGAAGTCAAGCGCTTCGTCATAGTCTCGGACGACCAAAGCCACATGTAACAGTGATTGGCGTGTCACCCTAGGCACCGTCCGGCTCGGTTAACGTGCACGGACCTGCGCAATGATTTCTTCGGTCGGCAGGTCCCGCAAGGGAAGCAGGTAGATGCCCCGTTTGTTGTCCGCCAATGCTGCTGGATCACCATCGACGATATCTGATGCCCGGGCCACGAACTCACCAATCGGTTGCGGTGGAAACTGGCCAGCGCCAAAGGTGCGTAGGATGACGTTTTCGCCCGTCTCATCGACGCGCCATCGCCCGGTCACAACCGTGGTGCTTTCGACCTGATAGTAGGTTCCGTCAGGCGCATAATAGACAATGCGGAGTGACGTGCTGCGATAGAGCGCTGTCTTGTCGTTGATACTATCGCACTGCCCGGCGACTGACGCTTCGCAGGAGGCGACACCAAATTTTGTGCCCCAAAAGAAAGCATTTGCCGAGGCGGGCAGCAGAGCGGCTGCGCCGATACCCAGTCCAACAACCCGCTTGAGCCAATCAGACATTTCACCAATCCCGATCTAGAATGTCTCTGGCGCTTAAACGGGCATACAAAATCGACGACATAACGACCAACCTTGCATGCATTGGCAAAGCTGTCTCGCCAGGCGCCTAGAATGGGATATCGTCGTCCAGGTCAGAACCAATGGCCGGTGCTGGTCCGCGATCTTGCGGCATTGACGCGCCTCCACTGCCATATCCCATCTGACCACCAGATGCCCCCTGACCGTCATTGCGGCCGTCAAGCATCGTCAGTTCGCCGCGATACTTCTGCAGCACAACTTCGGTCGAGTAGCGATCCTGACCGTTCTGGTCCTGCCACTTGCGCGTCTGCAGTGCGCCTTCGATGTAAATCTTTGAACCCTTGCGCAGATATTGCTCAGCCACCTTGGCCAGGTTCTCATTGAAGATCACCACGCGGTGCCATTCGGTCTTCTCACGGCGCTCGCCAGACTGGCGATCGCGCCACGTTTCGGACGTCGCCAAAGATAGGTTGACCAGCTTGTCGCCCGACTGCAACGAGCGCACATCAGGGTCCGCACCCAGATTGCCCACCAAAATGACCTTGTTAACGCTACCTGCCATGGTGCTCTCCTTGCTGGTGCCATCCAATCCGATGGGCGCCGCCTGCCGTAACCTCATTACCGTCAAGCCATACGCGCGCCGTGCACCCGCTGCGAGGCCTTTCGGTGGCTGACAGTATGGCCGGGATTGTTATCCACACCCTATCGAGACTTGTGTCAGGAGACAAGTGATGTTCTATGTTTGTTCACACTGGTGAGTCCTCGCCCTTGCGCTAATGTTCTTGGTTCGGGCGCCTCGCTCCCCCCAACCCGTTCAGTCTTTGATCCGAGTTTTTGATGGCCGCTTCTAAACCGCCAGTCCCTGCGCATTCCAACAAGTATCTCACCGTGACCGGTGCACGCGAGCACAACCTCAAAGATGTGAGCGTCTCTCTGCCCCGCGACAGTCTGGTGGTGATGACCGGCCTGTCAGGGTCGGGAAAATCGTCGCTCGCGTTTGATACGATTTACGCCGAGGGGCAGCGCCGCTACGTTGAGAGCTTATCGGCCTATGCGCGGCAGTTCCTCGAAATGATGCAGAAGCCGGACGTCGATCAGATCGACGGCCTATCACCGGCCATTTCAATCGAGCAGAAGACGACCAGCCGCAATCCGCGCTCCACGGTGGCGACGGTCACCGAGATTTACGACTACATGCGGCTTTTGTGGGCGCGGGTGGGCGTCCCCTACTCGCCTGCTACCGGCTTGCCGATTGAGAGCCAGACTGTCAGCCAGATGGTCGACCGGGTAATGGCCCTGCCGGAAGGCACGCGGCTTTATCTGCTCGCGCCGATTGTACGCCAGCGTAAAGGCGAATACCGCAAGGAAATCGCCGAACTTATGAAACAGGGCTTCCAACGCCTGAAAGTCGACGGCGACTATTACGAGATCGCCGACGCGCCAAAACTCGACAAAAAGTACAAGCACGACATCGATGTGGTCGTGGACCGCATCGTCGTGCGCGATGATCTCGCAACCCGGCTGGCCGACAGCTTCGAGACCGCGCTCAAGCTCGCTGATGGGCTCGCCGTTGCCGAATTCGCCGATCTCAAGGAGGGCGAGCCGCTGCCCGAGCGCATCATGTTTTCCGAGCGCTTCGCATGCCCTGAATCAGGCTTTACCATCCCGGAAATCGAGCCGCGGCTGTTTTCCTTCAACTCGCCGCAAGGCGCCTGCCCGACCTGCGATGGGCTTGGCACAACACTGGAGTTTGAAGAGGCGCTGATCGTCCCCGATCCTTCCCTCTCGCTGCGCCAGGGGGCGGTGGCACCGTGGGCGAAGACAGGCAACACCTCACCGTACTACACGCAAACGCTCGAAGCGATCTGCCGCCACTATAAGGCGTCGATGGCGAAGTCCTGGAGCGACCTGCCGGAGAAAGTCCAGCAGGTGATCCTCTATGGCTCTGGCGATGAGGATATCACCTTCACCTACGACGATGGCTTGCGCTCGTACAAAACCAAAAAGCCCTTCGAGGGTGTGATCGGCAACATCGAACGGCGCTGGCGTGAAACCGACTCGCAATGGGTTCGCGAAGAGTTGGCCCGGTATCAGTCCGACCGGCCGTGTGAGGCCTGCAAAGGCTATCGCCTCCGGCCCGAAGCACTTGCCGTCAAGATCGATGGCGAGCACATCAGCGCGATTTCAACGCTGTCGATCGCTGCCGCCAATGATTGGTTCAACGCGCTACCGGAAAAGCTCACCGACAAACAGAATGCGATTGCCAAGGCGATCCTGAAGGAAATCCGAGATCGCCTGAAATTTCTCAACGATGTCGGTCTGCAGTATCTGACGCTTTCGCGATCATCGGGCACGTTATCGGGTGGCGAAAGTCAGCGCATTCGCCTCGCTTCTCAGATTGGTTCCGGCCTCACGGGCGTCTTGTACGTCCTTGATGAGCCATCCATCGGTTTGCACCAGCGGGATAATGACCGCCTGCTTGATACGCTCAAGCACCTGCGTGACCTGGGTAACACGGTCATCGTTGTCGAGCATGATGAAGACGCGGTGCGGACCGCCGATTATGTCGTCGATATCGGCCCCGGTGCCGGCGTTCATGGCGGCCAGATTGTGGCCGAAGGCACGCCCGGCGAGGTCATGGCCAACCCCAAGTCGCTCACGGGGAAATACTTGTCGGGGACGATGGCGATCCCGTTCCCTGCGAAGCGTCGCAAGGGCAAAAAGGGCCAATCCATCGCAGTGAAGGGCGCGCGCGGCAACAATCTCAAGGGCGTCGATGCGAAGATACCGCTGGGCACGTTTACCTGCGTGACGGGTGTGTCGGGCGGTGGAAAGTCGACCTTTCTGCTTGAGACCATCTACAAGGTTGCAGCCCGGCGTCTGAACGGTGCGCGCGACAACCCCGCGCCGCACGATTCAATCACTGGCCTCGAATATCTCGACAAAGTCATCGACATCGATCAGTCGCCGATTGGGCGTACCCCGCGATCAAACCCGGCCACCTACACCGGCGCGTTCACACCGATCCGCGATTGGTTTGCGGGCCTGCCGGAGGCGAAGGCGCGCGGTTACGCGCCGGGGCGCTTCTCGTTCAACGTTAAAGGCGGGCGCTGTGAGGCCTGCCAGGGCGATGGGGTCATCAAGATTGAGATGCACTTCCTGCCCGATGTCTACGTGACCTGCGATGTCTGCCACGGCAAACGCTATAACCGCGAAACGCTGGACATTCAGTTCAAAGGTAAGTCGATAGCCGACGTGCTCGATATGACCGTTGAAGAAGGGGCGGAGTTCTTCTCCGCCGTTCCCGCCGTCCGCGACAAGCTCGTGACGTTGAACCGGGTCGGGCTCGGTTACATCAAGGTCGGTCAGCAAGCGACGACGCTTTCAGGCGGCGAAGCGCAGCGCGTGAAGTTGGCCAAGGAACTGTCCAAGCGCTCAACAGGCCGGACACTTTACATTCTCGATGAGCCCACAACAGGCTTGCATTTCCACGATGTGGCCAAGCTGCTTGAAGTGCTGCATGAGCTGGTGGAACAGGGCAATACGGTCGTTGTGATCGAGCACAATCTGGAAGTGATCAAGACGGCGGACTGGATTATCGATTTAGGCCCGGAAGGTGGTGACGGCGGCGGCGAACTCGTCGCAGTCGGGACGCCAGAACAGATTGTCAAAGAGCCACGTTCCTATACCGGCCATTATTTGGCGGACGTCCTGGCGCGCAGCTCGGCGAAGTCAGTTGCAGCGGAATAGCATATCTACCAATGCTCTCTTACCAACATGCCTATCATGCCGGGAATGCTGCCGACGTCCACAAGCATGCCCTGCTTGCACTCGCCTTGGAGTACCTCGTCCGCAAGGACAAGCCAATCAGCTACATCGAAACGCATGCGGGTCGCGGGATGTACGATCTCGCCGGCGCTGAGAGCGCGAAAACGGGCGAGGCGCGCCACGGCGTGCAGGCCCTCCTTCAACGCTTTGCCAAGGATCATCCTTACCGCAAAGCGATTGAGGCGTTTCGCAATGAGCATGGCCCGATGGCCTATCCCGGCTCGCCATTGATCGCGCACCAATTCAAACGCAGCGCGGACCGCTTCCAACTGGCGGAGTTTCACCCACAGGAACATACTGTACTGTCGGAGGCGATGCCAAAATCAGGCATCCATGTGTACCACGAGGATGGTTTCCCGTGGGCTGCGCGCATCTGCCCGCCGACGCCACGACGCGGATTGATCTTTATCGATCCAAGCTACGAGCTCGACCACGACTTTTCCGGGCTGCCCAGCTTTCTAGGCGGGCTGCACAAGCTTTGGCCGGTTGGCGTGATCATGCTGTGGTATCCCCTTCTCAAAACCGGCGAAGGCGCGGAAATGGCGAAAGCGATCGCTGCACTTGGGCTGCCGAAATGTGTCCGGCATGAGGTGAGCTTCGGTGCCGCCTCGGGACACCATCGGCTTATCGGTAGCGGCGTTTTATGCGTCAATGCACCGTACACGTTCGAAGCCGACGCGAAGGCTGTTGGAGCGCTTTTTCAGTCCTGATCCCGCCTTCGCGTCAGCAGAGCTAACGCGCCGCAAACCATGCTGAGAGTGGCATGACATCGACATCTTCAGCGTTACGATAGGGCCAAGGATCGATCGCCCACCGTTCGCCGCTCTCAAGTTCGGCAACAACCGCCGTTGCATGCGGGTACCGGCCATCAAGCAAGAAGCCCCGCGCGACCGGGTACTGCACGGAGTGATGCCGCAGAAGGCCATTCTCAGACAGAATGATCAACGTTGAGGTGGTGTTGGTCGCTTCATCCAAGCAATCAGTCTGCCCCGCCACGCCGGAATTGTGCATGTCAAAACCGCCTTCATCGTTGCCCGTTCCGGCAATCGGCGCGACACGTTCCTCCATCCACATAACCGCATTTTTGATGGCGCGCCGCTCGGCAGCTGGATCGGACGAGCCCCGAGCCATGATGCCGCGAAGCACGGTGACGTCCTGCCCGGTCAACTGGACACGGCTTGAGCGCATGCATCCGAAGCCATGGCAGATCGTCACCTGCAGCCCGTTTGGCGCGACGCCGTTATGGTTGGGATACCACGATAGAGGGCTTGCGCTGCTTGACACGCAACCGGCCAGTAAGCCGGCCGAAAGGCAGATCAAAATGGACCGAGCTAAGCCGCGCACGCTGCATTCCTTGTTGAGGGCCATGGTCGCGGCTACCAACACCCGGGCTGCCGAGCAACGATCAACCGGCCGTCAGGTTTGCTGTGCTGCACGATCGCCTTGAAGCGTTGCCATTGGGCCACTAAACCTTGTCAAGTTTTTCACAGCGGGAAGCTTACCTTGAAACCCATTCACATCATCGGCGGGGGCTTGGCTGGATCGGAAGCCGCATGGCAGGTGGCGCAGCTCGGCGTCCCAGTGATCCTTCACGAGATGCGCGGTGCCCCGCAGCACGCCGGCACGGAAGCGCACAAGACTGATGGATTGGCCGAACTTGTCTGTTCGAACTCGTTTCGGTCGGATGATGCGACATCGAACGCCGTTGGCGTGCTGCATGCAGAAATGCGGCAGCTCAATTCGATCATCATGGCATCGGGAGACGCGCACCAGGTGCCCGCGGGCGGCGCGCTTGCTGTCGATCGGGATGGATTTTCTGAAGCCGTGACCAAAGCGCTCCAGGACCACCCACTCATCACAGTTGAGCGCAAGGAGTTGGGAGGTTTACCGCCAGACGAGTGGGACAGCGTGATCATCGCAACAGGTCCACTCACCGCGCCATCGCTCGCCCAGGCCATTTTGGAGCTTTCCGGTGAGGATGCTCTCGCCTTCTTCGATGCCATCGCGCCGATTGTCCACTTCGACAGCATCGATATGGACAAGGCATGGTTCCAGTCCCGCTATGACAAGGTTGGCCCCGGTGGAACGGGCAAGGACTACATCAACTGTGCGATGGACGAAGCGCTGTACAATCGTTTCATCGACGCGCTGATCGAGGCGGATTCAACCGACTTCAAGCAGTGGGAGGCCGACACACCCTATTTCAACGGTTGCCTCCCCATCGAGGTCATGGCGGCGCGGGGCCGTGAGACCTTGCGGTTCGGACCGATGAAACCGGTCGGCCTGACCGATCCGAACAACCCGGACGAGCGGCCTTACGCCGTTGTTCAGCTGCGCCAGGACAATGCGCTCGGCACGCTGTTCAACATGGTCGGCTTTCAGACCAAGATCAAATACGGCCAGCAAACCGATATCCTGCGTATGATTCCGGGCCTAGAGCAGGCGCGTTTTGCCCGCCTGGGCGGGATCCACAGGAATACCTATCTCAATTCGCCTGTCGTTCTCGACCGGCAACTTCGCCTCAAAGCACAGCCGCGTTTACGCTTTGCCGGACAGATTACCGGCTGCGAAGGGTACGTTGAATCGGCGGCGATCGGGCTTTACGTCGGCCGTCTTGCGGCGGCTGAACGGCTTGGGCTACCGGTCCCGGATCTGCCTGAAACGACTGCTCTCGGTGCGTTGGTGAACCACATCACCGGCGGCCATGTTGTCTCCATTGACGAGGGCCCGCGATCCTTTCAACCCATGAACGTCAATTTCGGCCTTTTCCCGCCGCTCGACGGCCCACTGCTCGATGAAGCCGGAAAGCGGATCAAGGGCAAGGCAAAGGGCTTGGCGCGCAAGCAGGCGATGGCCAAACGCGCGCTTGCCGCTTCGGCGGATTGGGCGGCTCGTTTTGAGGCGGCCATGCTCCCAAGTGCGGCGGAGTGATCATAGCCGGGGCATGCGTTTCGATGCACGCCATACCCTCCAAAGGAGTTTCCAACGCGCGTGCGAAAGTGCGCCGCGAAAGGGGTCGTCGGCCCACCCCTCTGCCTCCTTAAAGGTACGGCTTGCCAAGGATACCGGTAGCAAGATCGGATAGGCCGCGCTCGGCAAGGATCGTGCAGCTTCTTGCGCCTTGTGAACATGGCTTTGACCATAAGCGATAAAGGCCTTTAGCGCGTCAGATAGCCCTGCCGTCTGCTTGCCAAGCCGGAGCGCATCAGGCGTTGTGCCGGCCTCGTCCAGCATCGGCTTTGGGATGAGCGTCTGGCCCCGCGCCGTCCAATGATGGAAACCTGTCAGCACCCGAGCGACTGTCAGCGCCACGCCACCGTGCCCTGCCGCATCGGCGAACTGACCTGCCGGCTCGGAAGCAAGGTAGCCCATGGCAAGCGCCATTGGGCCTGACCAGACCTCACCAGCATACCCTTCGAACGTGTGGGTTTCGGGCATCGGATCATCATAGAGGTCAAAAGTTCGGCCATCGAGAACTGCCTGGAGTGTTGCGGCGGGTAGGCCATCGCGTCCCATGGCTTCCAGCAGCGCCGCGGCGAGAGGGTTGGAGCCAACAGCGCCATGCTCAATCCCGCCGATAGCGTCGCGCCACCATTGCAACCGGATTTCTCCAGGCATCGGTTCTGAGATCATCGACCGGGTCCGCGCAACTTCGGCCAGGAACGCAAACAAGGCCATGACGGTTGCCCGCCTGTCCTCTGGTACGAACTGCAAGCTGGCATGCCAGATAGGGTCATGCGTTCGCAGATGATCGGCAGCGTGCTGATTGGGGTTATCTGGCACCCGCGTCTCCGTTTGCGGTTGTTCCCGGTTAGGTCAGCGCCATGAGCGCAGCGGCCACCCGCCGATCTTCGGACAGAAGGATATTGTAGGTACGAACGGCTGCGCGGGTTGCGCTTACCTCGGCGGCAAGACCGGCTTCGCGGACCGCATCAAGTGTTGTTTGGGGCAGAACCGCAACATGGGCCCCGGTCCCTATGACCAGAAGATCAAGGTTGTCCGCCAGGTCCAGGATCGGTTGCAAATCACGGGTGGCGAGAGCGGAAGCAGACGTGGGCGCGGCCCAGCTTTGCGTGCGCCCCGGCATTGTCATGATACTCCCCTGATGCGACATACCTGCGAAGCGAAACCCGGCGTCGAGCATCGCATCAATCGGCACCTGTTGCGGCAGAAAGCGTTCGGCGCTTTGCTCGTCCAACGCTTTGGTGCCTACACCACCGCACCGGCATTGGGGTCTTCGCTATCGACCGTGGCGCGCTTTGCACCTTTGGGCGCCTCAGGCTTGTCGTCTGACGACGGCCTGAGCTTGAGGAAGATGAGCACAGGACCAGCGACGAAGATCGAGGAATAGGTACCGACCAGCACACCCCAAATCATCGCCGCAGTGAAGGATCGAATGATCTCGCCACCAAAAATAAACAGTGAACCCAACGCGATGAGGGTCGTGACCGAGGTCATGATCGTACGCGACAGCATCGAGTTGACGGACAGATCAATAAGATCGTCGATCGCCATCTTCTTGTACCGCCGGAGATTTTCTCGCACACGGTCGTAGACGACCACGGTGTCATTCAACGAATAGCCTACAATCGTCAGGATCGCGGCGATGGACGACAGGTTGAACTCCAGCCCCGTCACCGCAAACAGCCCGAGGGTCAGGATCACATCGTGGACGGTGGCTATGATCGCTCCTATGGCGAACTGCCACTCGAAACGCACCCAAATGTAAATCAGGATCGCACAAAGCGCAGCCAGAACTGCGGTGATCCCAGCGATGGCCAGTTCGCCCGAAACGCGCGGTCCGACCACTTCAAAGCGGCGATATTCGATGCCCTCTTCGCCCAACTCCGCTCGGACCGTGTTGACAACGGCCTGCTGCGCCTGATCGCCACCAGGTTGCTGCTCAATGCGGATGAGCACATCGGTTTCGTTGCCGAAGCTTTGAACCTCGACGTCGCCAAACTGGAGCTGGTTGAGCTGGGTGCGTATTCCGCCAACATCTGCTGGCCCGTCCGTTGTACGGATTTCAATGACGGTGCCGCCACGGAAATCGATACCCAGATTGAGCCCAAGGAAACTAAAGACGCCCAGAGATACCACCATCATAACGATGGAGAAGGGAAAGGCCCAGTTGCGGTAGGCCATAAAGCGCAGCTTTGGCTCTGCAGGAAGCAACTTGATGAGCGCAAACGACATACGTATCTCCTCGCCGCCGCTAGATCGGCAGAGCCTTTGGACGGCGTGACTTAACCCACAGGGCGATCATCAGACGGGTCATGGTGTATGCGGTAAAAACAGTCGTTACGATACCGATCGCCAACGTGACGGCAAAGCCACGCACCGGGCCAGACCCTAGCTGAAACAGAATGACGGCAGCTATGAGAGTGGTGATGTTCGCATCGAGAATGGTGCGAAGCGCTTCGCGGAAGCCGACATCAATGGCCATAATGGTCTTGCGGCCCCGGCGAACCTCTTCACGAATGCGTTCGAAAATGAGCACGTTTGAATCGACTGCCATACCGACCGTGAGCACGATCCCTGCGATGCCCGGCAACGTCAAAGTGGCACCGAGGACGGATAAAGCCGCGATAATGAGCGAGATATTCACAAACAAGGCAACGTTGGCGAACAACCCGAAAAGGCCGTAAGACAAGCCCATAAACAGCAAGACGCCAATGGCGCCAATGACACCGGCGATCTCGCCTGCGGCGATTGAGTCGGCACCAAGGCCCGGCCCCACAGTTCGCTCTTCAACGATCGTTAACTCAGCCGGCAACGCCCCCGCGCGCAGTAGGATGGCTAAATCGTTGGCCAGCTCGGGCGTAAAGTTCCCCGAAATCTGGCCCGAACCACCCAGAATGGGCTCCCGAATAACGGGGGCCGAGATCACCTCATCATCCAGGACAATCGCGAAAGGCCGCCCGACGTTTTCGGTCGTCGCTTGTCCGAAAGTCGTCGCGCCTGAGGTGTTGAAACGGAAAGAGACGATGGCCTCCTGCGTTTGCTGGTCAAAGCCCGGCTGCGCGTCGGCCAACTGATCGCCCGTTATCAGCGCCCGAGACTGCACCAAATAGGGTATCGGCGGATCATCGACCGAATACAAAAGCCGGGTGCCCGCTGGCGCTCGACTTTGGACCGCCTGTTGCGGGCTCATCTCATCGCTTAAAAGGTGGAACGAAAGCGCGGCTGTCTGACCCAGAATGTCCTTCAGCCTTTGTGGATCGCCCAGCCCGGGCACCTGAACCAGAACACGGTCTTGACCTTCTCGCTGGATCGTTGGCTCCGTCGTGCCAAGCTGGTCGATACGGCGGCGGATAACCTCGATCGATTGTTCCACCGCTTGCGCCAAACGCGCATCAATCCCATCTTCAGTGAGCGTCAGGCGCGCCAGCCCATCGGTCGCGACGTCCACAGCGACGTCCGGGGCCTGGCCACCAAGCTGAAGCGGATTGATGGGAACCGACAGGCCCGTCAGCAGCGTTTCAGCCTCATCAAGTCGGTCCAGATCGCGGATGCGTAACTGGACGGTTTCGCCTTGCGCCCCCAGACCTGTGTAACCAATCCGCTCGGTGCGCAGTGTACGGCGAACATCATCGCGCAGGGCTTCTATGCGATCTTCCACCAAACTATCGCGCTCAACCTGCAGCAGCAGATGCGCGCCACCTTGCAGATCAAGGCCCAGGACGATCTGCCGTTTTGGTAAGAAGTCGGGCCAGCCATCGACTTGCTCGCTATCAAACGCGTTGGGCAACGCAAACGCGACAGACAGAACCGCGAATGCGATGATGAGAGCGATTTTCCAGGGTTTAAAGTAGAGCATGGTGGCCTTGAGCGAAGCGCAGAAAGAGGATGGAGGGCTGCCCTATTTGCCTTTGTCGTTTGCCGCAACCGGTTCGGCTTTGGTGCGCACGTCCTGTATCATGGAGCGCACCAGACGAACTTTCACGCCGTCGGCGAGCTGCACTTCGATCTCGTTGGCGGCATCGTCCATGACTTTGGTGACTTTTCCGATCAGTCCGCCCGAAGTGACGATGGTGTCGTTGCGCCGCACATTGGCAATCATCTCGCGATGCCGCTTCATCTGCTGGCGCTGTGGCCGAATGATCAAAAACCACATGATGACGAAGATCAGGATGAACGGCAGAATGGACATGACCAGACTACCTCCACCGGCGGCACCAGCGGCTTGTGCATAGGCGGGGGTTACCAACATCAACTTCTCCTTGTGGTCGAAGACGCAAACTCCGTTATCGGAAGCCCCGCTTCAACCGTACTTACAACCTAGGGATCGGGCTGCATGGGGTGCAGCCGTTCCGCCGTTATGTGGCCCTCAAACGCAGGTGATGCAAGCGGGCTGACGGACTTCAAACCAGACACCGCTAACACTATTGCGTTTTGTGCGTGCCGTACCAATGCATCACGCAGAGGCCTTGGCACCAAACCATCAAGCGGTTTAAAGGCGCTTTGTCGATTACGGGTTTGTTGAAGCGCCCACAAGTGTGATGCGCGCCCCTGATGCAGGTTTCATCGCAAAAGTACGGCCATGAGCGATTTGTTGCGGATTGAAGGCCTTTTGGAGCGCGTTGCCGACGCGCTTGATCGTCTATCGCCATCTGTGGACCGGCAGATCAACCTGTCTGCGGCGAACGCGTTTGTATGGCAGGCCGAATCGAACACGCTTACGCCCGTCGAAAGCGTCAACGCCCTTCCGCTCAGCTTACTGAAGGGTATCAACCGCTCGCGCGATACGTTGGTGGATAACACCGAGCGATTTGCACGAGGGCTCGCTGCCAACAATGCCCTTCTTTGGGGCGCACGTGGGCAAGGAAAGTCGTCCTTGGTCAAAGCTGTTCACGCCTCCATCAACGAGGGTCGCGATACACAAACAGCGCTGAAACTGATCGAAATTCATCGCGAAGACATCGCCAGCCTGCCCGCACTCTTGTCGATGCTGCGAGGCTTACCGAACCGGGTAATCCTCTTTTGCGATGACCTGTCGTTCGACCCCGGCGAAACAACCTACAAGTCGCTGAAAGTCGCGCTTGAAGGCGGGATCGAGGGCCGGCCTGAAAACGTGCTTTTCTACGCAACGTCCAACCGCAGGCATTTGCTGCCTCGCGACATGATGGACAATGAGCGCGCAACGGCGATCAATCCAGGCGATGCGGTGGAAGAAAAGGTGTCTCTGTCCGACCGGTTCGGGCTCTGGTTGGGGTTCCACAAATGCTCGCAAGACGAATATCTCGCGATGATCGACGCCTATCATGGCCACTTCGAACTGCCCGGTTCAGCATCCGACTATCACGCACAAGCGCTGGAATGGGCAACCACGCGTGGAGCGCGCTCCGGACGCGTGGCCTGGCAGTTCATTCAGGACGCTGCTGGCCGTGCTGGTTTAGCCCTGCGGTAGATAAGGTGCTGGATCGACCGGCGTTGTGCCGCGGCGAATCTCGAAGTGCAATTGAGGGGTATCGACATCACCCGTTGCCCCTGCCCGCGCGATAATCTCGCCGCGGCTGACACGATCGCCTCGGCTGACCATGATCCGGCTGTTGTGGGCGTAGGCTGTAACATAGCCGCCACGATGCTGGACTAAGACCAAGTTTCCGAAGCCGCGCAACTCGTTTCCAGCATAAACAACCTCGCCATCTTCAGCCGCACGGATCGACGCCCCTTCGGGCACAGCGATGTTGATGCCATCATTGCGGGCACCGTTCACCTGGGTGCCGAAACCAGAGACAACGCGTCCACGGATCGGCCAGCGGAACTGAAGCGGGCTCTCGGTTGCTTGGGCTGGTTCGGCAGCCGGTGTTTGGCGGCTTGCGACCTCGGGCTCGGCTTGAGCTGGTGGTTGTGGGGGCGTGTAGCTTCGGGCGGCAACCTCCTGCGCGGGCGTTCGCGTCACGCGGGGCGCAGTTGCCGTTTGCGACACGACCGGCAATGTTGGTGCAGTGGAAGCGACCTGCTGGGCTGCCGCACCGCCGCGCACATTCAACCGCTGACCAATACGGATCGCACCGGGATCGGATAGGCCGTTGGCGCTTGCAAGTTGTGAAACGGTCATC
Source organism: Pseudomonadota bacterium (assembly GCA_039024915.1). Lineage (NCBI taxonomy): Bacteria > Pseudomonadati > Pseudomonadota > Pseudomonadota bacterium. The sequence continues at coordinate 67,357 of JBCCPK010000003.1, forward strand.
CCGTAGCGACGCGCAATGTTGAAGGCTGTATCGCCCGACACAACCGTGTGGACACCGCTTGTGGCCACCGTCTGGGGAGCCGTTTGCTGGGTGCTCGCTCGCGCTGCCGATGTCGGCCTTGGAGTGGGTCTGGGAACCGATGCCGTGCGCTGAACCGGCTGGGCCGCCGTCTGCGGGGCCTGCGCGGGCGTTGCAGCCATCGAGTAGGTCGGGATGATGATAGTCTGCCCCGCACGAACCACGCTTGCGTCCTGCAAACCGTTGGCCTGTTGGATCGCAGCCACCGGAACGCCGTAGCGTCGTGAGATCGAGAACAGGGTCTCACCGGCGCCCACCTGAACCCGCGTACCACCGACGGTCGACCAACCGGCGGGTCTTCCATGGGTGGGTTGCACCGTTTGGGGTGTTGAAGCCTGCGGTAGTGTGGTTGGAGCGGGAAGTGTTGCCGGTGCGGAAACCGCTTGCGGAACAAGCGGCTGAGGCTGGCTCGTTATTGGCTGAGGTGCGGCGAAGGTCTGTGGTTGCGGCAACGGCGCTGGCTGCTGCACAGGCTGAGACGGCTGGGCGCCGACCATCGCCGGCGGAAAGACGCCGCGTGCCGTCTGCGGTGCCTGGGCAACCTGTTGAGTCACGGGCTGCGGAAGCGGCTGAGGTGTTGTCCGGAATGGAGCTTGGGACGGCGCCGTGGTGCCGGTTACCACGCCATAACCCGGGGCTTGTGTGTTCGGCGGTGTGTAACCGGTTGGAGCTGCGAGTGGTTGGGTCGAAGGCTGCACCAAAGCAGGCTGTGTGGCGGGCTGCGTAGCAGACCTGACAGGCGGCATTGGCTGACCAACCTGCACCGGATGTACGGGCTGAGCTTGCACCATGGCTGGTGCGGGATCGCTATCCACGCCGAAGAAACTCAAACGGTTCGAGTCAGATGAACAGGCGGACAACACCAGCGCGGCCGCTGAAACCAGACCGAGGCGCGCCACCGCAAAACGCGGCTGACCGGCGAAACAGGTACGCATTACACTTACTCACAACACACAAACCGATGGTTTGCAGCAAAACACCATTAATCTTTCCGAAGGCTTAAGCTGGCTCGAAAATGTGTGCGCGAAGGCGAGAAGTAGCGGCCGCTAAAGCGTGCGGGCCAGACCCGGTGTAAGGGGTGCCGCGAAGGTCGATCCGATGACTTCGGGGGACTTCAATCCCTCGGGCGTGTTCACAAAACACAGCCACTTCTGCGGCTGGTCTGCCTTGCCGAAGGGTACGATCAACCGCGCACCTGGAGTGATCTGCTCAAACCACATCTGCGGCAAACGCTCGACCGCTGCGGTGACAATGATCGCGCCGTAAGGGCCGGCTGGCGGCCAACCGGCAGAGCCATCGGTCAAGATCACCTCAGCCCGCTCAATACCCTGCTGGGAGAGGTTTGTGCGCGCGGTCTCAGCCAATTGCCGGAATCTCTCAAGCGCGATGACCCGCCTGCACAACCGGGACAACAGGGCGGTGAGGTAGCCAGAGCCCGCGCCAATTTCGAGAACAGTGCTGTCCGGTGAAATGTCGGCGCTCACCAGCAAGCGCGCCAGCACCGTCGGCGCTTCCATGGTCTGTCCGCAGCCTATTGGGATCAACCGGTCAGCATAGGCATCATCGGCGTAGGTCTTAGGGGCGAAGGCATGGCGTGGGGTAGTCTCGAAGGCGTTGAGGATGGATCGGCTCGTCACACCGGTCGAGCGCAGACTCAGGACGAGATTTGCGCGGCGGACGGTTTCCTCATCCACGGCCCTGGCTCACGATGAATTGCCCTGCATGCCCAAGGCACTCTCGACGGCACCCAAACTGGCGGCATCAGTCATATCGATCGACAATGGAGTGATCGAGATGTAGCCCGCACGCACCGTCTCCAGGTCGGAGCCGGCATCGGGCTGTGGCATCTCACCTGTATAGGTCAACCAGTAATAAGGATTGCGGCGTCCATCGTTGCGCGCGTCAATGGTGAGAAAATCGATGTTCCGGCGGCCCTGTTGGGTGACGCGAACCCCTTCAACTGCGTCCGGCGTACGGTCGGGGAAGTTGATGTTAAGCAGGCTCTGCTTGGGCAACTCCAACGAGGCGAGCTTCTCGATTAGGTCCGGAGCAAGGGCTTCGGCGGTCTCAAATGGTGGCTGCGAACGAGATGCGAAGGAATAGGCCTGCGAAAGGGCGATGGATTTCACACCCAAGATTGTGCCTTCGATTGCGGCTGCGACGGTGCCGGAATAGGTTATGTCCTCTGCAAGATTCTGGCCCCGATTGATCCCAGACAGCAACAAGTCAGGTCGCTCAGGCATGACATGGCGTACAGCCATAAGCACACAATCGGTCGGCGTCCCGCGCACCGCGAAGCGACGATCATCCAACTGTCGCAGGCGCAGAGGATCATTGAGTGACATGGAGTGGGCAACTCCCGATTGATCGGTTTCCGGGGCAACCGTCCACACTTCCGCCCCTACTTTCTCCGCGACCCGCTCGAGATGCTGCAGGCCGGGGGCATGGATACCATCATCATTTGTGACCAAAATGCGCATCATACCACCTCGGTGCCATCAGGCTGTATCGCTGTGGTCCCGCCCATGTAGGGCAGCAGCGCTTCGGGCACCGTGATGCCGCCTTCAGCGGTTTGATAGGTTTCCATCACGGCGATCAGCGCGCGGCCCGTTGCAACGCCGGATCCGTTGAGCGTGTGCACAAATTGAGGTTTGCCGTCTTCGTCCCGGAAACGTGCGTTCATGCGCCTTGCCTGAAAATCACCGCAGACCGAGCAGCTCGATACTTCGCGATACCGTCCCTGCCCGGGAAGCCAAACCTCGATGTCATAGGTCTTTCGGGCACCAAATCCCATGTCGCCGGTACACAGCACAACCGTGCGGGTGTGCAGCCCGAGATCGGCAAGAACCTTCTCCGCGCAAGCGGTCATACGCTCGAGTTCCGCTTCGCTTTCCGTTGGGTGGGTGATCGACACCATCTCAACCTTGTTGAACTGGTGCTGGCGCAAATAGCCTTTGGTATCGCGCCCAGCGGAGCCGGCTTCCGCTCGGAAACACGGCGTTAGCGCGGCCACCCGCAAAGGAAGTGTTTCCGCGTGGAGGATTTCCTCCCTGACAAGGTTGGTCAGCGGAACTTCGGCAGTTGGGATCATCCAGTACTGCTCAGTCGTAGGAGCGTTCTCGAGAACCTCCTCGAAAAGGTCCGCGGCCGACTTTCGCTTTGCCATCAGGTCTTCGGTGTGGGCATCGGTCCAGAATAAGTCGAGGGCATCGCGAGCTTTTTCGCCACGTCCGGGGATATCGGCGCCAATAAACAAATCATCAGCAAATTTCGGCAACTGCCCGGTGCCAAACATCGCTTCATCGCGCACAAGCAGCGGCGGCGCAACTTCGGTGTAACCGTTCTGCCGGGTGTGCGTGTCCAGCATGAACTGCCCCAAGGCCCGTTCGAGCTTTGCCAATGCTCCCTTCATGACGCAGAAGCGGGAGCCTGCGAGCTTGGCCGCTGTCTCGAAATCCATCAGGCCCATCGCCTCGCCGATTTCGAAATGCTCCTTGGCTTGGAACTCCAGTGAGCGCTTGCTGCCAGACGTGCGGACTACGACATTGTCGTCTTCATCCGCACCAACAGGGACATCCGGCAGTGGCGCGTTGGGCAGACGCGCCAGCGCCGCATTGAGCTTTTCGGTCAGTTCACGCTCGGTGTCTTCACCGGCCTGAATGAAGGCCTTATGCTTGGCGACCTCATCGATAAGCCGCTGTGCCTCGGCCTCGTCGCCGGTAGCCTTTGCCTTGCCAATCGCCTTGGATGCCACATTGCGCGCATTCTGCGCATCTTGCAGCCTCTGAAGATGCTCGCGGCGGGCGTCATCAAGCGCCAGAATCTGGGCTGACGCGGGTCCCTCGCCGCGGCTTCGCAGAGCTTGATCAAGTGCGTCCGGATCGTGACGAATGAGGCGAATATCAAGCATGCAAGAAAATCCGGGAGGCGGTTACGCGAACTGGTGCAGGCCGCAGGAATGCTCCGCCTTATGAGGACGCTTGTTGAGCCTCGTCAGGATCATCGTTGTCGAGCTCGGCCCGTTCTTCGGCCCGGCGCTTTTCAACGAGTCGCACGCACCAGATGCTCGCCTCGTAAAGAAGCAGAGTTGGCACCGCAAGACCCACCTGACTTATAGGATCGGGCGGCGTCAGGAAGGCGGCGGCCAAAAAGGTGCCGACAATGGCGTACTTGCGCTTCTTGGCCAGGCCATCAGCGGTCACCACGCCCATGCGGCCCAGGAGCGTCAACACGATCGGCAACTGGAACACCAGACCAAACGCAAAGATGAGGGTCATGATCAAGCTGAGATATTCGCTCGTCCGCGCCATGAGCTGAATGGACGCCTGTCCATCACCCCCTTGTTGCTCAAACGAAAGAAAGAAGTTCAGCGCGAGCGGCATAACGACGAAATAGACAAGCGCCGCCCCGACCACGAACAGGATCGGTGTCGCAACAAGATAGGGGATGAATGCCCCGCGTTCATGTTTGTAGAGGCCCGGCGCCATGAACATATAGATCTGGCTTGCGATCACAGGGAAAGCGATGAAGAGCGCGCCGAACAAGGCGATCCGCAGCTGCGTGAAGAAATACTCCTGCGGCGCGGTGAAGATGAGTTCGAGATCGGAAGCCTCATCCTGGGCTCGGTCGAAGGGGACAAGCAGAATGTTGAAGATCTGATCGGCGATGAAATAGCAGCCGATGAACGCCACACCGAGCGCGATGACGGCAAAAAACAGCCGCTGGCGCAGTTCGATCAGATGCTCAATCAGCGGCGCCCGAGATTTTTCGACTTCATCCTCTTCCAGATCATCCTCGAACGGATCGTCTTCAGGCGGCAAGGTCGAGCCTGCGGCAGCGGAAGCCGGCGTCAGCGACAATGGTTCATCAATGGGCGCAGGCTTGCCCACCGTTTTGTTGGGCAGCTCATTGCCCGCAGAGGATGCTTCACCCGTGGTGGCAGACGACGATGCCGCCTTCGTGGTGGTCCGCCTCGTGGATGGCTTTTTGGTGGTGGCGGCACTTCGGCTGGGAGCCTTCTTGGTTGATGCTTTGCCCTCTGACGCTTTTTTGGCGGAAGGCTTTTTGGCAGAAGGCTTTTTGGCCGCAGGTTTCTTAGATGCGGGCTTAGTGGCCGCGGGCTTCCTGCCAGATGGCTTGCGCGCAGCGGGCTGGCGGCGAGGTTTGTCCGCAGCCGCGCTCTCGCCGCTCGTCTCCTGTTCCCCGTTGCCCTGGTTTGGATCGGCTTTCTCAGCCATCGGCTACGCTTTGCTCTCCCTCAGCTTGCGCCTTGGACGCAGCTTTGGACTTTACCGATGCTGTTTTGCTCGGCTTAGGAGCAGCCGTCTGAGAGCGCGTAGCGGCCGACGCGCTTGTCTGGGCTGTATCAACCGCTTCCTTCACCGTGTTTCCAACATCGGTGAGCGGGCGCATTTCCTTGGCGATAGTCTGTTTGATTTTGGTGGCCGGGTTAAGCGAGCGCACATCGTTGATTGTCTGTCGCACATCATCAAGCTCAGCTTCTTTCAGCGCATCATTGAACTGGCGTTGGACCTGACTGGTCATCGAACGCGCCTGTCGGACAAAGCGGCCCACCGCTCGCAACATTCCCGGGAGCTCGCGTGGACCGACCACGAGGATCGCGATCGCCGCAACCACCAAGAGCTCCACGCCACCAATATCGAACATGCGCGTCCTCGTTCAACGGTCGCTCCAGACCGCGACAAACGCAGCCCGTTCGGCCGAACAAGCGGTAGGGCTGGTTAGCCTTGCTTGGACTCTTCGGCGGTCTTGCTGGGAGACACCGTCTCCTCGGCGGTATGCTCTATCGTCCGCCCCTCGTCCTTCTCATCATCGGCAAGCCCCGTCTTGAAGCTCTTGATGCCTTTGGCGAGGTCGCCCATGAACTCGGAAATCTTGCCGCGTCCAAACAGTAGGACAATCAGCAGGACCACCAGCAAAATTTGCATCCAACCTGGAACCATCAGTCTCTCCTTTGGCACGCCTAACCCGATGGGCGCGCAAATGGCAGCGAACGGCTTGTCGCCACCTCTTCGTCATAAAGCCAAACAGCACGACACCCGGCTTGTCTACACGCGGCCTTGCTTTCTCATCTGTGTATGTAAGCGTCGGCGCCTAGTTTTGGAAGACCATTGCGCCTTCTGGGTGAACGCGAATGCCCACCTTATCACCGGGCTTGTGTCGATCGATGTCCGCCGAGCGTGCAAAAACCGGTCGGTCCAAGCCCTCAAACATGAGGCGAACGAGATCAATCTCACCTAAAAACTGAACCGCGGTCACCGTGGCACGCGGTCCGTTGGACTGCTCGTCAGCATCACTAAGCTCCACCGCAGAATGACGAATGCCAACCAAAAGCTGTGTCCCATCCGCGTGTGCCTTGGCGTCGATTTCGCCAAGGGGCGTGTGCGCCTTTCCGCCCTTTGCGACAGCGTCGAATTCGTTGAGTTCGTGAAAGAAACGGGCAGCGAACGCGTCAACCGGTTGGTTGTAAAAGTCGCGCGCGGAGCCATCCTGGACGATCCGACCGTCACGCATAAGCACGATGCGGTCAGCGATGCGCAGCGCTTCATCGGGATCATGAGTGACAACAAGTGTTGTCGTTCCTAGCTCACGAAGAATTCCGAGCGTTTCGTCTCGGACGCGGTCACGTGTCCGGCGATCGAGACCCGAAAACGGCTCGTCCATCAAGATGATGCGTGGCTTGGGCACGATGGCGCGAGCGAGTGCGACACGCTGCTGCATGCCGCCTGACAACATATGCGGATGATCGTTGGCCGTTTGCGCAAGACCGACCCTTTCGAGAGCCTCTCGGGCTTCGCGATTTGCTTCGGCTGGCGTGAGCCGTGAAAGCCCGAAGCGAACGTTATCGAGAACCGTCAAATGCGGAAACAGGGCGAAATCCTGAAACATCAGGCCAACTTCGCGCTTTTCAGGCGGGACAAATGTATCGTCAGCGACGACCACTTTCTGATCGAGGCGGATAGTGCCCGATTGTGGCCGCTCGGTTCCCGCTAGAATGCGAAGCAAAGTGGTTTTGCCGCATCCCGAATGACCGAGCAGGCAAACGATCTCACCTTGTTCAACTGTCAGTGAGACACCGCGAACAGCGGACTTCTTACCGAAATAGTGGACGACGCCGTCGATCTCGACCTTGGACGCAACTCTGCTTTCGGGCTGCTCCAACCCGCTTTGGCCGTGCATCGCCTAAGCGTCCTCGCCCCGCGCCGGGCCAGGCTCATTCGCCTCGCTGTCGCCGTCTTCATCCGAGGGCCATAGCGCCATCGATGCGCGCTCCGCTTGCTCATCGGCTTCATCCATGGGGTCTTCGTCCGGCTTTTCAGCGCCAGAAAGCCCCGGGAGGATCGGCGAATTGGGGTCCGGAACAGTCTCGAGCAGGCCAGCACCTCTGAGTTCCTCAAGGCCCGGCAAGTCACCGATACTGTCGAGGGTAAAGTGGTCCAGGAAATCCGGGGTCGTGCCGTAGGTGACCGGCCGACCAGGCGTACGACGACGGCCACGCATGCGCACCCAACCGGCCTCGAGCAAGACGTCGAGCGTTCCCTTAGAAGCTGCAACGCCTCGGATATCCTCGATTTCGGCACGGGTGACGGGTTGGTGGTAAGCGATGATCGCAAGTGTCTCGAGTGCAGCCCGGCTGAGCTTGCGCGGCTCGCGCGCTTGGGCTTCGAAAAGCCAATCAAGATCGGGAGCGGTGCGAAGAGCGTACCCACCTGCAAGACGTATCAGCCGGACGCCGCCGTCATACTTACTCTCCAGCGCCTCAATTGCCGTAGAGACGGTCGTATCGCCAACGTAGGTTGCCAGCTGCTTGGCCGTGATCGGCGCATCGCTTGAAAACAGCAGTGCCTCGACGACCCTGACAGCCTCCTCAGGCGCCATATCCGGCGTTGGCGGGTTGCTTTCCTGTTCGGGCCCATCGCCTTGGGGCAAATCGCCCAAAGGCAGTTCTTGCGATCGATCGCCACCAACGTTGCGAGACGGCGCGCTCATGATGCACCACCGTCTGTCGACTGATCACCTGTTTCGGCGCGGGCTCGAACGAAGAGCGCCCGCAAAGGCGCGTCTTGGCGCAACTCAACCTGGCCCTCGCGCGCCAACTCTAGGCTTGCTGCAAAAGCAGCCGCCTTCATGCCCCCGCGACGAGCCCGCGCCGATGAACCGCGCTGAAGCGCGGCTTGGGCAGCCAGTACCACGTCGAACGGTGTCCATTCGGCAAGGCTGCCAAGCGCGCGTTCCACGAGTGCACGCGCATCGGCCAAGGACCAAACCTCTCGCCGGGCGATGGTAATTGTTCGATCAAGGTGACGGGTCTGGATTTGCGCATAAGCGTTCAGCAGATCAAACAGTTCTGCGGTCCAAGTGGGATCACCGGGCACGCCTATTGGCCGATCATTACCCGTTGGAAAGATATGCAGCTGTTTTTGTGGCTGCCGCCACAGTTTCTGGGACGCTGTGCGGACCGCATCGAGCTTACGAAGGCGCAGCGCCAACGCCTCTGCCATCTCCTGCGGATCAGGTTCGTCGTCATCGGGGGGATCAGGAAGCAACAACCGTGATTTCAGATAAGCGAGCCACGCCGCCATGACGAGGTAATCGGCAGCCAGCTCAAGTCGCCCTGCTCGCGCTTGTTCGATAAACTCCGCATACTGATCGACGAGCGCAACAATCGACAGATTGCTCAAATCGACCTTTTGCGTGCGCGCCATCGCCAGCAGCAAATCTATCGGCCCCTCAAAGCCGGTGATATCCACAATGAAGGAATCGGGCGCCAGGTCGCTTTCCGCGGGCTCTGCGGAGACCGCAGCCGCCCTGCGGGCTGCCGCACTGGATGCAAAGTCAATGACGTCAGACATAATGATCCGGCGTTGTGCTTGTGGGTCGCAGGCAAGCGATCACTCTCAAGACCAGACAGTGGACGCATGCGGTTTAAGCGTATGTGTGCTGCTACCACGCTCGGCGGGGTGTGAAAACGGCCAACTCCCAAGGCGCAGGTATTGTTGCCGCTCATCCCCTGCTTTTGCGGCAGAAAGGGCTACGCGTGGGTGGTCTTCGTGGGATCTACTATGCCGTCATCGTCGCTGCCGGAAAAATCAGCCAGCAACGCTTCCAATCGACTATCAAGTGCTGCCCGGTCAATCGACTGCCGCCCACGTCGCGCCAGAGCGCGGGCCGCTCGTTCCGCCGAGGTGCCGGTGAGTTCTGGCACGCTCTCCACAATGGCGTCCATTTCAGATTGGCTGCCATTGCAGTGCAGAACGATGTCGCAACCGGCCGCTATTGCAGCCTTGGCACGCTCATTGATCGAACCTGAAAGCGCACCCATCGACAAATCATCGGTCAGCAAGAGGCCGTTGAATTTCATGGTGTGCCGCACGTAGTCGATAACCGGTTTGGACAATGTGGCGGGCGTTTCGCTGTCGATCGCATCGAACAGCAGGTGCCCCGTCATCCCCATTGGCGCATCTTGCAGGGCGCGAAACGGGCTGAAATCGGTCAGCGCGAGCGTCGACTTCGTGGCCCGAATTCGCGGTAAACGCATGTGGCTGTCGTCGCGCGCGCGACCATGGCCAGGCATGTGCTTGATGACTGGAACGACACCGGACTCCAAATAGGCATCGTGCACTGCGCGCGCCAGCTTGATCACGACCTCAGGCAAGCCGTGATAGGCGCGATTGCCAATGGCGTTGGTGCTTCCCGGTAGCCGCAAATCCAGCACCGGCGCACAGTTGACGTCGATGCCGACCGACAGCAGATCATCAGCAATCATCCAGGCTGCGATCTGCGCCGCCTCAACGCCTCGACCTTCCGCAGCGACTTCCATCGCGCCGAACCGTCCCGCGGAAGGGTAGCGTCGCCAGTGCGGCGGCTTCAACCGCTGGACCCGCCCGCCTTCCTGATCGACCAAGATTGGCGCATGCCAGCCCAATTCGTCACGGACGCCCGCCGTAAGCTCCCGGACCTGGTTTGGACTTGCCACGTTGCGCGCAAACAGGATCACGCCCCACGGTCGGACGGTTCGAAGATAATCACGTTCGAACCCGCTCAGCCGACGACCGGCAAGCCCGCAGATCAAAGCGCGGGTCCCAAATATCGGCAGGTCAAGCCGCCCAGGTGCTGGATCAGCTGTTGCGCGGGTTGCCATATCGAGGCGTTCTCAACACTGTCAGGGGCATGTAGTCAGCGCCGCTGAACGAAGCATTCTCCGCCAGCAGACTGGTAACGCTGACACAGGCTGTTCGCCGATGCCCGGTCCATGGGACCTATGCGCAAGCGGTGGAAGATACCTCGGTCACCAAGATCAACCCTTTGGATATCGGGCGAATACCCCGACAAAATGCTTCCGAAACGACCTTGCAGGGAGCTGAACGTTGACGATGCCTGTTCTTCGGATCGCAAGCTTGCGAGCTGAACGACCCAATCGCCGGCCGGAGCGACGGTAGCCGTTTGCGTCGAGGCCGTTTGTGCGGGCGCAGCGGTCTGGCTCGGGGGCACCACTGCGGATTGATCTGTTTGCGCTGGCAGCGGGGCGTTTTGCGGCGTGGTCAGCTGGACAGGGCTTGGCGGTTGGGCAGGACTTGGCGTTTGGGCGACACTTGGCGTTGCCGGAGCGGTTGGTGCCGAAGGCGTCGTTGAAGCGACATCGACAGATGGTGCTGGCACCGCAGGCGCCGGTGTAACGGGTGCAGCCGCAAGCCCGGTACCCAACGCACTTGGCCTTGGTGTTGGGGCTGGCGGGCGAATTGACGGGGTACCGCCCGCCGGTGGTCCCAGTTCTGGAACAGTTGCAACCTCCGTCTGGGGCGTAACCTGCTGCAGCGCGGCTGGATCGATCTGCGGACCGCTATTTGGGCCCACTGCGATGGTCTCGACCGCTCTGGTGCTGAGGACCTCCGAGGTAACTGCTTCGACCGCAGTGTTCGTCTCGTCTACCGCGTTTTGAACGGTCTGTTCGGCGGTCTGTTGGGCAACGCCCGCAACGTCTTCGAGCGCAGCTGCAAGCTCAGATGGTGCATTCTCTGCAGTTTCGCCAACGGTTTCGGTCGCCTCCTCAGCAACGTCTACAACCGTACCATCAGCCAGCACGGTGACAGTCCGTACTGGCCGGCTCGCCGTTGAGCCCGGTGGTGCGGGGGCGATGTCCTCGGCTGGACCGACAGGGGTGACCTGGGAGGTGAGCGATTCTGCGCCAGGGGCTGGCAGAACAATGCGCGGATTGTCATCGTCTGCAGGACCGCCCTGTTCATCCAGCGCGCTGAAGACCGCGTCGCCTGGTTGTGCGGGCTGATCAGCAGTATCGTCGGTTTGTTCAACCTTGATTTCCGCGTCATCGGCAGCGATCAACTGCGGTGCTTCGCCTTCCGCTGAGCCGCCCGACAGCACCCCATACGCAACGGCGCCCCCAAGAGCGAGCACGCCAAGTGCGGCTAGAGTAAAAACTGTGCTGCGGTTCTTTTTTGGTTCCGGCTGATCATATTCCTCTAGCAGGTTGTCCTCGAAAGGCTCCGCTGTTTGAGGATCGTTCGGCCGGGGCGCCAGCGGCGGCGCACCGGGATCAAAATCCGGATCACTGGCGAGGTCCGCCATGGGAGCATCCATGGACAAAGGATCGTTCGACGTCTCCGGAGAACGACCGGACAGCGCAGCAGTTCCGGCGACACCGCCCAAGGCAGCGGCAGCCATGTTGGCCGTAAGTGGGGGCTCTCCGGCGCGGTCCTCAAAGGGTTCCGCTGCTGCTCCGACATCCGGTGACGTTGACGCAGTGACGGTCGGCGTCACGTCGTCATCGACGGAAAACTCATCTAACGCGGCGAGGAGCGCTTCCTCATCGACCGATTGCTGAGGTCGCACGGGATCAGGCTCGTCTGGCGTCAAGCTCAGCTCGGATACAGCAGCGGCCGGCGCAGCTGCCTCAACCGGTGGAGTATGGGTCGGCTCGACCGACGGCGACGGCGCAGCTGTTTGCGCAGGCACAGCCGGTGCAGCCTGTGGGGCCGGCGGGGCAGGCGCAGCTGGCGGCGTGAGTGCGGGTTCGGCGGGCGGGACCGGCGCAGATGGTTCTGCACTCGGTGTCAGCAGATCCGAGAAGTTCAGATCCGCCAGCAGTTCGTCAGTGTCGGCAAGCGGGTCGTCCCCGGGGCCTGGCTGCAGGTCAAACTCCGATAGATCAAGTTCAGACGCGAGGATATCGCCATCGGCGAGCGCATCTTCGATGAGTTGATCATCGGTCAGTTCACGGCTTGATCGAAGATCGCGTGGCAGCAGCGCGTCATCATTGCTCAAGGGCTTGTCCGGGGTTTGGGCGCGCTGGGACCCCCGCGGCGGCTCGAGACCCGCGGCGCCCATAAGCCGCGCTAGTTCGTCAAGCGGATCAACTGTTCCAGCACCACTCGAATCGGTTTCGCCGGCTTGTTTCGCCTTAGGCGGATAATCGTCGCCAGACTGAGCCATCGCCTATGCCTTCGTTTACTAAGCTTTATACGTTGCCCAGCCAGATGGCGGGAATGAGGCAAACATTGCGCCTAATTTGCTAGGCGTTCCAATGCCTCAGGGCTTTGCCTTAACGCATATGTTCAGGTGCACCAACGCCCAGAACTGCCAAACCTTGCCCCAACGTGGTCATTACGGCGCGAACCAACGCAAGCCGCGCCACGGTCGAAGGTGAATCGTTAGGGTTAACAAATCGTAAGCCCTCCTCCCCCTTTCCGCGGTTCCAGTGGCTGTGAAGGTCGCTTGCGAGATCGTGCAGATAGAACGCAAGCCTATGTGGCTCGCACTGCGTAGCGGCCGATGCGATTGTTTTAGGAAACGCAGAAAGAGTACGGATCAGACCAAACTCCCCGGGATGTAACAGCTTCGAAAGATCGGCGTTTTGAAGCGCTGCGTCCGAGAGATCACGACCGGGCATCTGCTCGGCTGCCTGGCGAAAAACCGAGGCACACCGGGCATGGGCATACTGGACATAGAAGACAGGGTTGTCCTTGGACTGCTCGGTAACCTTCTCAAAATCGAAGTCGATCGGCGCGTCACTCTTGCGGTAGAGCATCATGAAACGAACGGCGTCGACCCCGACCTCGTCAACCACCTCGCGCAAGGTCACGAAATCGCCGGACCGCTTGGACATTCGGACGGGCTCGCCGGCCCGGTAGAGCTTAACAAGCTGGCACAGACGGATATCCAGCGAAGCTTTGCCGCCGCTCATGGCGGTTACGGCAGCTTTCAGACGTTTGACGTAGCCACCGTGATCAGCGCCGAAGATATTGATTTGATTGGTATATCCACGCAGATATTTATCATAGTGATAGGCGATGTCTGACGCAAAGTACGTGTAGCTGCCGTCTGACTTCAAAAGTGCTCGGTCGGTATCATCACCAAATTGCGATGAGCGGAACAAGGTCTGTTCGCGATCTTCCCAGTCGTCGGCCGCCTCCCCTTTCGGCTTCTCAAGCCTGCCCTCATAGAGCAGCCCGCGGCTCGAAAGCGCGTCAATGGCTTGCGCCACACGGTCTCCAGAAGCTCCGGACTGCAAGCTTGCTTCGGAGAAAAAGACATCGTGATGGACGTTCAAAGCGCCGAGGTCGCCGCGGATCATCTCCATCATGGCGTCAATCGCAACCCTGCGCACCATTGGAAGCCAATCGGATTCCTCTTGAACCAAGAGCGCGTCGCCATGTTCGCGAGCGAGCTGCTGGCCAACCGCAACCAGATAATCACCTGGGTACAGGCCCGCCGGTATCTCACCAATCTCTTCGCCCAACGCTTCCCGGTAGCGAAGAAAGGCGGACCGGGCGAGCGTATCAACCTGCCCCCCGGCATCGTTGATGTAGTACTCACGGGTCACCGGATATCCCGCGAAGGCGAGAATTTTCGCCAACGCGTCTCCAACGACCGCGCCGCGACAATGGCCGACATGCATCGGACCCGTTGGATTGGCAGAGACATATTCAACGTTGGTTTTCGGCAAGCTCTCGGCCGTCCCAAGACTATCGGCGCCAAACTTTTTGCCTTCGGCGAGGATCCGCCCGAGCGCACCCTGCCATGCCGTTTGCTCAAGGCGTAAATTGATGAACCCGGGGCCCGCAACTTCCGCCGACTGTATTGCGCCATCCGCGCTCAACGCGGTCGAAAGAGCTTCGGCGATAGCGCGTGGGTTCTGCTTGAGAGGCTTCGCTAAAACCATCGCGGCGTTGGTCGCCAAATCACCATGCGATGGGTCTCGCGGCAATTCCGCCACAATCGCGCCAAGCGGCAACGCATCGCGATCGTGCCCGTCCAGCAAACCACTCGCATCAAGTGCGGTAAGAATTCTGGTCCGGTAGTCGGCAAACAGATCATAGGTTGGCTGCGACATGAATAGCGATCTCGGCAGGTTTGAGGGCGCACAAGGCCGATGGCGATGCGATCACTTAGGTGGATTGGCGGGATAGCGCAGCGCCGTATCGCAGGTCAGGCGTGTCGTCAAACGCCTGCGCGTGGAGCGAGAGGGCAAACCGGTCCGTCATGCCCGCGATGAAGTCGCATACTTGACGCGCGTGTTCCACTTCATTGGGCACAGTCGTTGATGACGCCAATTGCCAATCTGACGGCAGCTTAGCAGGAGACGCCATGAAATGCCCGAACAGCTCGCGTACAACCCTGTCCGCCTCGTCGCGAAGCTCGACAATCGTCTCATGGCGATACATCGCCTTGAACAAGAAGGCCTTACACAACCACAGGTCTTCAGCTACCGATGCAGGTAACACGGCAATTGGCTCATCAGCGGTCAGAACAGCCCGCGCAGTTGTGATCGATGCTGCCTCTAGGCGCGAGCGGATTGACTGTTCGAAGGCGTCGATCAACCGGGTTATCAGTCGTCGGGTGAATTCGCCCATACGGCGCGATGGCGGCAGGCCGGGGTGCTCGGCGTCGAGCGACAGCATGATCTCGCGCACCAGACCGATGTGCAGCAAATCTTCCAATGCAAACAGGCCGGCGCGCACGCCATCGTCGATATCGTGAGCGGTGTACGCAATGTCGTCTGACAAGGCTGCAACCTGAGCCTCCAAGCTCGCATGGTGAGTCAACTCCATGGCAGAAGCGATGGATGGGTTTTCATCCAAAAAAGCTTTTAAGGCGAAGGGCATAGTGACCGTTTCTCCCGCGTACGCGTCGCTGCCATCATGGATGAGGATTGGGCCGTTGTGTTTTATGACCCCGTCAAGGGTCTCATGTGTTAGGTTAAGTCCATCGAAGGCTGCGTAACGCTGCTCAAGCTTGGAGACGATCCGCAAAGTCTGCGCGTTGTGCTCAAACCCGCCATAGGGCGCCATACAGGCGGCAAGCGCGTCTTCACCGGTATGCCCAAACGGCGTGTGGCCAAGATCATGGGCAAGCGCGAGCGCTTCGGTGAGGTCAGTATCGAGACCAAGGTTACGCGACACAGATCGAGCGATCTGTGCAACTTCGATCGTATGGGTCAGCCGCGTGCGGTAATGATCGCCCTCGGGATAGCTGAAGACCTGAGTCTTGTGGGCCAGTCGCCGGAACGCAGACGCGTGGACGATCCTGTCGCGATCGCGCCGAAAAGGGCTGCGTTTAGGGCTCTCTGCCTCGGGATGGCTGCGATCGAAGCGGCCGAGCGCAGATGCCGCGAGATGCGGAAGCTGGCCGCCAAAGCTCATGCCGGTCATGCGCCTGTATCCATTTTGATCAGTTGATCCGGTCGAGAAGGTAAGGCAGCGGAATTGATCCTGGCGTATGCTATGCTTACCTGTGAGCGGTCGCGATTGCCAAAAAGCTGGCTTGCAAACAGATTTTCGCATAGGATTTGCAACATGGACCAGATTGTAAACCCTGATTCATTGGCTGCCGAAGCGGTGGCAGGCGAGGAAGCCATCACAGTTAGTGACGCCGCGCTGTCGCGGGTGGCTAAGCTCCTTGAAGACGAGCCCCAAGGAACGATGCTGCGCGTCAGTGTTGAGGGCGGAGGCTGCTCCGGCTTCCAGTACAAGTACGAGCTTGTAAAGGAGATGATGGATGGCGACACGGTGCTTGGCGATGAGCGCGTAAAGGTGCTCGTTGACGATATTTCCAAGCCCTATCTGGCCGGCAGCATCATCGACTACAAAGTTTCGTTGATGGGCGCTGCATTCGAGATCAGCAATCCGCAGGCGACCGCGTCGTGCGGCTGCGGAACAAGCTTTTCCATCTGAATTTGGCCTGAGACCCCTTCGTGCAAATCGCCACTTGGAACATTAACGGCGTAAAAGCACGGATAGACACGCTCGTCGCGTGGCTGGAGGAGGCTGAGCCCGACGTGGCCTGCCTGCAAGAGATCAAGTCGGAAGATGAGCCGTTCCCGCGGGGCAAGCTTGAAGCTCTCGGTTACACGGTCGAAACCCACGGACAGAAAGGCTTCAACGGGGTTGCCCTGCTGTCCAAAACCCCGCTCGAAGACGTCGAGCGGGGTCTTCCCGGCGACGAAGATGATCCGCAGGCCCGGTTTATCGTTGGCACCGCAACAGCGCGCAGTGGGCGAAAGGTTCGGGTCGCCTGCCTGTATCTGCCCAACGGTAACCCACTTGGCACCGAAAAATTTCCCTACAAACTGGCATGGATGGAGCGGTTAATCAGCTATGCGCGCCAGGCGCGCGACGTTGAAATGCCGATCGTTTTCGCCGGCGATTACAACGTCATACCCGATGCACGAGATCTCTACTCAGAGAAAGCGTGGCTGGACGACGCACTCTATCAGCCCGAAAGCCGAGCGGCCCTCAGGCGACTTGAAGCGCTCGGATACACCGATGCAGTCCGCGCGGTAAGTGATGCGCAGCATTACACATTTTGGGACTATCAGGGCGGCGCTTGGCAAAGAAACCATGGTATCCGGATTGATCACCTCATGGTGTCACCGGAATTGGCCGATACGCTCAGTTCCGTGCGGATTGATGATCATGTTCGCGGTTGGGAGAAGCCGTCGGATCATGTGCCTGTGATCGGCGAATTTTCGCTCTGAGGCTTCTTGCTAGGCGGCTTTGTCGCGCTTGAGATGCTGTTTGTGCTCGTCAACGACGACGCGGAAGGCGCCAACCAGATCAAGATCGAGCTTGCCTTTCATCGTGCAAAGCTCAGCGTACGCCTCGTCGGGCGTCATGGACGCTTTGTAGGAGCGCGCATCGATCAGCGCACTGTAAATGTCGATAATCGTCAAACAGCGCACCATGTCATTGATCTGGTCGCCCGATAGACCTTCCGGGTAGCCGGAACCATCGAGAAACTCATGGTGTTGATAGGCAAGCTCAATAATCTGCGGGTTGGCATCGGTTGTCGCCTCGAGAATGAGCTTGCTCTCGTTCGGGTGTGACTTGATGACTTTAAATTCCTCGTCCGTCAGTCGCCCCGGCTTGTCGAGGATGGTCAGTGGCACCGACATTTTTCCGATATCGTGCAGAAGAGCGCCCCGTGTGAAGAGCTGATGGTCGCTTTCTTCCACGCCCATCGCGCGTGACCATTGGGCGGCGAAGCCGGCAACGGCCATGCAATGGCGGGCCGTGTAGGAATGGTAGTTCGCAACGGAGTCGAGCCACGCGCCCAGACCATCATTGTCGAGCGCTGTTGTCACATCGTCAGTCGCCGATTCAACGGCGCCGATCACCTTCATCGGATCGGCGTCCTTGCTACCGAAGACGCCACCAAACGTCCGCGACAGGGACTGCGCTGCCTTAGCTGCTGGGAGCCTGGGCTTGGCGAGCAATTTGACAAACCGTTTGTCGAGCCTCTGAACCGCATCAAGCATGGCTTGGGGGTCGACGGGCATGGAGATCACCGTCGTATTTGAGCCGCCCAGCTCATGGGCGAGCCGCGCCAGGTCTTTACCCGGCAAGCACAGGATGCGGGGGATCTGTTCGATGCGCTGTGACAGTAGCCACCCGACCATTTTGTTGAGCGAGTTGGCCGGAAACGACGACAGTGCAATGACCACAATATCAGCATCGCGCAGGACTGCCGGCACGCGATTGGGGAGGACATGCGTGTCGACTGGCATGACGCCGTCGAACGCTGCCAACGCATTCACTGCTTCGACTGAGCCGTCAGTAAGAGCCAGAATTTTCATCGTGTACCGTCATCACCAACTCCGACGGTCATAGATAAAGTAACAGGGTAACGAGTTTATTAAGTCAGACGGCTTAACGAACGGCTTGTTGAGCCATTTCCGCGCGATGAATGCGCAGAACCGTCCCGCCCTCAGGGCCGCTCAACCACTGCTCGGCGAGTTGCATTGCTCGGGCACGGGTATCCACATCGGCAAGCGCCAAATACCGTTCCTGAATGGGGCGCACACGTTCGGTCTGCGACGGCGTGCGCGCAAACTCACCGGCGACAATCAACCATTTGAGGCCGTCAACGGGATAGGGTTCGACGTGCGCGGCGCCGGTGAAGAGAAGCTCGCCAAGCGACAATTGCGCGTCGAGATGCCCTTTTCGTGCAGCCAGCGACAGCCACCTGCCGGCCTGCCGTGTATCCACCGTGCCGCCCTCACCTCGCAACAGCATCATGCCGAGGCGAAATTGTGCGTCCGGATCGCCAAAGTAGGAAGCCGCGTAGGTGTAGATCTGGCGCGAGCGATAGTGATCAGCTGCCAACACGTCAGCAATTCCGCTCGAATAATAGGAACCGAGCGCGACAAACGCGTTCGCCACGAAGCGCGCATGGGGCGTGTCCGGGCTATCGTCGGCGTGGGCGGTCGCGATCTGAGAAAAATAGGTGAACGCGCGAACATCGTCCTCGGTCACGCCATCGCCGGCAGCGTACATACGCGCCAGCTTCCAGCGTGCGATCGCATGCCCGCCTTCTGCAGCCGCTTCAAGCGCCGTAAGAGCGGTATCCGTATCACCTTGATAGTACGCAGACGTCCCAGCTGCAAAAGCGGCGGTGGGATCGTTGTTCCAGATATCGGCGTTCAAATTATCAGGTGGAGTCTGGCACAACGCAGAGGTACCGGAAACGGCCAAGGCGAGCGCAGCGACCAATGCTGTTACGAAACGGCGCGCATCACCCAAAAGGGTGTCCACTCCGACAAACAATCGTGGGTGCGTCGATGGCGCGGCCAAGTCCGCGCTAGATATCAGCATATGTCTTCTTTTCCGCTCGTCCACCGGGATGGGTCACTGCACCAAACCGTGCCGGCCCGACCGTCTGTGCGTATTTCCAAAGCACCCCGGATGCATGATCGGTCTCCCGCGACTTCCAGGCTTTTTTACGTTCTGCCAAAACCTCGTCGGTCAAATCCACCGATATTGTGCCCTCAATGGCGTCGATGCTGATGATGTCGCCATTGTGCAACAGGCCGATCGCGCCACCGACGGCCGCTTCTGGACCAACATGTCCGATGCAGAAACCGCGTGTTGCGCCGGAGAACCTGCCATCGGTGATCAAGGCGACCTTGTCGCCCATCCCCTGACCGTACAGTGCTGCCGTCGTCGACAGCATCTCGCGCATGCCCGGGCCGCCTATCGGGCCTTCATATCGGATGACCAAAACCTCGCCTTCTTCATAGGACCGATTTTGAACAGCATCGAAACACTCTTCCTCGGAATCGAAGCATCGCGCGGGACCGGTAAATTTCAGGTTGCTCATACCGGCAACCTTCACAATTGCGCCGTCCGGCGCGAGATTGCCGGCCAGTCCGACGACCCCGCCGGTCGGCGTGATTGGGTTAGAGGTCGGATAGACGACGTCTTGGTCGTCGTTCCAGTCGACCGTTTCCATGTTCTCCGCCATCGTACGACCCGTCACGGTCAGAGCATCGCCGTGGAGAAAGCCGCCATCGAGCAGTGTTTTCATCAGAAGCGGGATGCCACCCACCTCGAACATGTCCTTGGCCACATATTTGCCGCCAGGCTTGAGGTCAGCAATATACGGGGTGCGCTTGAAGATTTCCGCGACATCGAACAGATCGAAATCAATGCCGATCTCGTTGGCAATGGCCGGAAGATGAAGCGCAGCGTTCGTTGAACCACCCGAAGCGGCGACCACTGTCGCGGCGTTTTCCAGAGCTTTGCGGGTGACAATATCGCGCGGACGGATGCCGCGAGCGAGCAGCTCCATCACCTTTTCACCGGCGGCAGCACAGAACCGATCGCGGATTTCGTAGGGTGCGGGCGCACCGCAGGAGTAGGGCAAGGCAAGGCCGATCGCTTCGGCGACCGTTGCCATCGTGTTGGCGGTGAACTGCGCGCCGCACGACCCGGCAGAGGGGCAGGCAACCTGCTCAAGCTCAGCGAGATCATCGTTCGACATCTTGCCAACCGAATGCATGCCAACGGCTTCAAAAACGTCCTGAACGGTGACCTGCTTGCCGCGGAAGTTCCCGGGCAGAATGGAACCGCCATAAAGAAAAACCGAGGGAACGTTAAGCCGGACCATCGCCATCATCATGCCGGGCAGCGACTTGTCGCAACCAGCCAGACCCACCAGCGCATCGTAACAGTGGCCACGCATGGTCAGCTCAACTGAGTCCGTAATCACGTCCCGACTGACAAGCGACGACTTCATGCCCTCGTGGCCCATCGCGATGCCATCGGTCACGGTGATCGTGCAAAACTCGCGCGGCGTTCCGCTTGCAGCGGCCACGCCTTTCTTGACGGCCTGAGCCTGACGCATAAGCGCAATGTTGCAGGGCGCCGCTTCGTTCCAGCACGAGGCAACACCGACAAGCGGCTGGCCAATCTGCTCTTCTGACAGACCCATGGCGTAGAGATAAGAGCGGTGCGGCGCACGCTGCGGACCGGACGTCACATAGCGGCTGGGCAAACCCGACTTGTCAAAAACCTTGGCGTCCATGGATCGGCTCCCCGAGCAATTGTTGTTATTGGCGCTTGCGGCCCCGCAGAACAGACTTCGGCGCACCATGCTCGGCAGCGCGAGCATATCGACGCGAAGTGGGGCCAAAAGGCGGCACTGAGTTGATCAGCCCTTGTAGGCTAGTCCGCAATTCTCCGCTGTTGCCTTTCAGCCACATTTGCCCAACCTTCGGCCCAGCCTTAATCGGCCGTAAGCGAATTTAAGCAAATGCTTATCAACGACTTATGCGATCTTTGCGCTGTGTCATGGCACCGTCCGGCGTTGTGTGCATGAACGGGACGCAGGTAGATTGCGGAGGGGACATCACCATGAGCGACACGAAACCAAACGGCGCAGCCGAGGGTGCACCGCAGCTGCAGGCTCCTCCGACCGTTGCGGGCGACGAAGCGGCGCCGGTACCCCCCTATGATCGCAAGGATCCCGACCAGGTTCGGCGTCTGTTTGAGACGGGCGAATACCCCTACAAAACCAAAATGCGTCGGCGTACCTATGAGGCCAATAAAGCTGAGCTTCAGGTCGAGCTGTTGAAGGTTCAACGCTGGGTCGAGGAAACCGGCCAGAAGATCGTGATCCTGTTCGAGGGACGTGACGCGGCCGGCAAGGGCGGCACCATCAAGCGTTTCATGGAGCACATGAACCCGCGCACCGCCCGGGTGGTTGCCCTCAACAAGCCGACCGAGCGCGAGCAGTCCCAATGGTACTATCAGCGCTACATCGAACACTTGCCGTCCGCCGGCGAAATCGTGATGTTCGACCGGTCCTGGTACAACCGCGCTGGCGTCGAACGCGTCATGGGCTTTTGTAAACCACCAGAATATCTCGAGTTCATGCGCCAGACGCCGCAGTTCGAGCAGATGCTTTCACGCTCAGGCATCAAGCTGTTCAAATATTGGTTTTCGGTGACCCAGGAGGAGCAACGCCGCCGCTTCACGTCCCGCGAGCACGACCCGCTGAAGCAGTGGAAGCTGTCACCCATCGACAAGGCGTCGCTCGATAAGTGGGACGACTACACCGAAGCCAAGGAAGCGATGTTCTTTTACACCGACACCGCTGACGCGCCCTGGACGGTCATCAAATCAAACGACAAGAAGCGCGCGCGGCTCGGGTGCATGCGCCATTTCCTGTCGTCGCTGCCCTACCCTGACAAGACACGTGACGTGGCCCGTGGACCTGACCCACTGATTGTGGGCCATTCAGCGGCGGTCATCGGTCGCGATGACCACATTCTCGGGAAAACGCTGCATCCGGGGAGTTGATAGCACCAACTGAGTGCCCGCTAACGCTAGCGGTCAACCAGCGGCTAGCCGTTGCAAAGCCTCGCCAACCTTCGCCTTTTCAGCCTCATAACCCGCGCGCTTGTCACGCTCACCTTGCACCACCTCTTCCGGTGCACGCGCGGTAAATTTCTCATTGCCCAGTTTCTTATCGATCCGGGCGATCTCGCCATCAAGCCGTTCGAGCTCTTTTGCGAGGCGTGCGCGCTCGGCGTCGAGATCGATAACATCACCAAGGTCAAGGCATAGCGTTGCTTCGCCAACGACCAGCTGAATGGAGCCAGCAGGCGCCTCCATCTCGATGCCCAGGCTGTCGAAGCGTCCAACCCGCTGGATGACGGCCTGTTGTGCAACGACGCGTGCCGCCGTCGCCGGATCGGCACCGACCAATTCGCCCTTGAGCTTGGCGCTCGGCGGTATGTTCATTTCTGCGCGCAGCGACCGCGTCGCCGTGATCAGGTCAATCACCCAGTTGATGTCGGTCGCGGCATCTGCTCGCTCGATGTTGAGCTCCGGCCACTGCGACAAAACCAGCAGTTCGTCGCGGCCGGTGTCGCCACCGGTGGCTGACCACAGCTCCTCGGTAATGAACGGCATGAATGGGTGCAGGACCTTCAAGATCACGTCGGTGACGTAAGCCATGGTGGCCCGCGCTTCGTCTTTCGCAGGCCCATCATCTCCGTTCAAAGTCGGCTTCAGCAGCTCGACATACCAATCGCAAAAGAGCTTCCAGGTGAACCGGTAGGCTGCGCCTGCAGCATCGTTGAAGCGATATCCCTCAAGTGCCTCATTGATCTGGTTGAGCGCCCGGCTTGCTTCAGTCAGTATCCACTGGTTCACGGGCTGTTCGACCCTCTGTGGGTCAAAACCTGCCTGCGGCGCAGCACCGTTCAACTGCGCAAACCGGACCGCGTTCCAAAGCTTGGTCGCAAAATTACGGTAGCCTTCGATACGCTGCGTTGACAGTTTGATGTCAGCGCCCGGCACGGCCATCGCCGCGAGCGTAAACCGAACGGCGTCAGCGCCAAACTCGTCGATCAGGATGAGCGGGTCGAGGACGTTGCCCTTCGACTTCGACATCTTGTCACCCTTCTCGTCGCGGACGAGATTGTGGATGTAGATGGTGTGGAACGGCTCGACCGGTGCACCGTCGCCCTCGCGGATGAAATGATTGCCCATCATCATCATGCGGGCGACCCAGAAAAAGATGATGTCGAAACCCGTTACCAGGACATCGGTCTGGTAATAGCGCTCAAGTTCAGGCGTCTTTTCGGGCCAGCCGAGCGTCGAGAATGGCCACAAGGCCGATGAAAACCAGGTGTCGAGGACATCGGGGTCCCGGGTCAGGATCTCGCCGGGCTTGAAATCGTTCATCTTGTCTTCGACCCATGCCTTCCATGGGCCTTCCGACGCCAGATAATGCTGGACGGCCATATCGAGCGCGACCTCTTCGTCCTCGGCGACGAAAATGTGGTCGTCAGGTCCGTACCAGGCCGGGATCTGGTGTCCCCACCAAAGCTGGCGGGAGATGCACCAAGGCTCGATGTTTTCCATCCACTGGAAGTAGGTCCGCTCCCAGTTTTTAGGGACGAAGTTGGTGCGACCCTCCTTGACCGAGGCGAGCGCCGGTTGCGCCATGACCTTGGCGTCGATGAACCACTGATCGGTCAACATGGGCTCGATGACGACTTTGGACCGGTCGCCAAAAGGCTGCATGACCTTTTTGTCCTCGACCATGATCATCAGGCCTTCGGCATCGATGTCGGCGACAACCTGTTTGCGACAGTCGAACCGATCCATGCCTCGATAGACATCGGGGACCAGATTGATCAGGTCGACATGGTTCTCGTCCGGCGTCCCGCCTTGCTCGCGCATGGCTTTGGCCTTGCCCGCCTCGACCGCGTAAGGCTCGCCATCTGCGCGCATTGCACCCTTTTCGTCCATCAGTCGGAACAGCGGGATGTCGCCGCGCTTGGCTACCTGATAGTCGTTGAAGTCATGCGCGCCGGTAATCTTCACCGCGCCTGAACCGAACTCCGGATCGGGATACTCATCGGTGATGATCGGAATAAGCCGCCGGTGTTCCTTCGGACCGACGGGGATTTCACACAATTGACCCACGATCGGCGCATAGCGCTCATCGTCGGGATGCACCGCTACAGCGCCGTCACCGAGCATGGTTTCAGGGCGGGTGGTGGCAATCGAGATATAGTCCCGGGTCTCGCGCAGAACCTCGTTCCCATCCTCGTCTTTTTCGACATATTCGTAAGTGGCACCCCCCGCGAGCGGGTACTTGAAGTGCCACATATGCCCGTCGACCTCGATGTTCTCGACTTCGAGATCAGAGATCGCCGTCTGGAACTGCGGGTCCCAGTTCACCAGCCGTTTGCCGCGGTAGATCAGGCCTTTATTGTAGAGCTCAACGAAAACCTTGAGGACCGCCTTGGATAGGCCCTCATCCATCGTGAAGCGTTCGCGCGACCAATCGCACGACGCACCGAGCCGTTTGAGCTGGTTGACGATCGTACCGCCGGATTCCTCTTTCCACTGCCAGACACGCTCAACGAAAGCGTCTCTACCCATGTCGGCGCGCGATGGTTCTTGCCGTTCTGCAAGTTGCCGTTCGACAACCATCTGTGTCGCAATACCGGCATGATCGGTGCCCGGCTGCCATAGGACGTCAAACCCCTGCATACGCTTCCAACGTACCAAAATGTCCTGCAGCGTGTTGTTGAGCGCATGGCCCATATGAAGCGAGCCGGTGACATTTGGCGGCGGAATGACAATGGAAAAGCTGGCTGCGCCGGGCTTGGCGCCGGCACCGGCAGCAAACGCGCTGGCGCTCGTCCATAGCTGATTGATCCGCGCCTCAATCGTGGCGGGGTCGAAGGTGGTGTGCATATTCATGATTGGCCTGAAGCTCTTCGAGGCGCTGGCGCCATGGAGACCTATTCCCGTGGGTGCACGTTAAATGCCCAGCGACCCGGTGCTGTCAACAGCCAGTCGGCTGCACGGCTGACGGGTCAGTTACGGGGTAGAATGCAACATTAAACTGCCGATGGGTATCACCGAGCATGATTCCGGTGCCAGTCCAGTGCTGGCTCCTGATATCAGGGACGTGGGCCGCGTCGCGCAACTCGCTCGATTTCCTCGCGCACCAGCTTTTCAACCATCGTAGGCAGGTTTTCGTCGAGCCAACTTTTAAGCATTGGCCGCAACATGTCCTGAACCAGATCTTCAAGCGTTCGCGCGTTGGTCGACAGCATGGTCGAAGCGAGGTCAGCGAACGCCGAGGACACCGCTTGGCTGTTCTCGTTTGACAGAAGCCCCGTGGCACTGGCGCGCACGGATTGTTCGATCTCCGAGCGAATAGGCTCGAGAGGTTCCATCGGCTCTTCAGTAAGCAAAGCCTCGGCAGGTTCCGCCGGGACCGGCTCGATGTCAGCTACCGCAGCGTCTGCGAAATCAACATCAGCATCCGGTTCAAATGGCTCGTCGAGTTTGACGGACGCTATGCCCAGGTCGAGAACATCGTCGTCTTCAGCATCGTCACCGGACGCGGTCGCCGCCTCGCCATCCGTCGATACCGCGTCAGCGCTCTCGGCCTGTTCATCACCACCAATATCAATCGCGTCAAAATCGATCTGATTGGTGTCTGCTGGTTCTGAGGGAGCAGGATCGGGGTCTTCAGCGGCTGCCTCATCATCTTCCGCTGGCGTCGCAAACAGAGCGTCGAGGTCGGCCTCGGAGATGGCCTCATCAGCTTCCGCAGGCTCTGCCACTGGCTCTTCAGCCGCAGCAGCATCAGCCGCCGCGTCTTTCTCACCTTCCGGCTCATCGTCAGAGATGATTTGGCGAATAGACGCCAAAATCTCTTCCATAGATGGTTCGGCGTTAGCACCAGACTTCGACATATTCTCACGCGCTCAGCTGCACACACGCGCGCCTGCGGAAGCTTCCCTCAAGGCGCAGCCGCATAACGCACTGATTCGCGTGTATGAGTACAGCACGAGAGCGGCTGGCACCGGGCACAACACCGGCGAGCGCCCTGCTTTTTTGGGGAAAACGACTGTGCCTCAGCAAAAGCTGCAAACGATAAGCGCAAGCGTTAGAGCCTGTTAGTCGCTGCCAAAAATCGGTCCGCCCCGACCGTCTGGTGTCCGCAGACCGTACCAAGCATCGCGGACAGCGTCGTAATGCTCGGTCGGATCGTAGCGCGCGACCTGCAAGCCTAGTGACTCGGCCGTCAGCTGACCGAGTGACGACGCCAGGGAGTAAGAGGCCACCACTACGTCACGGCGCGCTTCAACCTGCGTCAGCTGCGCCGAGATAACGTCATCTTGCGAATCCAGAACATCAAGCGTTGTCCTTTGGCCAACCCGGCGCTCTTCGAGGACGCCAGCGAGAGCAGTCTGGGCGGCAGACACCTCTGACTCGGACGCTTCAACCTGCGCTCGTGCCGACTGAAGCGCGGCGAACGAGCTCAAGACGGCAGCGCGAACCTGCTCTCGGGTGACAACCAGCTCCAGCCGGCGTTGCCCAAGTGTCTCGATCGACTGACGGACCCGCGATGTCACGCGACCGCCTTGGTAAATCGGCACCGACAGCTGAAGCGTCGCAGAGAAGCTGTCGTTAGGGCCGCCAGCGGCGCCCTGATCCCATGACCGTGAGCCGGAGCCCTGCAGGTCGAGCGTTGGTAGCAACTCACCTTCGGCGATGGCTACCGCGCTTTGGGCGACGTCAACGTTGGCCCGCCCCGCTAGTATGGCGGGGTGCGTGTTCAGCGCGCCAGCCAATGCGCCCTCAAGGTTGGACGGTATCCCGGAATAAGGTGCGGGGCTCCGCAGATTGCGCGGATCAGTGCCGATCACCTGACGGTAAACGGCGTTGGATGTGGTCAGATTTGCCCGCGCGACGCTCACCTGAGCTAGTGCGAAGGCACGGCGCGCATTGGCTTGCGCGACATCGGTTCGGGTCCCCTCGCCGACTTGAAAGCGCGCCTCAGCCGCTCGCACCTGTTCATTGAGGAACTCGAGGCTCTGCTGCCGAAGCACCAGAATCTGGCGATCGGCTATGACGTCCATGTAAGCCTGTGCGGCCGACACAAAAATGTTCTGCTCTGTGTTGATCAGCGATGATCGGCTCGCCCGAACGCCAGCTTCGGCTTGCGCCACGGCGTTTTGCGTCCGGAACCCGCGAAACAGTGGCTGCACCACCGACAAACTCAGGCTGCTGGGATACAAGGTGGTCGTCGTGTTCGGCCGACCATTGGGGCGATTACGGCTGACCGTGATCCCGGTTGACGCATCGAAGGTGATCGTCGGCCTGTAGCCAGACAATGCCTGCGGAACATCCTCATCGGTCGCACGTAGCGACGCGCGTTCCGCGTTCAGTTCTGGGTTGTGCTGGTAAGCGCGCGCCAGGGCGCCAGCCAAGGTTTCGGCGGAGACGGAAGACGGGGCGATTGCGAGCACCCAAGCGGCACCCGCAATGAGCAAAGATCTCATTGAGAAGGTATTACGGAACGTTGTCATCGCCACAGCAGCGCCTTTTCACGTCTACTCACTACAAAGTCGCGTGCAACATACTCACCTGCGGCGCCTAACGGCGTCCCTGCTCCAGAACGGCGCGCCGGAATCAGGTGGCGAGATTGTCGCGCTCGGCAATGTATTAAAGAAGTGTTAGCGGTGGGCAAGCCGCGAGATGGTGATGCTGAGAGGCAATGCGGGGAAATCAAACATTTGTCTGGAATCTGTGCAGATCAGCAACACCATGACAGAAAATTTACCAGCTTTTTAAACGGCTCACCGCTTGCCATTTGCCTCGCGCGTGGCGTCTCGGTCGCGCTCACACCCCGCCGTTATGAACGATGGCGGTTCAGAACTCGAATTCCGGGACACGCTCGAAGCCCGGCAAAGGCGGGACAGCGGCGTTGAACAAGGGGATCACCGTGTAGCCATCGCCATCGCGACAGATCTTCACCGCCCGTCCAGCGCCGCCATAGCCGAGCGCCGTTATCAGCACGCCATCTTCACGAAGCTGGCTGACCAAAGCTTCGGACACCTGTTCCATGGCGCCTGCCGCAAATATCGCGTCAAACGGGCCTTCAGAGGGATAGCCCGCCGTCAGGTCGCCCTCCAGAACCGCGACCGTGTCCACATCCGCGTCGGAGAGTGCGTTCGTTGCACGCTCCACCATGGCTTCAGTGGTCTCCAACGCAACGACCGTTCCGGCGATCTTGGACAGGATCGCACTGGAGTAGCCGGTCAGGCACCCCAGATCGAGAACAACGCTCGTGTCGCTCAGTTCTGCGGCCTGGATCATGCGAGCCAGGTGCATCGGCCGAATCATCCGTCGGACACTATCGCCATCAACGATCTCAATCTCGGCGTCGCTGTAGGCCAGCACGCGCTTGCTGGCTGGAATGAAAAACTCCCGCGGGACGCTGAGAAAAGCGGCCAGAACATCGTAGTGCGATATGTCGAACGGTCGAAGCTGATTATCGACCATCTTGGTACGTTGCTGGTCCATATTCATGTCGGCGATCCATGCTCGGGTGTTGAGAGAGTGCCTTACCATGCGAGCGCCAGCCGTGTCAGCGGTCTTATGGCAGCATAACATGACCACCCAAATGCACTGGACCGCTGCTAAGGTTTGCTCCCGGCCAGCCGGTGGAGCGACCCTTTACCGTTACGCGCGAATGTTGCGCCTCCAGTGGCAAAGCGCTTGCAGTGAACGCCCGTTCGGGCCAAAAGGCCTGCGCCGTGCCTGGCATGGCCTCGTGGCGGAGTGGTTACGCAGAGGACTGCAAATCCTTGTACCCCGGTTCGATTCCGGGCGAGGCCTCCATTTTTTCGGCAAAGCGTTGCTCGCGCAGTCAAATGAGCGATTGCGGACGTGACGAGTGTGCTGGTCAGGCGTGAAAAAGAGGGTGGCGCGGGCGCAGGCGCTTTGTTATAGCGCTGCCCACCCAACACGTATTCCCCGATAGCTCAGTTGGTAGAGCAAGCGACTGTTAATCGCTGGGTCGTAGGTTCGAGTCCTACTCGGGGAGCCATTTGTCGTTCAGTTTCAATAGTTTCACGGCATTATGTCGCAACGCGATGATGATCCGCAGCCTGGCGCGCGCCGTATTCCCGGCTCTTGACCACGACTGCTGATTCAAACTTCATGACCGAGAAGCCTGCCCCAACCCTCGTATGGTTCCGCAACGATCTGCGCATCCACGACAACCCCGCACTTGCGCGCGCCGCTGAATTAGGCGGACCGGTGTGCGCGGTCTATGCGCTCGACGAACGTCGCGAGCGCCCGCATGGAGATGCCAGCCAATGGTGGCTGCACCACGCATTGTTAGCCCTCGGCAAAAACCTCGATAAGCTTGGCATCCCACTGGTGCTGCGCCGCGGTGATGCGGGCCAGACCGTTCCCGTGCTCGCCGAAGAGATCGGGGCTGGTGCCGTCGTTTGGAACAGGCGTTACACCAAGGCCGGAATCGAACAGGACACCGAGATCAAATCGCACCTCAAGGATGCGGGGCTCTTAGCGGAGAGCCATAACGGTCATCTGCTCTATGAGCCGTGGACAGTGAAAACTGGCTCAGGCGAGCCCTACAAGGTGTTCACCCCATTCTCACGGGCAGCTCGGGCGCTTGGGTCACCAGAAAGGCCCAAACCCGCGCCAACGACGATCAAGGGGCTTGAAAGCGCACCCGAAAGCGATGCGCTGGATGATTGGGGCCTGCTGCCAACCAAACCCGATTGGTCTACAGGGCTAGCCGAACGCTGGACCCCGGGGACGGAGGGTGCACAAGCACGGCTTCAGACCTTTATCCGCGAGAGCCTCGCCGGTTACCCCGACCGACGCAACTCGCCTGGCAAGGAGGCCACAACCCTCCTGTCACCGCACCTGAAGTTCGGCGAAATATCATCGCGCGAGCTCTGGCACGCGGCTGAGGTCAGCAATGCGCCACGCAGCTCGGTGTACAAGTTCCACCAAGAGCTTCTTTGGCGGGAATTCTCCTACCAGCTTTTGTTCTTCAACCCGGATTTGAGCGAGGAAAACTACGCCGACAAGTTCAACCGCTTTCCGTGGGCACCAACACACAAGCAGCCAACCAAAGATCACTTGCGTGCATGGCAGAAAGGCCAAACTGGATACCCAATCGTTGATGCGGGGATGCGCGAGCTTTACGCGACGGGCTGGATGCACAATCGGGCTCGCATGATCGTCGGATCTTTCCTCGTAAAGCACCTTCTGATCGACTGGCGACATGGTGAGGAGTGGTTTTGGGATACGCTTGTCGACGCGGACCCGGCCAACAATGCAGCCAGTTGGCAATGGGTGGCCGGTTCGGGGGCAGACGCCGCCCCCTATTTTCGCATCTTCAATCCGATCCTTCAGGGCGAAAAGTTCGACGCCGCGGGGGATTACACCCGCCATTGGGTGCCTGAGGTAGCGCAGCTACCGAAAAAATATCTCCACAAACCGTGGGAAGCTCCGGACAAGGTGCTCTCCGATGCAGGCATCATCCTTGGCGAAACTTATCCGCGCCCTATTGTCGATCACGCGGAAGCGCGCCAGCGCGCGCTCGACGCGTTCAAATCACTTTCCTGAGGGCTGCCACCACTCCGGGCGTCCTTGAACGAACAACGCACGGAAGTATCGCCCCGCATGGCACGTGTCGCAATTATCGGTTCCGGGATCGCCGGAAACGCCGCAGCGTGGGCGCTGCACAGTTTCACAGACCACGAGGTCACCCTCTACGAGAAGCGGGAGCGAGCTGGCGGTCATTCCGCAACGGTCGATATCGACTATGACGGGACGCCGATCGCAGTCGATACCGGCTTCATCGTTTACAATGGCCGTAACTATCCCGACCTGACGGCCTTGTTCGACCATCTGGGCGTTGCCACCGAATGGAGCGACATGAGCCTGGGTATCTCGGTGGGCAACGGTGCCCTCGAATGGTCTGGTGACCGGCCCGCCGCCTTGTTCGCCCAAAAGCGAAACCTCGTTTCGCCACGCTTCATAGGCATGCTCTTATCAGTCCTGCGCTTCAATAAACGCGCCCTGCGTGACCTTGAAAGCGGGCGTCTTGCCGGTCTTTCCTTGGGGGAGTACCTGGCAAAAGAAGGCTTCTCGCGCGCCTTCATTGAAGACTATCTGGTCCCCATGGGCGCTGCGATCTGGTCCACGCCGGATGCCGATGTGCTGCATTTTCCGGCGCAGAGCTTTGTGCGGTTCTTCGCCAACCATCGCCTGCTTGAAATTCGCCCACCCGAGTGGCGCACTGTGACTGGAGGCAGCCGCAACTACGTGGCCGTGCTGACCGAGCCGCTGGGCGATCGGGTGCTGCTCGGAAGGCCGGTCACACGTGTCGAACGGCAAGGCGAGCACGTCGTCGTCACAGATCAGAGCGGCGAAACAACAACGTTCGATTATGCGATAATGGCAAGCCACTCGGACCAGTCCCTTGGTATGCTGGCCGATGCAAGCGACGCCGAGGCGGGCATCTTGAGCGCTGTCCGCTACCGTCCAAATCATGTGTTTCTGCATCGAGACCCAGCGCTTATGCCCAATCGTCCTGCCATGTGGTCGGCTTGGAACTATATGGCGGACGCGCGAGGCGCGGATGGGCGCACCGGCGTTTCGGTGTCCTATTGGATGAACAAACTACAGAACATCGATCATACGACGCCGCTGTTCATCTCCCTTAATCCATTCACTGCTCCGGACCCGGACAAGGTTTTCTTCGAGACGCACTATGACCATCCGCAGTTCGACGCAGCTGCCCTTGCAGCTCAGGACCGCCTACCGGCCGTGCAGGGCAGTGGGCGGGTCTGGTTCGTTGGCGCATGGACGGGATACGGTTTCCATGAGGATGGTTTGCGGTCAGGCCTGGACGCGGCGGAAGCTCTAGGCGCAATCATCCCATGGCGCCGCTCGACCGCGCTGCTGCCGGCCAATGATGACGATCTGCCAATGTTGCCGCAGGCCGCCGAGTAGTCGGATGTTGGACGCGCCGAACCCGCAGCATGGTCACGTGGATCTCGGCGAGCCGACAGTGGCTGCCGCACCGGGCCATGCCGCCCCCGGTCATGCAGCAGCAGAGGCCATGCCCCACGACTGGCGAAGGCTGCGCGCGCCTGATGCACCGCTGACGATCTATGCCGGCATGGTCATGCACCAGCGCATGCGCCCGAAGGCCCATAGGTTCAGCTATGGCGTGTACGCCGTCTTGATGGACCTCGACCAAGCAGACGCACTGGACCGTCTCAGCCCACTGTTTTCCCACAACCGGTGGAATGCGTTCTCTGTCCATGATCGTGACCATGGCCCGGCAGATGGTTCACCTTTGCGGCCTTGGGCCGACGCACTGTTGGCCGAAGGGGGGCTGGAACGGCCAGCGACGCGGATCGTTCTGCTTTGCTACCCGCGCATCTTTGGCGCGGTGTTCAATCCGCTATCGGTCTACTACGCCTACGATGCCGACGATGCGCTCGTTGGCGTCATCTACGAGGTTCGCAACACCTTTGGCGAGCGACATAGCTATGTCGCGCGGGTCGAAGATGGGCAGTTGCGACCGTCCGGTTTGCGGCAAACCCGCAAGAAGCTGTTCTATGTCTCGCCGCTGATGGACATGGACATGCGGTACCATTTCAATCTCAAGCCGCCGGGCGAGAGCATTACCATCCGCATCCTTGAGCACGACCCTGAGGGGCCGATTTTGGCCGCAAGCTTTCACGGCGACGCGGTGCCGGTCACGACCCGCACGTTGCTCAAACAGGCGATGCGCGTGCCACTGCAGACAGCCAAGGTCGTAGGTGCAATCCACTACGAAGCATTGCGACTTTGGTTAAAGGGTATAAGGTTAAGGCATCGGCCGCCCGCCCCACCGCGTCACTCGGTACGCGATGGGGTCGTCGCGGCAACGGATCATCCCGAAGCGGATAGCGGTGATCCTTGCGGCGTTTTGGAAGGGCGGTTCGGCACAAGAGGCTGACTGAAACAGCCCGCCTGAACGGATTGCAGGAGGAGTGCGCCATGAGCGATCTAACCATCGAAAGTGCTTTGAAAGATGGACGGGGCAGGTCCTTTTCGCTGGGTGAATACACGCACCTGACGAAAGAGAATTTTTCTGACCTGACGGCGAACCTGCCGCGTGCGGTGCGCCGGGTTCTCGGCTTTGTTATCGGGCTGGAGCACGGTACACTTGCCATCACATTGCCCGGCGGCGAACGCTTTCGCATCGAAGGGCGGCAAGATGGGCCGGTTGCCGATCTCGAGATCCGTAGCTACGCCTTTTTGGCAGCGGTGGTGCGCCACGGGGATATCGGTGTTGCGGAGAGCTTTTTCGAAGGTCACTGGACCTCGACCGATGTGACCAACTTTCTAGAGCTGTTCTGTTACAATGAGCAGATCATCCACGAGCGCATCGACAGCAATCCAATTGCGCGGACGATCATGCGGATCAAGCATTGGCTGCATCGGAATACAAAGCGGCAGGCGAAGCGCAACATCTCGGCGCATTATGATCTCGGCAACGGCTTTTACGAAGCCTGGCTCGACCCCTCGATGACCTATTCATCGGCCCTGTTCGAAGACGGTGCGAACGATCTGGAGACAGCACAGCGCGCCAAGTACGCCGCACTTGCCGATGCAACCGGCGTACAGCCGGGTGATCATGTTCTGGAGATTGGGTGCGGTTGGGGCGGCTTTGCCGAATATCTCGCGGGCAGCCGTGGGGCCTACGTGACGGGTCTGACGATCAGCCAGCAGCAGTTTGAGTATGCGACCGCGCGCATGCAGCGGCATGGGCTATCGGATCAGGTCGACATCAAGTTGCAAGACTATCGTGACGAGCGCGGACTGTACGACCGGATCGTCTCTGTCGAAATGTTTGAAGCGGTGGGTGAGCGGTACTGGCCAGTTTACTATCAGACCTTGAAGCAGCACCTCAAACCAGGTGGCAAGGCTGGGCTGCAAATCATCACCATTCAAGACCGCTTTTTTGAGCATTATCGTAAGGCAACCGATTTCATCCAGCAGTACATTTTCCCTGGCGGCATGTTGCCGACGCCAACACACCTTGAAAGCCTGGGAGCCGATTGCGGACTGCAGCTGACGGAAAGCCGCGGTTTCGGTCGGGACTACGCTAAGACATTGGCGATGTGGCGCGAGACATTCCTGTCAAAGTGGGACGAGATCGCACCGATGGGCTTTGACGAACGCTTCAAGCATATGTGGCTGTATTACCTGCATTATTGCGAGGCAGGGTTCAGCGCCGGCAACATTGATGTGCGCCAGGTGGTCTACGCCCACAAGCCGTAGGCACCGGCTTGCCGTTCATCCATCGCTGCTCTTGCCACCCTCGAGCGGCTTGTCCTTCCAACCGGTGGTTCGTGACAGGATCCAATGGGACACGTCGTAGGGCAAAAGACGCAGCAGCTTCAATTGATATGTAAAGCGCTTGGGGAACGTAATCTCAAAGCGCTTGCTTTCGATCCCGTCCGCCATGCGCCGGGCGGCGTCGTCGACCTGCAGCAGGAAGGGCATCTCGAAAGGATTATCAGCCGTCGCGGGCGTATCGACGAAGCCGGGGTTCACGACCTGGACGGTGATGCCCAGCCGGTCGGTATCGAACCGCAAACCTTCAGCGAAATTGATCATCCCTGCCTTGGTCGCTCCGTAGGCGGCCGACGTTGGCAGCCCGACATAGCCCGTGACCGATGCAACCATGGTGATCTGCCCACGCCTTCTGGGCTTCATCACCTCAATAAGCGGGACGACGCAGTTCGCAGTTCCCTTGAGGTTCACATCGAAGGTTTTGTGGATCGCATCAAGCGGTGGTGCGGTGCCATCCACCGGGATGTATATACCGGCGTTGAGGACAGCGATATCGATCCCGCCATGCTGCTCCATCTCACCGACAATGGCCGCCATCCGAGGCGCGTCGCTGACATCGCCAGCCGCGAGATAGACTTCTGAGCCAGAGGTATCGCTTTCGATTTCGGCTTTGAGTTCGGCGAGCTTCTCTTCACTGCGGGCCGTAAGTGCAAGGCGATAGCCGCGCCGTGCCATTTCAAGCGCCAACGCATATCCCAAGCCCGAACTCGCCCCAGTAACCCAAACCAATTTCGCCATGAATCTACAGCTTCCTGACAACATCCACCGCACACGCTACGCGCTGGCCGACGTTCGGGTTCAGTTCCGATGGAAAGAAAGTGCGACGAACCGCAGGTCTTGTTCGACCTAACGGCGTAATCCGTTGACGAACCGGCCAAAGGGCCCAGTCAATTCGACAGGCGCGTCCACCACCGCGAAGCAGATGCAAACTTCGCCTTCGTCCGCTACAGGACGGTGGTTCACCGCATCATCAGCATAGGCAATGTCGCCAACGCCATAGTGACCGGTGCCGTCCGAAAAACCACCTTGCAGGACAACGGTGATTTCCGAACCATGGTGCGTATGGACCGGCACCGATTTGCCCCCATCGATACGCAGCAAGCTGACCTCAGCACCATCAACGTCCGGCAGACGATGCTCTGCAATGCCTGGCATCACCCGCTTCCACGGAACATCAGCCACTGACATGCCGATGAACATCTCAATAGACACCGAGCGGTGCGCCTCAATAGAGGCCGCGCCATTTTCGGCACCATCGATGGACGCGAAGATGTCTGAAAGGGCAGCGTCAGCGTCATCAAACGCAACCGGTTCAATCGATGACAAGCCGCGCCCGTACTCGATATCGTCGTCACGCAAGGCATCGCCAACCTGATCGAGTGTGCGGATCCAGCGGTCACTTTTTCCGGTCAACTCGAGATGGGCTTCAACGGCGACGCTTACAGGGCGCGAAAGGGCCCCGATCGCATACTCGGCTAGCAGTCCCGAAACCATGTCAACTTGGCGAGTGGCAAGAACGTTCAAAGCATACAATCCAATTTCAGTGTCAGTCGAAGCGCCAAATGCGAAGCAGCGCCTAAATATCCATGGTCGCCCAATACCCTCGCGGCAAAGATTGACCAAAATCACGGAGAGCCATCCGTATGATTCAAACCGTTTCGAATAAGCTCAACGTACCGGTCTTTACGGAACAGGAACTAAGCGGATCACCCTTTCATTGCGAATCTGGTGAACGTGTTTCGCGTCCGCATCATCGGCAGCAAAGTGCCACGAACACCACAACGATAACAGCCGTCGAATGCGCGCAATCAAATCGGTTTCTCGCCGCGAGGGAAAGAACGTACCATCCCGGACATCGCGTGACATTTCTTGATCCGTTATCACGCTCTTGATCGATCAGGCCCACTGGCGTACGCCAGCGCTCCACCCAGGGTCATGAACCCCTACGTGCTTGAGGGCCGATTTGGACGCTGCATATCTCGCCGATCCCTATCTTCGTACCGCCGAAACGCAGGTCGCGGGGCCTCATGCCGATGGGGTCCTGGTGGCGCGAACAATTTTCTACCCGCAAGGGGGTGGCCAGCCTGGCGATCGTGGCACTGTGGAATTGTCCGATGGCACCATGATCGAGGTGTACACCACCCGATATGGCCCGGAACGCCAAACCGCTCTGCTTGTCTGCCGCCAGGATGACGATGCGCTGCCACCGGCATTGACGTCCTTGACGACCGGCACGAAGATTGTCGGCCACATAGACTGGCCCCAACGTTACACATACATGCGTGTGCACACCGCACTGCACTTGCTGTCAGTCGTCCTTCCATTCCCCGTCACCGGAGGGCAGATCGGGGATGGCGAGGGTCGCCTCGACTTCAACATCGACGACGCTTCGCTCGATAAAACAGCGCTCAGCGAACAGCTTCAAGCTGTTGTCGATGCCGATCACCCGGTGACGCAGCGTTGGATCAGCGACGCTGAGCTCGATGCTAACCCTGGGCTTGTGAAGACAATGAGCGTTCAGCCGCCGCGCGGTTCGGGCAAGGTGCGACTTGTTCAGATCGGCGATATCGATTTGCAGCCTTGCGGCGGCACCCATGTGGCCTCGACCGCTGAAATCAGAACGGTCATCGTGAGCAAAATCGAAAACAAAGGTCGCCAGAACCGGCGTGTACGCATCAAGCTGCTTGATGACGACGCTTAGTTTCGAGGCCTGAAGGGGGAACCTATGCAGCGTGATGACGTCTTTGTCAGTCCACAATGGCTCCTTGAGCGGGCAGACCATCCCGATGTGATCGCCGTGGACGCGAGTTGGTACCTGCCGACGATGACGCGCGAGGGTCAGCCGCGAGATGCGCGTATGGAGTATGAGGCAGGGCATATTGGCGGCGCGGTCTTCTTCGATCTCGACGCCATCTCGGACCAAAAGTCCGATCTGCCCCATATGATGCCGGACCCGGTCACGTTTGCTTCGGCCATGCGGCGTCTTGGTCTCTCTAACGCCCACACGCTCGTTGTTTATGACGGTCTGGGCCTGTTTTCCGCTCCGCGCGCCTGGTGGATGCTACGCTCGTTCGGTGCCAAACGTGTCTACTTGCTCGATGGCGGCTTGCCGGCATGGATCGAAGCTGGCTACCCGCTATCCGACCAACCGGTGCGTCGCCAGCCGTCGCACTTCGTTGCGCAATTCGACAGTTCGTCGGTCGCGCATTCGGCAGATGTGCTCAAAGCGGTGCAAGGCAATGACGCGGCTATCATTGACGCTCGTCCAAGGGCGCGCTTCGAAGGCGCAGAACCGGAGCCCAGACCGGGCTTGCGCGCCGGACACATCGCTGGCTCGCAGTCCCTGCCCTTCACTGGCGTCCAACAAGACGGCCGGATGCTTCCAACCGAAGCCCTGGAGAGCCTATTCAAGGATGCCAAGATCGATACCGACCAGCCGATCATCACAAGCTGCGGTTCCGGTGTCTCAGCCGTAACGCTCGGGCTGGCCCTTTCCCTGGCCGGAGCACAGGATGTGCGTATTTATGATGGGTCCTGGGCGGAATGGGGCGCAGACCCCGACCTGCCTATCGGCAAGGGTCCGCAGACGTCGTAACCCCGCCAGGGTGCCTGTCGAACCGGCCGTAACACAATAGGTCAACGGATCGGCGGGGCATAAAGAATACCCCCATCAGACCAGAGCGCGTTTAGGCCGCGACCGATACCCAAAGGCGAGTCTTCGCCGATCGTCCGATCGAACACTTCGCCATAATTGCCGACTTGCGCGATCACCTGGTAGGCCCAGTCTGTGCGAAGCCCAAGAAACTCGCCGAAGTTGCCGGCGCCTCCGACGAGCCGCGCAATCGCAGGCGATGTTGTATCGCGAAAACTGTCCACGTTCTGGCTGGTCAGACCCAGTTCTTCGGCATTGATCATGGCGAACAGTACCCATCGGGCGGCATCAAACCAGCGTACGTCATCGTCGCGAACGGCCGGGCTGAGCGGCTCTTTCGAGATGACTTCGGGCAGGACGATATGCGCCGATGGGTCTGCGAGGTTGAGCCGCTGGGCATACAGCCCGGATGTATCATGGGCGTACGCATCGCAAGCGCCCGCATCGTAGGCCGACACAACATCTGCGACATTCTCAAATGTGACGAGCTCAATGTCGATTGAGTGCGATGCGAAGAAGTCTGTCACATTGAGCACAGTAGTCGTGCCAGCGTTGACGCAGATTTTAGCATCCGCCAGTTCGAGCGCGGAGGTCAGCCCCAGGGACTGAGGCACCATGAAGGCCTGACCGTCGAAATAGTTGACACCGATAAAGCTGATACCAAGTCCGGCCTCGCGCGCCATCGTCCACGTCGAGTTGCGGGACAGAACATCGATCTCACCTTCGATGAGCGCGTCAAAACGGGCCTGGGCGGCCAGCGGTGTAAACTCGACCGCCTGGGCATCCCCCAGCACAGCCGCCGCAATGGCGCGGCAGTAATCAACATCGAATCCGCGCCATTCGCCCGCCTCATCGATGCTGGAAAAGCCTGGCTGACCTTGCGACACCCCGCACTGAAGGAAGCCACGCGCCAGCACGTCATCGAGCGTTGACGTCCCTTCATTCGCCAGAGCAGCCGGCGCAGCCATCGTCATTGCAAGACCGAAAACGCACAGGGCAATGAGCCCCGTTTTGGCTGTTTGGCGCGGATGGGCAAGTCCTTGGGGAACGACTGTCTGTTGGGTCATCTACCGGTTCAATGTTCACGTTGGCTGGTCTTCGGGTTTTCAATGGCGCCACAAGGCTGTTCGCTCGAGCCGTGACGTCCGGTTTGACGCACCATAGCACGAAGAACTTTCCCAAAGCTTCCGCATGCGCTAGGCGAAATGAGGGCCGCAAAGCGGTGAACTGAAGGCTTTCGACGCGTGACACACTCCTCCCGAACGGGCCCGCCAGCGCCCGATCTATCAGACACTGCTATCGACACGCAGCTATCGCACCTTGGTCGCGATTCCCACCGATTCCATGGTTTTGTGAACCCACCTGTGGTGCGGGCATCGACAGTGCTGTTTCCAAGTGTGGAGGCAATGGAGAACCCGCGCGATGTCCGCTACACGTACGGGCTGACGGGTACGCCGACGACTGAAGCGCTGACGCAGGCAATCGACGCGTTGGAGCTGTCTGCCGGTACGGTCTTGGTGCCATCAGGGCTGGCAGCCGTCACTCTGCCCATTCTGGCGGTGGCGAAGCCGGGCATGCGCATCCTGGTCCCAGACAATGTCTACTGGCCGACGCGGCGTTTCTGCGACGGCACGCTTGCACGGCTCGGGGTCGAAACGCTCTACTATGATCCGCTCATTGGCGGAGGCATCGGCGCGCTGATGAAAGAGGGTGGGGAAACCATTCTTTTCACCGAGGCTCCCGGCTCCAACACGTTTGAAATGCCCGATTTGCGTGCGTTTGTGAGCGCTGCAAAGAGCGCCGACGCCATAACAATGATCGACAACACCTGGGCGACACCGCTGATCTACAAGCCCATTGCCGAGGGCTTCGATTTCTCGATCCAGGCGGGTACCAAATATTATGGTGGTCATTCGGATCTTCTGATTGGATCGGTCTCGGCATCCAAACGCCTTTGGCCAGCGCTGCGCGAGACGCACCAGTTCATGGGGCTGCAGGCGGGAACAGAAGAGATATTTCTCACCTTGCGGGGCATGCGCACCTTGCGTGTACGCCTTGAACAGCATGAACGCTCGGCGCTGGAGATGGCGCAATGGCTCGACGAACAGCCTTTCGTGGAGCGCGTGATGCATCCCGCGCTGCCGTCTGATCCGGGGCACACCCTGTTTATGGACCTGTTCAACGGGCGCGGCAGTGGGTTGTTCGGGTTTGCTTTACGCGGCACGCGTGAGCAGGGTCGGGCCATGCTCAATGCGTTGTCGCTGTTTGGGCTTGGCTACTCTTGGGGAGGCTATGAGAGCCTGGCGGTTCAGGCGCAACTGGACCACTGCCGGACGGTTCAGGGCTGGTCGGGTGGCCCGGTGGTGCGGCTGCAGATCGGGCTTGAGGACGTGGCGGACCTAAAGGCCGACATAGCGCGCGCAGCGCAAGCAGCAGGCCTGCCGGTGGCGAACTGAAGACTAGCGCAGCTGCGCGGCTGCCGCATCGTTGGTGAGAACATCAATCGTCACCGCGTCCCAGCCGTTGAGGACGATACCTTCGACGCGTGCCACAGCCCGCACTGCAGCACCCTCTTCTGCCAGCGCCCGCCGAACCGCATCGGCCTCAGGCTGGGTCACAAAGGCAGCACGACACCCCTCGCCCGCAAGAAACGCGGCCACGCCCTCCGGCTCGGTCTCCAAAATGAGATCGGTGCGGGTCATCAAAACAAGGCTCGGCTCACGGTAGCCCAGCGTCGCCAATTCAGGATCTGCGCAAACCACGGCATCTAGCGCGCCCGCCAATTGCGGCGTGATCCATAACGTCCTTGCGCTGGGCAGATGCCCCGCGAACGATCCGGCAAACAGGCACAGTGCACAGGCCACGATGCAAAGGCTTGCGGCGCGGGCATGACGATGCAGAAGAAAGCCCCATGCGATAAGAGCCAGCAAGATGACCGCGGCCCCGAACGCCGCGCCGCTGGGCGCGATACCATCGCCCCACTCGGTCAGCAAAAGCGGCATCGCAATCGCAAGGGCAACCGGAACGGCAAAGATCACCAGCTTAACGAGGCCTGCCCAGAACCCCGCAGGCAGTTTTTCAAACGCCACCATGCGCGCCGCGAGCACCGCCAGTGCCGGATAAAGTGGCAGCGCATAGTGCGGCAGCTTCAGCGCGGTCAGCTCCAACATGACAAGCGCGGGCACAATCCAGGCGATGAGAAATTTGGTGCCGCGATCTTTCCAGGTACGCAGTGCAAACGGAACTGCCAGCAAGGCAAGTGGCCCAATAGGCCATCCCAGGGTCGGCAGTGACACGAAGGTTATGAGACCCGGAAAAAGCGAGGGATCGCCCGGCTCGCCTTCAAAGGCTGCTGCAAGCTCCCGTCCCACCGCCACATCGAAGAAGCTGCCGCCTGATGTCAGCGAGATCGCCACAAACCATGGCACCGCCAGAAGCGCCATCCACAAGATGCCGTAGCCGGGCCGCAAGCGGCGCACCCATAAAAGGCGTCGATCGGCAAGGCTCGCGAAAGCACCGGTTGCCAGGACGATGGCCGGCATCACCGGCCCTTTGACGAGCAAACCGGCGGCCATCGCAGTCCAGAAGATCGCCGCATGATAAAAACGGACCGCGCTGTCGCGCTTGCTGATAAAGGCACGGGCAAGGATTGCCTGAGCGATGACCGTAAGCGCCAAAAGGACGGCATCCGTTTTGGCGAGACGTGCCTCTGCCGCAACCAGGATCGTGCATGAAAACAAAATTGCCGCCGCAAAGGCGAGCGGCGGCGGGCCAAAGCTCAGCGCCAGCCAATACACCAGTAGGGCCGCCAGACCGGCTGCGACCAACGATACCGTTCGGTAAATCCAAACGGGCGGCGCGTCACCCTCAACATCCGCACCGCTTATGATAAGCGCTGCCGACTGCAACCAATAGATCCCGATTGGCTTGTCGTACCGCGCCCTGTCCTGAAAGCGTATGTCGACGAAATCGCCGGTAGCCACCATTTGGCGGCTGGCCTGCGCGTAGCGCGATTCGTCGCGATCGATCGGGGGGATTGTCGCAACACCCGGCACGAACGCCGCGGTAGCGATCAGCGCAACGCACAGCACGGCCACCAGACGCACGCGGGCCAACCCATCGAAAGCGGCGGTCAACCATGCGGCCGGCCGATCCAGCCATCCAAGGCGCTCACCGATCCTTTGCCGTTGGGCTTGGACCTGTGTCCGCAGATGCCCAACACCATCGCGCATGCGCGCTGCACCTGCCGCAGAGCTTTCGCGCAGTGATGTTGCTAAGGCGGCGGCTCGCCCGTCTTCGCCACCAGCCTCGCTTTCATCATGATCATCAGCTGGGACGTCGAACAGATCGGCAGCGTCACCTTCTGCTGGCGCCCACAAACCCGCGCGAACAGCTGCGGGTATGCTCAGCCCGGTCTGTGACGAGCTGCCATCGTCTTCGCTAGCCTGCTCTGCGGTAGACTTTGCACTTGCTGAAGCACGCCTGCGCGGTGCGGTGGCCTTTCTGGTGGACGTTTTTCTGGCCGTCGTGGTGCCAGTCCCTGCCTTCGCGCGCTTGCGTCTGGCGGGCTTTGTACCGGCCCCGGTTCGCGACGTGGTGGAGCGGCTTCTTTTGGCTGCCGTAGCCTCGATGCCCTCGGCGCTACCCTCAGCTGCGGCTGCTGCGTCCTCTGACGCTGTGGAATCGCTTCCCGATGCAGGCGTCGCCGCGCGGGATGATCTGCGTTTAGCGGTGGTCGATTTGGCCGTCGTGCTGCGGCGCGCGGGCTTGCGCCGACTGGGTTTGGCCTTGTCGCCAGCGCCCTTGGCCTCGTCTGGGGTTGCGTTCGCGGATGCCTCCCCTGCACCCGCTGCCGCGCTTTCAGCCTGGTTCGGTGCTGACCTATCGCTTTGTCGAGGCGTCCGGGAAGAGGCTGTAGACGAACGCTTGCGCGCCGCCGCTGGTTTGCGCGTGGCGGTGCCTGTGCGCTTACGCGTGCCAGTACCAGCCCGACGTTTGGGTTTTTTCTGTCCCGAGCTATCGCCGTCGTCAGATGATGCACCATCCGCATCGTCGGAATCGTCGGGAGGGGAAACCATGACGCAAAGCGCCTCTTTGCAGTGCCGCGCCGCGGCTTGGATTGGCGACCTCGGCAGGATTCGAACCTGCGACCGTCGGATTAGAAGTCCGGTGCTCTATCCAGCTGAGCTACGAGGCCAATACGCGAAGAGATGGTCGGGGAAAAGGGGGCTTGCGGTTTGGAGGCGACACAGTTGTTCAGTGTGTCCAGGGGGTCCGACGATCATACTTGAAATTGTCTGCGTAAGCGACGCGTCTGCGAACCCGTTCTTTTGGCGCATCAACGCGGAAGGCAAGCCCATTTCGCTCCGCGTACGCGATTGCATCTTCCTTGCTATCAAATTGCAGCTTGATCTGAGCTTTCATGTCGGAGGATGACGTCCAACCCATCAGCGGCTCGACACTGCGCGGCTCATCACGGCTAAACTCGAGAACCCAGGATTTCGTCTTGCCTAAACCAGACTGCATGGCCGTTTTGGCCGGACGATAGATCCGCGCAACCATCGTTGAACCTCCCACGCACCAGCGGCTTTCTCGCGGCTAGCGATCAGCCTCGATACGAACCGATCGTTTTTACAGATTGGTCGGGGCAGCAGGATTTGAACCTGCGACCCCCTGCTCCCAAAGCAGGTGCGCTACCAGGCTGCGCTATACCCCGAGACCATGTCTGTTTCCGACCGTTCGACGGCCTCACACTATGTGCGAAGGCTGAACGATCCCCGAATGGACGGCCAGATAGCACTGATATCAGGGGATGAAAATGGCTTTCTCAAGCTTTGGCAGCTGTTTTGGGGCCTGACTGGAGAGCCGCGTTAGCGTGGTTTGAATGCAACGACGCCGTCATTGTGTTGGACGGGGGGACGGAAGTCTCGTCGCCGCTTGTCAGCTGTTGATCACGTGACTTCGCACCGATGCCAGGTCGGCAGGGGTGGCGGCGTATGTCGGGAACCGCTCAAGTCCCGAGTTGGCTGGCAATCCGGAGGCGTGTGCCGTGAAATTGCCGTTCGCTGGATCTGCAAGCTGCGGGTCAGTTTGAACGGAATTGGCCTCTTGTGCGGTTGTCGTCTGGAGGTCGGGCAACAGCGCTATAACCGTGCCGTTAATCTGCGCTCTGGGCGAATTGGCAAACACATTGTTGTCTGTGCCTGCGGCCAGGGCGCTCACATTGTACGTCCGGTTCCACCAGAACCCGCTATCGTCAAAGATATTGCCGAACGAAACCAATGTTCCACCAGGGGAAACGACATAATGGTTACTTGTGTTGTCGGCACGGACGATCACGTTCCGGCGCATTGTGGTTGCATCGCCGGCCTCTCGTACCGCGCCTACCGTGAAGTTCCCGTAGGTTCGGTTGCCCTCAAAAAGGTTGGTTCCTTCGCTCAGATACCGCACGAAATGAGCCTGTCCGCCGGTCGCGCCGATGCACCAGTTATCGCGGACCGTTGATGTGGCGTGCGATCCTATCAGGATTTCGCCTTCTTCGATCTTGCATCGCTCCACCACCACATCATCAGCCCACGAACCGCCACCAAGATCGCCCGCAAAGATCGAGCAGTCTTCGATCGTG
This sequence comes from Pseudomonadota bacterium, assembly GCA_039024915.1. NCBI lineage: Bacteria > Pseudomonadati > Pseudomonadota > Pseudomonadota bacterium. Next base: position 112,250 of record JBCCPK010000003.1, read on the forward strand.
ATGCGGTCGTACAGGTCGCTGACGTCCGCTGTGTGTCCACCGATGGCAGCCATGGACTGGGAGCTACCCGAAACACCGCGGAAATGGCAGCGCCGGAACGTTCCCGTCTGGCCGCTGCCGCTAGGCGTGTAGAATTCCAATGCGATTGCGCTTTCGCGTGTATCAACGAAGTCCTGAATGCAGCACACGCCTTCCATCAAACCGCTCGCGGCAAGCAGGGAGTGCACTGGGTGGGTTTGGTTGAGCACAATGTTGGTGGCCAGAAAGTTGAACCCTGCGCGGATGCCGTTGCGATGGAGCTGACGGCCAAACTCCAAATATCTCAGTGTCGCATCGTCACCGAACGCCGGGCCGCTTGCATGGGTGTAGCTGTAGGTCTTGCCGTTGGTGCGCGGGTCGCTACCGTCAAGCGGGTGAACGTAAAACGTATAGGTACCCGGTGGCAGCTCACCGTTCGCGCCCGCACCATCCTGTACATGGTAGGTGCCGGGCGTTGCCTGCACCGCCGCAACACTTTCAACCCAAGTGGGAACCGTACCGTCTTCCCCCATAAACGGAACGAGGCGGTTGCTGCCGCTATCGGGGGCCGCCTCAATCGTCCCGTCAAAACTGTAGACGCTGGTGTGGCTGTCGCCGCGCTCAGCGCTCGTCTGCCAAGATGTCACGACGGTCTCGGCACAGATGAGGGGCAGCCCATGGCTCGCGAAGTCGCCGTAACCTTCAAGGCGGATACCATCAAGCGCACGAAAATCGAGGTTGCCTTCATTGATGGCCGAGCCCGCTGCGATCCCTATGGATTGGCCGTTTGAGCTGAGGGAAAGCGCTTGAGCCAGACTGGCAAGCGGCGTTGCCATGCTGCCATCGTTGCTGTCTGAGCCAGTCACCGAGTCGACATGGAAGTCGAAACCGCCCGCGAGCGCTGCGCCGCCAAGATGCGGCAGCCCTAAACCCAACCCCAAAGACAGCATGCTCAAACCCCCTGCGAGCCATTGACGGCGGCTCAAACCTGGCACCGGAGGGGCTGGCTGAACCGAAGTGGCTATTTGAGGGTTGTTGCTAAGGGCGGGGAAAGAGCGTCGGGTATTCCCCGATCCGGGGGCATCGACCGTGTCAGCGTTGCAGGTCGGCATGGATGACGCGATCGCCCGGCTCAAGCCCGATGCGGTCGGCTGTGCCGGCAACAAATTCCAGCACCGCTATGACCGGCCCGCGCGACGGGACGCTGCGCCTCGAGAGTGGCTCGGTATCGCGCTCGATGCGGTGAACGATCCCGTCTTCGGCGATGAAGACCATGTCGAGCGAAACGAACGTATCCTGCATCCAGAATGAAGCTTCACGCGCTTGGGCAAATGGAAAGAGCATCGCGTAGTTATCGGGGAGCGAGCGGCGATGCATCAGTCCCAACGCCTGCTCCTGCGCGGTGCGGGCGATCTCAATCTGGAACGTATGTTCGCCGGTTTTGGTCTCGACAACGAGACTGGATTGCTCAAACGCCAGGGCTGACGCGAGCAAGAACAGACTTGTCGCGACAAAAACGGCGCTTGTCGCGACAACTTTGTTGCCTATTGCGCTCATGTTGCGCGCTCGGGCCGCTCTGCTTACCATTCGGTCATCATAGATCGGCTGGCGCACACGACAAGCGCCGCTTGGTAGCCGCCAGCGAGGGGTAAGCACGCTGAAAAATAAACAGCGCGCACTCCGTGAGGCATACATCTAATGGGATGCGGGGATCGCGGTGCCGGTAACGGGCCGAACCTCTGCTGCCATCTTGCCCTTCGGCCCATCGCCGTACCGGACCATGACTTCCTGGCCGGGGCGCAGCTCCGTTAGGCCGAAGCGGCGCAGAGTTTCCATGTGAACAAAGATGTCCTCGGACCCCTCGCCCTGGGTCAGGAAGCCAAAACCGCGAATGCGATTAAACCATTTGACGGTCGCCCGCTCGAGGCCTGAGGTCGGCGTAACATTTACATGGGTCCGCGAGGGCGGCAGTTGAGAAGGGTGGATGGCGGTCGACTCATCCATGGAAATGATTCGAAGCGCCTGTAGTCCACGCGGACGGTCGAGTACTTCGCAAACAATCCGCGCACCTTCATAGGCAGTCTGATAGCCATCGCGGCGCAAGCAGGTAACGTGCAGCAGAATATCACGCGCGCCATCATCGGGCACGATGAAGCCGAAGCCCTTGCCCACATCAAACCACTTGATATGCCCTGCCACCTCGAAAACATCGAGATTGGGATCATCACGCCCTACCTCTTCGCCAAGCTCTTCAAGAAGCTTGGGGTCCAAGGGTGGTTTTCCCGTCATGCTTACCCACCTAACCTGCGCAGTCCGCCGCTGCCACAATCGCCACCGTTGGCGCGCGCCGCACAGCGCTACACCAACTGATTCTTATGGCAAGAATGCCCCTCGCGCTTCTGGCGGGGCAAGCCCCTTAACCATATCTTTACCTATCCGATGTGGTCGCAAAGGCACACATTTTCGTGGACCGTGACGTATTTGCTTCGCCTCTCGCTAGGCTCAGCTCGCCATTGAGACGGCTTGGGTGAAAGCGGAGCCGATTGAGCCGCGGACAATGCAGGCAGCGAGGTTGTCGAGGGGGGTGTGCTCTCGATTTATGATTGCCAAGGTCGCACCTTGACTGGCCGCTAGCCGGGGAAGGCTGGCGGCGGGCTCGACAACTAATGATGAGCCCAGAACAAGGAAAAGCTCGCAATCGGCAGACCACTGCGCCGCGCGCTGCAAGGCGGCTGGGTCAAGGTTTTGGCCGAAAGAGATCACGGCTACTTTGACCAGCCCTCCGCATGATTCGCATCGGGGACAGGCACCGGTGCGCTCGATAACCCCCCGGACCGCTTCAAGCTCCATAGCGCGCGAGCACTCAAGGCACCGTCCGAACGTTGCGTTGCCATGCAGCTCGACGATGCGCTCGCCCGACACCCGACCACGTTTGTGCAACCCGTCAATGTTCTGCGTGATGATCCCGTGCAGCTGTCCACGCTTGTACAAGGTGTCGATGCACCCGTAGCCCTGATTCGGTTGGGCGATCGCGAAGTCGTCATTCATGATGAAGCGCCGACGCCAATCCTCAAGACGCGCTGCTTCGTCTGAAACGAACTGCTGATAGGTGATCGGCTGCATCCGCGACCAAATTCCATCCGGACTGCGATAGTCTGGAATACCCGACTCGGTTGACATGCCTGCACCGGAAAAGACGGTGATCAGGTCCGTTGACGCGATCAGGTCGGCAAGTTTCTCAACGCTTGCCTTTTGGCCCGGTTGCTCGGTCATCGATTTTGGGCTCGCCGCCGCTCAACACAAAGATCCAACGAAAAAAGCATCCGTGCGCATTTGCCCAGAGCGGGTGCCCTGTTTTTGTCAGTGATCGGCTTGAACACGCTTTCCAGCTTGCCTATAAGGCCGCCTTGCGCAGTGCGCTGCGCGCCCATCGTCTAGTGGTCTAGGACGCCGCCCTTTCACGGCGGAAACACGGGTTCGAGTCCCGTTGGGCGTGCCAATTCTCCGTCCTTTTAGCGTACGAACAGCAGATTTGATGGCAGCTCAAGCTGTCATCTGCATGGGCTGCTGGCCGCGCATCAGGTCCTCAAGCGTGTAACGATCGAGGACTTCGACGAAACCGTCATAGGCCGCAGCAAAAATACGATTGACGGGGGTCACCTGCCGAACAACGCAATCGACCGGCTCACCGAAACAGTCAACCACAATCCGCGTTGGTTCCGTAATGCGCAGAACCGACCCAAGATTGATCTCGCTCGGGTCCATGGCAAGTTTGATACCGCCGCCGCGACCGCGCGCGGTGTGTAGTATGCCTTCGCCAGCAAGCTGCGCGACAAGCTTTTGAATGTTGTACTCACTGATCTTCTGACGCTGGGCGATTTCGCTGGAACGAACCGCTTCTGGCATGGCTTGGGCGCAGTCAATCAATATCCTTATTGCGTACGATGTTTGCTTTGATAGCCGCATGGGCCTGTCTCCCGATTAGGGTCCCAAGGTAATCGCTCAGACGGCAGAAACCAAGTGCCGCGACCTCTATGCCTTTGGCTGGCTCTACGGAACCAGCCAACTGGAAGACAGCTGCCCTTCCTTGTCCCAGGCAAACTTGGCTCGGCGGTGGCCCTGATGGGCGAGATAAAGCCATTCAAGCGAGTGGATTTGGAGGGTCACTGCTGCGAAGTGGTTTTTGCCAGCATCTGGATCGTCTGCTGCCAGAAAGGCCAGGTCTTCAGGCGATGGCACCTTGGTCCCCGGTGTCGCGACGACCCGATAGCACTCCCGTGAAAACGGGCGCGTCGCGTCCCACGCCGTCTGATGCAGCTCGGTATCCAAGTGAACACGCGCAACAGCCGCAAGCCGAACCTGAATCTTCGCACGGGCATCATAGATATGAACACTCGCGCGGGGGTTATCTCGCAACTGGGCGAGTTTCGGTGCGCGGGTATCGGTGTGGAAACGGAGGGTTCGATTCGTACGATCGAAGCCCCGATTGACGACAGTACGCTGCTCAATGGAGCCATCGGCGTTGGCCGTGGCAACGGTCAAGGTGTGAAACGCAGAGCGGCGATCTTTCACCCCGCGCGACAGCAAGCCCAAAGCGTGCTCAAGCGAGGCTTCGAGCGAGTTGTAGTAGCTGGGAAGTGGTTGTTCGGACATGCCATCTGAGGTGTGCCGGGCAACGCTGACCGTCAACCCCAATCTGCACTAGCGATGAGGCAGTGCGGCATCGACGACCCGCAGTTGGGGCGTGTCTCGGCCTTGCCAACTGTTGCGAGAAACCGTTGCAGCGATGTGAAGGGGCGCACCGTCACGCGCCTGCAGGAGCGCGTCGCCCAGCTGTGTCCCGACGGCACGGAACGCGATAGCGTCGACTATTCCACCTGCTCCGTCGGCCAGTGTCGCTTTGACGTGATTGGTGCCAACCGGTGATGCTTTGCGTACGACGTGACTTGCGAATGCGAAAATAGGCTCCGGAAAGCCTTGGCCAAACGGCTCTATACCTTCGAGCGCGGCCACCAGCTCCATAGACGCGCCCGTTGCCGTCAAAACCGCATCGATGCTCAGCGTGCGTACCGCCAGATGCTCTTGTGCAGCGCCTTGCATGGTCTCCGTGAGGAAACGCGTCGCGTCTTCCCAATCATCGTCGGCAAGTGTCAGGCCGGCCGCCATAGCGTGTCCACCGCCCTTGACTATCTGCCCGGCCTCCAATGCGGCGTGCACCGCAGCGCCGATATCCACACCCGGAACGGAACGGGCGGAGCCCGTCCATTGATTGGGCGACGAGCGCGTGAAGGCGACGCTGGGCTTGTGAAAGCGCTCTTTCAGGCGTGCGGCAATCAGACCTGCGACGCCCGGATGCCATGTCTCGTCGCGAACAAACAGAACGGGCGCGTCCGCTTCGTTGGATTCGATCATGGCGATCGCTGCATCAACTGCTTCAGCTTCGAGCGCCTGGCGCTGCGCGTTCAATGTGGTCAACTCATCCGCGATCGAAGCCGCTTCCTCCAGATCGTCCGTCGCGAGCAGACGGGCGCCCATTGCCGCATCTCCTATCCGGCCACCGGCGTTGATTCGCGGTCCCAAGACATAGCCGAAATGGAAAGCTTGCAGCGCCGTTTGCAGATTGGCACGCGTGACAAGTGCCGAAAGACCAGGATTGTTGGCCTTTCGGGCCATCTTCAGCCCTTGAACGACGAAGGCCCGATTAAGCCCGATAAGCGGAACGACATCGGCAACGGTGGCCAGGCCGACACAATCGAGAAGGCCCAGCAGGTCCGGCAAGTCCGATCGCTGCCGGGCTCGGAGGGAGCGATTGGCGGCGACAAGGGCCATGAACGTCACGCCCGCAGCGCACAGATGGCCCAAGCCGGAAACATCATCCGGACGGTTTGGATTGACAAGCGCGTCCACGGGCGGGCCGAGATCACGCATCTGATGATGGTCAAGGACAAGGACAGAAAGACCGATCCCTTTCGCATGGGCCAGTGCCTCATGGCTGGTCGCGCCGCAGTCCAATGTGATCAACAGGTCGATGCCATGAGCCGCTAGCGCTTCAATGGCCGGAGCATTGGGGCCATAGCCTTCGGTTATCCGATCCGGAATATGGATATGGACATCGCATCCCAAAGCGTGCAGCCATCTGCCGAGGATGGCGCAGGATGCTGCACCATCCACGTCGTAGTCACCGAACAGACCGATTGTTGCGCCAGCCTCCACGCAATCTGCGAGCATCTCCGCAGCGTCGTCCATCCCGCGCAAACTTGATGGATCGGGCATCAAGGCACGCAGGCTTGGGTTCAGCGCCGCCGCCGCTTCGTCGGGACGGACGTCACGGCCTGCCAAGATGCGCGCGACCTGTGGATGAGCATCTGTCGCCTGCTGAATCGCCAGCGGCCGAGGATCGTCGGGCTCCAGTCTGCGGGACCAAAGTTGGCCCGATATCGAACGATCAACGCCTAGGACTGCCCTACTGGCATCGGGGCAAGCGCTCGGCGTGGCCAGATCAGTCGAGATGGAACTTCTCAAGCAGCGTATGCTTGCCCTTGATCCACCTTACCGTTTTCGTCGAGGAGCGCATGCACACTGTTTCGGTGGTGATGACCCCATTACCGAAGTGAACCCCATTGAGCAGATTGCCTTCGGTCACGCCCGTGGCGGAGAAAATCACGTCGCCACCGGCTAGCTCGTCGACCTTATAGATCTTTGTTGGGTCTGTGACTCCCATCCGAAGGGCCCGATCACGCTTGTCTTTGGTATCGAGAATGAGGCGGCCCTCCATCTGTCCGCCAACACAGCGAAGCGCAGCTGCAGCCAGCACACCCTCCGGAGCGCCGCCGATTCCCAGATAGAGGTCAATTCCTGTCTCAAGCGGATCGGTGCAATGGATGATACCAGCGATATCGCCATCGGGAATCAGCCGGAGGGATGCACCCAGCTGGCGAACTTCCGCAATGAGTGCCGCGTGGCGTGGCCTATCAAGCACGCAGGTTGACACCTCGGAGATCGGGACGCCTTTGGCATCGGCAACCGCCTTGATGTTCTCCGTCGGGCTCTTTTCCAGACTGACCAAGCCGTCAGGATAACCCGGACCGATTGCGATCTTGTCCATATAAACGTCTGGAGCGTTGAGCAGGCTGCCTTTTTCGGCAAGCGCAACCACCGCGAGGGAGTTGGGCAAGTTTTTCGCGCAAACCGTTGTGCACTCAAGCGGATCGAGCGCGATATCAACTTCCGGACCGTCGCCCGAGCCAACCTTTTCGCCGATATAAAGCATGGGCGCTTCGTCGCGCTCACCTTCCCCGATGACGATCTCACCGACAATTGGAAGCTTGTTCAGCTCGCGCCGCATGGCGTCCACTGCAGCCTGATCGGCTTCGGTTTCGTTGCCCCTGCCGCGCCAACGCGCCGCCGAGACCGCCGCACGCTCAGTCACCCGGACCAGCTCAAGCGTTAGGATGCGCTCGAGAACGAGTTCGCCGGGGGTGATGATCGAGTCGGTCATGGGGGGCAGGCCTTTGCTTGAGAAACGGTGCCCGCTCTTACCATGGCCCGATCACGCTCTCACCGCTCAATGCGTATGATCTGTGGGGTTGCGTTAACATGACCATCCTTGACGATCGACGCCATCGCCTCGCGAACAGCCTGCTCCATGGTCTCATGGGTGATTATGATCACAGGTTGATGCGTGTACGCAGCCTCGTCCGTTGGCCTGCGGCGCTGGACGATCGACTGCAGCGAAATGCTGTGCTCAGCCATCCGATTGGCGATCGCAGCGAACGCGCCCGGGCGATCTTCAACCGATAGGCGAATGTAATACCCACCCTCATGTGAGCGCATGCGCGCCTTTTGATAGGGTTTCAGCGCAGCGCGCGGAAGCCGAAGTGGATTGGGCGCAAGGCCGCGGGCAAGGTCCTGCAAATCTGCGAGGACCGAGGCCGCAGTGGCGTCTCCGCCAGCGCCGGGTCCAGACAGGACAATCTCTCCGAGCAGGTCGGTGTCGATCGCGACCGCATTGAGAACACCGTGCACCTGCGCCAGCGAACTATCGGCGGGCAGCATGGTAGGATGGACCCGCTGTTCAATGCCGCTATCGGTCGCCTGCGCGACCCCAAGAAGCTTGATCCGGTAACCCAGTTCCTTGGCGGCCTGCATGTCTTCGGGCGTGATCGCGCGGATACCTTCGATGTAAAGATCGTTAGCCTCCACCTCGGTACCGAAAGCAAGGCTGGTCAGAAGAGCGAGTTTATGGGCCGTATCGAAGCCGTCGATGTCAAAGGTCGGGTCGGCTTCGGCGTATCCGAGAGCCTGTGCATCGGCGAGGACCGCATCGAAGGCCGCGCCCTCGCGTTCCATGCGGGTGAGAATGTAGTTGCAGGTCCCGTTGAGGATGCCGGAAACGCGGGTGACCTTCTGACCCGGAACCGCATCGCGCAGAACGCGGATAGCCGGGATGCCGCCAGCAACCGCAGCTTCGTAGAGAAGGGGTGTGCCGTTTCGCTCCGCAAGATCGGCGAGCGCCAATCCATGCGCAGCCAGCAGGGCTTTGTTGGCCGTAACCACCGGTTTTCCAGCTTGAAGCGCCGCCTCCACCAGTGCTTTGGCCGGTCCATCTTCGCCTCCGATCAACTCGACAACGACATCAACGTCGGTGGCACCGGCAAGCTCAGTCGCATCGCCGTAAAATGTAAGCCCGCTCTGGTCAAAGCCGCGGTCGGCGTCGCGATTGCGGGCGCTGACGGCTGAGATCACAAGGGGCCGAGCACCCTCAGCCTGCAAGTCGCTGCCGCGGCTCAGAAGCAGCCGCGCCAATGCGCTGCCGACTGTACCAAGGCCGGCAACACCGACCTTCAAAGGGCTCTCGGATGGGGGAATGCTCATGGTCGCAGGTCCAGACGAAAAGGCGATGACCTTTTCGCCCGCAAGCCGGAAATCAGCGGTGGGCGCTCAGGTTGACGACGTTATGCAAGCTCTCATCGGCCGTTTCAAGGAAGCGGCGCAGATTGCGGGCCGCCTGGCGGATGCGATCCTTGTTTTCGACAAGCGCGATGCGGACATATTCGTCCCCATGCTCACCAAAACCAACACCTGGTGCGACGGCCACGTCGGCCTTCTCGATAAGCAACTTGGAGAACTCCAGACTGCCAAGATGGCGGAACTTTTCCGGTATGGGCGCCCAAGCAAACATGGACGCCGCCGGAGCGGGTATTTCCCAGCCGGCCCGACCAAAGCTCTCAACAAGGACATCGCGCCGCCCCTTATAGGTCGCGCGCATATCGTCCACACAGTCTTGCGGGCCGTTGAGCGCGGCGCTTGCCGCAACCTGAATGGGCGTGAATGCGCCGTAGTCAAGGTAGGATTTGACACGTGCAAGCGCTGCAATCAGGCGCTCATTACCCACCGCGAAGCCCATACGCCAGCCAGCCATCGAATAGGTCTTCGACATAGAGGTGAATTCGACCGCAACGTCCTTTGCACCGGCGACCTGCAGGATTGAAGGCGGCGGATTATCGTCGAAATAGACCTCAGAGTAGGCAAGATCGGAGAGCACAATCAACTCATGCTGGCGGGCGAAGGATACCACGTCACGGTAAAAATCAAGGCTGGCGATGTGCGCTGTCGGATTGGAGGGATAGCACAACACCAGTGCAAGCGGGCGCGGTATCGAATGGCGAACTGCACGCTCAAGCGCATGGAAAAACTCCGGGCCTGGCTCACAGGGAACCGACCGAACCGATGCGCCGGCCATCAAAAAGCCGAAGGCATGAATCGGATAGCTCGGATTTGGTACCAAGATCACGTCGCCGGGGGCCGAAATAGCCTGCGCCATGTTGGCGAAACCCTCTTTCGAGCCGAGCGTCGCGACGACTTCGGTGTTCGGGTTGAGCTTCACACCGAACCGGCGCTGATAATACGCAGCCTGCGCCTTGCGAAGGCCTGTTATGCCGCGCGATGCCGAATAGCGATTGGTCCGTGGCTTGCCGACGGTCTCGATCAGCTTAGCGTTGATATGCTCCGGCGTTGGTAGGTCGGGATTGCCCATACCAAGATCGACGATATCCGCGCCTTGCGCGCGCATCTTTGCCTTGATCTGGTTGACCTGCTCAAACACGTAGGGAGGCAGGCGGCGCACGTGATGAAATTCGTTCATGGCAGCAACCTTCTCAGGCATAGTCGTAAGTTCTGTTAGGGGAACTCGACAAGCGCAAGAACCAAGTTGGCCGTCGCGTCACGATCCCCAGCGAGGCATTTGCCTAGCGAGAAGCCGACGAGCAACACATCCATGGCATTTTTGCGATGCATCAAGTCCGTTGTTGCAAATGTTTCTCACAAAGCCCCTAAGGCCGCAATGCGCATAAGGACGCTTAAATTCCCTGCGCAATGCATCCCAACGGAGCCTTGTGGTGGATAAGGCTGCAGGGGCATAATGAATCAAACGTAAAACAGCGACCATGAAGCGCTGAAATGTGAACAGAATGTCGGGCAGTGTGGTCCGACTGAGGGAAGGAAGCGGACTTATGGCGGAAACGGGTGACACCTCCCCCGGGAAGAAAGGCGCTAGCGCGCGCAAAACCCATAGCGGAAAAGCGCCGCCAAGGACCAATGCTCCTAAGTCTGCCTCGGTCAATGCGGAAATCCGCGCCAAGGCAGCCGCGGCAGCTCGCGCTGCCCGCCGGGGCAAGCCCAACACGACCGCGAATGCTGCAGGCACAAAAACCAAAGCAGCCCAAGCGAAGGCCGCTGCCAACGGAAAAGCAAGCGCCACCACCAAGGCCACCGCCAAAGCCAAGGCTGCCGTAACAAAAACGCCAAAAGCGACAGCGGCACAGCGGGCCAAGGCAACAAAAGTGAGCGCAACAAAAGTGAGTGCAGCAAAAGCCTCGGCGAAGCAGGCCGCTCCGAAGCCAAAAGCAACAAAAGCACCGGCAACCAAAAAGACGACAACGTCTGCGACCGCCAAGAAAACGATCGCAAAACAAGCGGCAAAGACGACACAGGCGAAATCTGGGCGCACCACAAAGCCCAAAGCGGCAGCGAAGCCCGCCGCAGCGTCTGCGCAAGCCAAACGCAAGCCATCACAAACGGCTAAGGCGAAGGTTGAAAAACCGGCAAACGCAGCACCGGCTAAGAGAGCCGCCGCAAGGAAACCGGCGGCTCAGAGCAAAACCGAAACGACGAAATCGGTAGAGAGGCAAAAGTCGCCCTCCGCACGCAGACGACCAAGCGCAGGGAAAGCGCCCACGACAAGAGCGACGACCGCCAGGACCTCAGCCGCAAAAAGTCGGGCGAAGCCAACCAGCACGGCCGCCGCAAGCAAAGCTGGCGAAAGCAAGCCGCCAGCAGTGCGAAAAGCAGCGGCCAAACGTGCTGCTCAACCCGCGACCAAAACGAGTGCGCCCGTTAAGGCGCCCGTGAAAAGGGCTGCAAGCACCAAACCGCCCGCAGACAAGCGTCGGAAAGTGCCGGCCGCCCCAAAGGCCGAGAAGGCCCCGGCTGCGCGTCGCGCTCAATCCAGACCAGCGAAGCTGCAACCCGAACCGAGCCCAGCCCCCGCGCCGAAGATGAAGGCAGCACCAGAGATCAAAAGAGCGGAAAAGCCCGTCTCGCAGCCAAGCCCAAAACCAACGGCCAAGGCACCCCCGCCACCCGAAAGGCCCCTCACCGACTACAGCATCAATGATCCCGATGCTTTTGCCGCGAACCTCAGCAAATATGTCGAAGAGAGCGGAAGGGTTTGGGCCGCCTACCTGAAGCCACGCGAGGACGGGAACGTCAGGCCGGTGCAGGCCGACGAGATGGGCGAAGTGGTCAAGACGCTCAGCCAGGTCAGCGAGTATTGGCTCTCCGATCCGAAAAGGTTGGTTGACGCTCAAACCCGGCTTTGGACCGGCTTTTTCGATCTATGGGCCCATTCGGTCTCTCGGCTCAGCGGTGAACCTGCCAAGCCTGTTGTCGAGCCCTCACCGGGAGATCGGCGTTTCAAGGACCCCGATTGGTCAAGCAACGAGTTGTTCGACACGGTCAAGCAGGCCTATCTGCTGCTCTCGAAGTGGGCCGAAGGCCTTGTCGATGAAGCAGCTGAGCTGGACCCCCACACACGGCACAAAGCCCAGTTTTATATGCGCCAGATCGCAAGCGCGCTGTCGCCAACGAATTTCGTGGGCACCAATCCCGAGCTGATCAAGGAAACGCTGTCATCGAACGGCGAAAACCTTGTTCGGGGTTTGAAAATGCTCGCAGAGGACATCCGCGAAGGTCAAGGCGATCTGAAGGTCAGGATGACCGATACAAGCCAGTTCAAGGTCGGCGAGAACATGGCGACGACACCTGGCAAGGTGGTGCATCGCAATGACGTGTGCGAACTGCTGCAGTACTCGCCAACCACCGACACAGTGCTCAAGCGACCGCTTCTTATCGTTCCGCCCTGGATCAACAAGTTCTACATCCTCGACCTGAACGAGCAGAAGAGCTTCATCAAATGGGCGGTGGCACAGGGGCACACCGTCTTCGTGATCTCGTGGATCAACCCAGATGAACGCCACGCGGGCAAAAGCTTCGAGCACTACATGCGCGAAGGCATCATGGAAGCTTGCGATGTCGTCCACGCCATCACCGGCGAACGGCAAGTCAACACCATCGGCTACTGCGTCGGGGGGACGCTCCTATCGGTCACCCTCGCCTATATGGCAGCAACAGATGATGACCGGATCGCCTCAGCCACCCTATTTACAACGCAGGTCGATTTCACGCATGCAGGCGACCTCAAGGTGTTTGTCGATGAGGAGCAGCTGAAGGTTCTCGAGGGTCAGATGGCCCAGAAGGGCTTCCTCGATGGCAAGAAAATGTCGTCTGCGTTCAATATGTTGCGCGCAAACGATCTGATTTGGCCTTACATCATCAACAACTACCTCAAGGGCAAAAACCCGATGCCCTTCGACCTGTTGTACTGGAACAGCGACTCAACGCGGATGCCTGCGGCCAACCATGTTTTTTACCTGCGCAACTGTTACCTCGAAAACAATCTGAGCAGGGGCAAGTTGGTCCTGGATGATGTCAAGCTCGACCTCGCCGACGTTACCGTGCCGATCTACAATTTAGCAGCGCGCGAGGACCACATCGCACCACCGGAATCTGTGTTCCTCGGCTCGCAGTTTTTCGGTGGAGACGTTCGCTATGTCCTCGCAGGATCAGGCCATATTGCTGGCGTCATCAACCCGCCCAACAAGAAGAAATATCAGTTTTGGACCGCCGGTCCGCCGCGCGGCCGCTACGAGGACTGGGTCGAACAGGCCAGCGAAACGCCGGGCTCGTGGTGGCCTGACTGGCAGGTTTGGATTGAGGGGCTCGCACCTGACCGCGTACCCGCGCGCCAGCCTGGTGGCAAAAAATACCCGCCGCTGGGAGATGCGCCAGGCACTTACGTGTTGGCCAAGGCCTAAAGTCGTCAGCGTCGTCCGCGTAACGCGCGCGCTGATCAGCACGGCTTAGCTGGGAACTGAGCACGGCTTCGCGCGACAGCAGCTTCTGTACTGCGTCGTATTGATCCCAAGCGGGCTGCGGTCGTCCGTGCCTTGCAGTGCGGCGACTGAGGAAAACCACCCTGTGAATCACCCATGGAAAGCCGGGCTTAATTCGCGCTGCCGGCAGCCTTTGGTTTCGGCTCGAGCGGAACAACAGCTTCGGTGACAGGCAGCTTGGCAGGTTCCACAGAACCGGGCGCTGCTGCGGGCTTTGGCTGACCGTTCGCCGATGAATTTGGCGTGGTCGTGGGCGTGGGTGTCGTTGGTTGACCCGCGCCGTTCGGCGTTGTCACTGCGTTTCGTGCGCTCTGTGATACGGCCGCGCTCAATTGCGGCTTCGCAGTAGTTACCGGATCGCCCGAGCGGGTTGGCGGACGCGGGGCAGCGGCCGATGCGGTTGCACCACTCGGTGATGTGGTTTGAACCGGAACCAGCTGCCGTAATGCAGTACCCGCACGGCTTTCCCCGCGATCAGAGTGCGGCGCGGGCTTGATCAGGGTCGGGCGCGCAGCTAGGGCGGCCCCATTCGCTGGCGCAACGGCGGGCTTGGCGGGCGCAGCGCTGATCGGTGTGGAGGTGGTTGAGGACTTTTGTGCCGCCGTACTAACAGCGACAGGTGATCGCCCTGCAGCGTTGGTCGTTTGAGCTGGTTGGGCGGCTGCATTGGTCTGCTGGCTCTGGGTCGCCTTGGCGCGCCTCTCGGCCTCTGCCCTCGCCAGGGCGCGCTGTTTAGCCTCTTCTTCACTTTTGACTGCCGCTGCTGCAGCTGCGGCGGCGGCCGCAGCAGCTCGTTCGCGGGCGGCACGTTCGGTTTCAAACCGTGTCATAAAGGCCGGAACGCCTGAGGCTGGGATTGGATGCCCATACAAAAAGCCCTGACCAAACTCGCAGCCAAGCTTAGCAAGCTCTTCAGCGATGTCCTGCTCCTCAATGCCTTCGGCCACAATGTCCATTTCCAGATCGTGGCCCAGCGCCACAATCGCGCTTAGCACAACTGCGGGCTCACCAGGCGTCATCGCTTTGACGAAGCTCTGGTCAATTTTGATGGTATCGAATGGGAAACGCTGCAAATAGCTTAGCGACGAGTAGCCCGTACCGAAGTCATCCAGCGACAGACCAATCCCCAACTCGCGGCAACGAGCCAAAACTTGCTTGGCGTATTCAGGATTTTCCATGACCAGGGATTCGGTCAACTCGAGCTTGATCGCGGAGCCGGGCAGATCGGCGCGAGCCAGAATGGCCCGAAGATCATTGAGCAAATCGTGCCGCAAAAGCTGCCGTGAGGAGATATTGATTGAAGTGAAAAGCTCGACGGCGTTGGGGTCGATCCGCATCCAGTAGTTCAGATCGCGCGCCGCCCTCTCCAAGACGAACAGACCGACCGGAATGATCAAGCCCGAGCGTTCGGCGATCGGCACGAATTCAGCCGGCGCCATCCGTCCATGACGCGGATGGTCCCATCGCAGCAGCGCTTCGAAACCCGCCAGCTTTCCGTCGGACAACCGGACAATCGGTTGGTAGTACACCGACAGCTGATCTTGCTCCAGGGCTCGCCGCAGATCGGCTTCGACAGCCACAAGGCTGCGCCCATGCTCACGCAGAGAATGACGAAACGCCTCGCACCGATCGCCACCGAGGCGCTTGGCATGCGCCATCGCGATTTCCGCAGACTTTAGCACGTCTTCGGCGTCATCAACGGCAGGATCAAAAGTAGCCAAACCGATGGATGCTGTGAGGTTGACCTCTTGGTCGCCCAAAACGACCGGCGCTTGGATTGCGCGGCGGACTTGCTCGGTGAACCTTGCGATTGCCGTCGGCTCCTGTTCCGACAACAGCAGGATACCGAACTGATCCGCACCAATGCGCGATAAGCTATCGTGCGGCTTGATGAACTTATCGATCCGTCGGGCAACCATCGTTAAAATGGAATCGGCGGTGCTGACCCCCACGGCGGCATTATGTTGGGCGAAGTGATCGATATTGACGATGATCACGGTGGGCTTGGCTACCTTTTCCATACGCGCGCGCTGCATCGCCAAGTTGACGCGATCGACAAAAAGTTCGCGGTTCGGAAGCCCGGTCAGACTATCATGAACCGCATCACGCAACAGCCTTTCCTGGGTCGTCTTCATGTCGGTGACATCGAGCATTGTGCCGATTAGCCGGAAGACCTTGTCGCCCTCACCCACCACCGGTCGGGCCCGCAAGCGGAACCAGCGAAAGTGACCGTCCTCGGTGCGCATCCGCAAGGTCTGGTCAATGCGCCCGCGGGCATTTTCAACGACCGCCTCGACAACGTGACGGAAATGGTCGCGCTCGCCGGGATGAATAGCGCTGAGCCAATCGAGGAAAGGACCTGCGAGCGAACCTCGTTTAAGACCGAGAAGGTCTTCGGTTGCGGGCGAGGAATACACCCGATCGCGCGCAAGATCCCAATCCCAGATCAGGTCCCCCGAGCCCCCCAACGCAAGCAACTTGCGTTCGCTATCCGATACAAGGCCTTCGGACAGAGACCCGCCAGCAAAGGCGTGCTGCATGACCGTGAAGCCCAAAAGCAGGACGATCAATACAAGCCCACCGGCCAATGCCGGCGCAACAAAATCGTTGACGATTTGACCGGTGACGGCCAGCCAAGCAGCTAGCAACCAGGATAGGAAGACCATCCAGCTTGGGATCAAATGAACAGCGCGATCAAACCGGTGGACCGCCATGGGAAGGATCACGATCAGCCCGCCCAAACCGATCACGCCCAAGCCAAGCCGGGCGATGCCGGCCGCGATCTGCGGCTCATAAAACGCTACAACGATCAGGCAGACGAACAGGGCTGTTGCGGCCAATCCTACCTTGAAGAAGGCACTGTGGATCGTGCCAAGGCCGAGATAGGTGTAAACCAGAAAAACAAGGGTTGCCGCTAACGAGACTTCAGCGATTGCGCGCGATGTCTGTTCCTGGCCTGGTTGCAGATCAAATATCTGGTTCCAGAAGCCAAACTCAATGGCGAGGTAGGCCAGTGCAGCCCAAGCCACGGCAGCGACGGCGGGGAACATCAAAGAGCGTTTGACGATAAATAGTATCGATAAAAACAGCGCCAAAAGGCCAGCGATTCCAAGCACAATCCCTTTGTACAAGGTCGTGGCATTCACGCTATCGCGGTAAGCTGCCTCCTCCCAAAGGATCAGCTGAGGCAGCCCTCCGGTACGCATTTCCGCAACGTAGGTGACCACAGCGCCTGGATCGAGCGTGACCCGGAAAACGTCAGCTTCCTGGCTTTCCAGCCGTTGGGGCGCAAGTCCCTGGCTAGGCGAAATCGTCACCAGACGTGAGGCGCCCAGGTCTGGCCAGATGATACGACTGTCAGCGAGCCGAAAGTGTGGCGCTACAAGCAACCGATCGACCTGTTCATTGGATGTATTGGAGAGTGCAAAGACCACCCAGTTCCCTGCGCTACCGTCCTCACGCGATCGGACTTCGATCCGGCGTACGATCCCGTCGGGGCCGGGCGCGGTGGAAACCTGAATGCGATCGCCAACATCGACGAAGCGATCAACGGCACGGGTTAGGTCGAGAGCGTCGGACTCCAGAGGGACATTGATCGCCTCAAGCGCAGCGGCTGGCGCGGCCAGCAAGCAAACGATGGTCACCAGTAAGGCGAACAGTCGGCGCAACGGATCTCTCCCCTTGGGGTACACAACACACGTCGCCCGGGCGCACTCAACACAGTGCATAGCAAGGCCGGCACCTTGCCATCATCGGGCGAAATTCCTGCGTAGCGTTTCCAAACAGTTAGCACAAGCGCGCAGCTAGCCGATGAAGGGCTATCAAATAGCTTATTTCATGCGGTGAAGGTGCAAGCTGTCATCTCGCTTGGCCGCCGCTGGCGAACGGCTCAATCGCCGGCAATCTTGGCGAAAAGACGATGGTCCTGCCAGCGCCCATCAATTTTCAGATATCCGCGCGCAATACCCTCGGACCGAAAGCCAGCGCCCTCAAGCAAGCGCCGGGAGGGCTCATTGTGCGGCAGGCAGGCTGCCTCGACACGGTGCAGGCCCAGTTCGCCAAACAGAAACGGAAACAGGGCTGGCAAAACTTCGCTCATATACCCCAGCCGGGCGTAGGGCGCTCCCATCCAGTAACCGAGTGCGCACGATTGGCTGACCCCGTATCGAATATTGGAAACCGTCAGGCCACCCATGAGTGGGCGGTTGTCCGGCCCGAAAACGAAGAAAGCGTAACCTGTGCGATCGCGCGAGTCCTGTGCATAACGTCGTAGTCGGCGGCGAAACGAAGGTCTGGTCAGCTCATCAAGTGGCCAACGCGGTTCGAAGGGCTGCAGAAAGGCCTTCGACTGATTGCGTAACTCCGCCCATTCCGAGAAGTCGGTCTCCTCGGGAGCACGCACGAGGCATCGCTCCGTCTCAAAAACCGGTGAGCTTGATGGCGAAAGGGACTTAAAGAGGGTCACGGCTGGGGCGAGTTTTTTGTGGCCGCAACAACTTCACCTAATCCAACCAAAGGTCAAGCGCTTGTGAAGGACCGACGGCAGAGTGAGCAAGCCTCATATCGCTTGCTACGCGGGTCCAACAGTCGCGCACGCGCGATAGAGATGCGTTTTCGATCATCTCTTCAAGCGTAGCACGGCTACGCAGGGCACCCAGAACAGACAGTTGGCGCGCGTTTCGCGCAGCCAGCCCGCTGAGGCTTTCTGCCGACATGGCGAGCGATGCGCGAAACTGACGCTTTGCGTTCTGCAGCTCGTGCTCACTCATGTCATCCGCCAGCCTTCTGATCTCGTCGACAATCCGCTGTTTGACTTCCCCAACTTGATGCGCGCCAGTGGCGGTCTGTACAACGCCCAAGCCGCAATCCGCATAGATGAGCGGGTAGGCGTCGATTGTGTATGCAAGACCAGCTTCCTCCCGCACCGCTTGGAACAGGCGCGACGTCATGCCGCCACCCAGAATCTGGATGGCCAGGGCGTGGGCAATGGCATCCTCAGCAGCGTAGGCCGGCGCTTCCCATGCGAGGGCCAGATGTGTGTCGAAACTGTCACGGGCTTCAACGAACCGACCCGTGGTGAAATGCGCTGCCGCGCGCGGCTCAACGCCATGTGCTGGAAACGAGGGAGCTGCACCAACCAGCGCCCGCTCAATCTCAGCATGCTCGATTGGACCTGCCACGGACACAATGGAAACAGCCGAAGCATACCGTCGTGCCCGAAAGCCGCTCAAGCGATCAGCAGTGAGAGCAGAAACCGTTTCATCATCTCCCAATATCGGCTGTCCCAGCGCCTGACCGGCGAATGCCGCCATGCCGATACCGTCGCCAACCCGGTCGTCGGGCACATCGAGGCTTCCCGCGATTTCCTGGCAGACAACATCCTTTTCAAGCGCGATATCGCTGGCATCGAAACGCGGTGCAGTGGCGATATCGAGCAGAACATCCAGCCCCGTGCGCCAATCGTCAGCGAGCATGCGGACGGAATATGTCGTGGTTTCATGGCTGGTCTCGGCATTGATGTCTCCACCCAATGCTTCGATCTCGGCAACGGTTTGAAACGCGCTGCGCCGATGGGTTCCCTTGAACGCCATATGTTCAAGAAAATGGGCAAGGCCTTCCTCGCCCGCGCGCTCGTCGCGCGTACCGGCATCGATGAACAGACCGATGGATATCGTCTCCGCAGCCGGCTGATGGTGCGTTACCAGGCGCAAACCTGACGGAAGGGTGCTGACGGTATCCACAGTCTGCCCACTCTTTGTCTCAGGCGGGTTGGCTGATCCGCGCGTGGTCGAGGACGAAAGCTTCGACAGCAGCCTGATCGTTTGGCAACCGCCGCATCTTCTCGTCGCGGTCCATCAAATCCGAAAGATGCTCGGGCAACTGCGGCGCTTGGCCTGTTGCGTGACGAACGGCAGCGGGGAACTTAGCCGGATGAGCGGTGGCTAGGGTGATGATCGGAACCGCTGGGTCAAGCGCCTCCTCCCGCTCTATCGCTCCAGCTACATGCACGCCAACAGCTGTGTGCGGATCGAGCAGGTAACCGCAGTTCTTGAGGGTGTCGTGCATCGCCGTGTCCACGGCTGTCTCATCCGCACGCTGAGCCGAAAACTCTGCGCGAATGATCGAACGTGCCGTGCTGGACAAAGTGAACGCCCCGGATTGCTTGAGGCTGGCCATAAGGTCGGAGATGGCCTTCGAATCTCTGCCAAGTGCATTGTACAGCAGCCGTTCAAAGTTCGAGGAGACCTCAATATCCATCGACGGCGAACTGGTCGCCAGAACACCACTTGCCTCGTACCGGCCGGTCTCAAGGGTACGAGCCAGAATATCGTTGGCGTTCGTCGCGATGATCAGCCGATCGATCGGTAGGCCCATTTTCTTGGCGACCCAGCCCGCGAGAATGTCCCCAAAGTTACCCGTTGGAACACAAAAGCTGACGGGTCGGTCAGGCGCGCCGAGCGCTGCAGCGGAGGTGAAGTAGTAGACGATCTGCGCCACAATCCGCGCCCAATTGATCGAGTTCACGCCTGACAGGGAAACCTGATCGCGAAACCTCTCATGCGTAAACATCGTTTTCACGATGCGCTGGCAATCGTCAAAAGTCCCATCAACCGCCAAAGCGTGCACATTGTCGGACGCGCTTGTGGTCATCTGCCTGCGCTGCACGTCCGAGACGCGGCCATCGGGGTACAGAATGAACATATCCGTCCGCTCGCGACCCAAGAAGGCGTCGATCGCGGCCCCGCCTGTGTCGCCGGACGTTGCACCAACGATCGTGGCACGGGCATCGCGCTCGGCCAGAACATGATCCATGGCGCGCGCCAGGAATTGCATCGCCACGTCTTTGAAGGCCAGGGTGCGGCCATGGAAAAGCTCAAGGACAAAATGGGTCTTATCGAGCTGAACGAGCGGCGCGACTGCCTTATGGCGGAAGGTCTCGTAGGCGCCGTCTATAATGACTTTCAGTGACTGTTGATCGATGGTCCCACCGACAAACGGCTCAATCACTTCGAACGCGACATCGGCGTAGGATTTACCACGAAACGCGCGGATCTGCTGTTGAGACAGCTCAGGCAACGCGTCGGGGACGTACAGCCCGCCGTCGGGTGCAAGGCCGGCAAGCAGCGCATCGGCAAACGAAAGGCCGGACGAACCGCCACGGGTGGAATGGTAGCGCACGTTTGGTCTCGCTTAGCGTGTCAGAATGCGCTCGTGTTACGCCAGCACTGCTTGGTCGTCCAGCGGCAACGGTTGCGGCGCTTTTGTCTCCGCTTTGCGGCCCGCCACCAAAAGTTGATCCACGCTGACGATGACGCGCCCGGACAATGGGCTTAGGGTCGCGACCTGGGAATCGTTTTGGCGTTTGTTTTTGGGGGGCGCTGCCGTGGATGAAGATACGCCAATCGACAGAGAAGAACGGGCCGGTACGGCGCAGAAGGCGCGCGATCAGCTTTCTGAAGCGGCCCTGTTTTTCCATCAGTATCCACGACCTGGGAAACTGCAGGTTACAGCCACAAAACCGCTCGGCAACCAGCGCGACCTTGCCCTGGCGTATTCGCCGGGCGTGGCGGCTCCGTGTCTTGAGATCGAAAAGGAGCCGCTGGCAGCCGCCAAATATACCGCACGCTCGAACCTCGTCGGGGTAATCTCTAATGGAACCGCGGTTCTGGGACTTGGGGCGATCGGGGCCTTGGCGTCGAAGCCGGTGATGGAAGGCAAGGCGGTCCTGTTCAAAAAGTTCGCAGGGATCGACGTGTTCGATATTGAGGTCGATCAGACTGACGCGGATGCGTTCATCGAAACCGTCGCTGCGCTGGAGCCAACCTTTGGCGGGATCAACCTTGAAGATATCAAGGCTCCAGAGTGCTTCGTGATCGAGGAAGCGCTCAAGCAGCGCATGGACATTCCAGTGTTCCATGATGATCAGCACGGGACAGCGATCATCGTGACGGCCGCCGTACGCAACGCACTTGAGCTTTCTGGCAAGGACATAAAGTCCATCAAGCTCGTCACTGCGGGTGCTGGCGCGGCAGCGCTGGCGTGCCTAGGTCTGCTGGAGCAGGCTGGCTTACCAAGAGAGAATATCTGGATCACCGACCTTGAGGGGTGTGTCTATCAGGGTCGCGAAACCCTCATGGACCCGTACAAGGATCGCTATGCACAAGCGACCGATCACAGAACCCTCAGTGACGTCATTGAGGGGGCTGACATCTTTTTGGGACTGTCAGCCGGTGGCGTTCTGAAACCCGAAATGGTCGCAAAAATGGGCCCCTCGCCTTTGATCATGGCGCTTGCCAATCCAAATCCGGAGATCCACCCCGATGAGGCTCGGGCGGTTCGCCAAGATGCGATCATCTGCACCGGACGGTCAGACTATCCCAACCAGGTCAACAACGTTTTATGCTTCCCCTACATCTTCCGTGGCGCGTTAGATGTAGGCGCGCGCACCATCAACACCGAAATGAAGTTGGCGGCTGTCGAGGCGATCGCGGCGCTTGCGCGGGAGGAACCCTCTGAGGTTGCTGCACGCGCCTATGGCGGCCAGTCTATGGTGTTCGGCCCCGATTTTCTTATCCCCTCTCCTTTCGACAACAGGCTCATCTTGAGGATAGCGCCCGCGGTCGCACGGGCGGCGATGCAATCCGGTGTTGCCAACAACCCGATCGACGATTTCGAAGGCTATCTCGATCAGTTGAACCGCTTCGTGTTCCGTTCCGGCCTGATCATGAAGCCTGTGATCGCGCAGGCCAAAGCCGACCCGAAGCGGATCATCTATGCCGAAGGCGAGGATGAACGCGCCTTGCGTGCTGCTCAGGTTGCACTCGAAGACCGGATCGCCGTCCCCATTCTCATAGGACGACCGGCAGTGCTCGCCGATCGCGCGAAACGTTTCGGGCTCAAGCTCAAACCCGGGCAAGACTGCGAGGTCATCAACCCGGAAGACGATCCACGTTACAGAAGCTACGTTGACGCCTATTTTGAGGTTGTCGGCCGCTCTGGCGTGACCCCCGACGCGGCACGGACAATCGTGCGCACCGACACAACCGTGATCGGCGCGATCGCGGTGAAGCTGGGGGACGCAGATGCCCTCATCTGCGGACTCCAAGGCGGCTTTTCGGGCCACTTTTCCCGAATACGGGACATTCTGGGGCTGCTCGACGGCGTGTCGGACTATTCGACGCTTTCGCTGCTTATTATGGATAAGGGCGGCTACTTTCTCACTGACACCTACGTCAGTTACGACCCAACCGCAGAAGAGGTCGCCGAAACAACAATCCGCGCTGCCCATCATATTCGCCGCTTCGGCATCGAGCCGAAAGTGGCCTTGGTTTCGCACTCGAATTTTGGCTCCCGCCCAACGTCATCGGCGCTAAAAATGCGCAAGGCCTTTCAAATCCTGCAGGACGGCGGCATCGACTTTGAGTGTGACGGCGAAATGCATGCTGATGTTGCCCTCAGCCAGGTGCTGCGTGATCGCGTGATGCCGGACAGCCATTTGAGTGGTGAGGCCAACCTCTTGGTTATGCCCTCGCTTGATGCGGCCAACATCGCGTTGAACATGACCAAGGTTCTGGGAGAGGCATTACATGTTGGCCCGATCCTGATCGGACCGGCAAAGCCCGCCCATGTTCTGACGCCTTCAGTTACCTCTCGCGGCGTGGTCAACATGACCGCTCTGGCCTGTGTCGACGCCCAAAACAGAGAAGATAGCCAAGGCTAGAGGCTTGCCGCGATCAACGGAACCAGCAGCGCTGTAAGTAAGCCGTTGAGCGCCATCGCGATTCCCGCAAACAAACCTGCGACTGGGCTGACCTGAAAAGCGCGCGCCGTTCCGATGCCGTGCGCGGCAACCCCCGCGGCAAAGCCACGCGCGGCCATGTTTTCGATCCGCATGAGGTTCATCAGCGGCGTGACCATCACGGCTCCCAAGATACCGGTCATGATGACAAAAACAGCGGTCAGTGACGCGATTCCGCCAAACTCAACCGCGATGCCCATCGCAATCGGAGTTGTGACTGATTTCGGCACAAGGGACCAAAGAAGCTCGCCATCAAGGCCAAAAGCCAGCGCGATACCGACCACCGAAGCGACAGCCGTTACGGCACCCGCTGCGAGCGCGACGATCACAGGCACGGCATAGCGTTTGACCTCAGGCCAATTGTCCACGAGCGGCATGGCCAGCGCGACCGTCGCGGGTCCAAGCAAAAAATGCACAAACTGGGCACCCGAGAAGTAAGTCGCGTACGGCGTGGAAGACGCAACCAACACCACCGCGACCAGGCCAGCGGCAACAATCACCGGATTGGCGAGCGGGTGGCGGTTGAGCGCCTTGGAGGCCCCGTCCGCAATGGCGTAGGCGACCACGGTGAGCGTGAGCCAAAGGAGCGGAGTTGCTTCGAGAAAGACCCAAAGCTCAAGCAGATCGGGAACGACGTCATCCATCGCTGTTCTGCCCATCGGGGTTTGGGGTGCCGCCGGGCCCCATCATTCGCGCAACAACGATGAACGCGGTGGCTGTGACAACCAGGGTCAGCAAGGTGGATAGTCCAAGGGCAATCAAGAGCGGCCAAAGATGATCGGCGAACACACCCAGATGTTGAACCAGCCCGACTGCCGCAGGAACGAACAGGAGGGACAGGTGCACGAGCAACGTGGACGCAACGGGCCTGACAATTTCACGCAACCCCGCCGAGAGCGCCAGCAAACAGGCCAGCAAGACCAAACCGATAACGGGCCCAGGCACGCCCAGGTTGAACAGGCGCGCAGCGCCTTCCCCGAGCAGCTGCATGCCCAGTATGAGCGCAATTGCTGCAATCACGACCGAAAAGCCATGCGCTCTGACAGGTCATTGCGCACCTGCACTGTGTAGGCTGGTGGGTGGACCAATGGAACCAGAGGCGCGTCAGGCGGCATCAGCATGGGCAACGCGTCCTGACTTTACGCTGGCTTCCATTTCAGCCCGATCAGCAAGCGGCAGAAGCGTCTCGATTAGCTTCAAATATCGCGACGCTGGCAAGGCTGGTGCAAACAGGAAGCCTTGAGCTTCCCGGATTCCAGCGCGCCGCAAGTGCGCAAGTTGTTCCGCTGATTCAACGCCCTCTGCTACAATTGCCATCCCGAGCTGGCCGGCAAGATCGGTCAAGGTGTGCGCGATGGATTCACCCGCTCCGCCTTGGCCGATCTGATCGATGAACATCTTGTCGATCTTCACCATGTCGAGCCCCAACTGTTGCAGGTAGGCCAGCCCGCCGTGGCCTGTGCCAGCGTCATCGAGAGCTACGCGGCAACCCAGCGCCTGCAGCCCACCGACCACCGACTTCGCTTTGGTGAGATCATCCAAAGGCGTCCGTTCGGTAACCTCGAAAACCAGCTGCTCAAAACCGATGGGCGTAGGCCCAAACAATTGCTCGACTTCTTCAACGATATCCATCGATTTGAAGTGTTGATTGAACAGATTGATAGCGACTTTCAGCTGTGGGCGCATGCCATAGGCCTGGCCAAGATCCAACGCCATCGTTTGCATCAGCATCCGCGTTATCGGGACTGCAAGCCCACTGCGCTCAGCGGTGTCGATGAACGCACCGGGGGACACCAGTTCACCATCGGGTTTGCGCCAGCGCACAAGCATTTCAGAACCAATGAGGCGACCTGTTTCGACATCGAACGTTGGCTGGTAGTAGGGCACGAATTCTCCGCGAAGCATGGCACGCTCGATTACGCTGACCGCCCTGGGCGTGGATTCGATAACGCGTCCAGCAAACAGCACCAGCAATGCACCAAGTCCTAGCATGCCGATGGTCGCCCAGACTTTCAGCGGCCCAAACAACGCCTGTGCTGGACCCGGATCGGCCCTGATCACAACCTCAAGGCCTTCGATCTCGATCGTATGGAGCTGGGAACCGTTACCTGCGGAACCGGCCAATCGGTCGGCCTGCGATGTCCCTTCGTCTTCTAGAACGGTTCCCAGAAACGAAATGCTCGCCACCGCAAGCGGGTTATACGCCGCCAAAGCCTGGCGAATAGCGTCGAGAGGCACAAAGGCTGCGATCCGCTGCTCATCGCGCCGCAGTGCAATCAAAAGTCCACGCACGTCGTTGGTGGTCAACAGAACGGGTGCTGCCGAAAATCCAGGGCGCTGCATGGATTGCAAGGGCTGGAGAAACTGGAAAGGCGCAACCTCCCCCTGAGGAGATGCGCATGCCACCTGTCCGACCGTGCCCAGAAAGGCTGTCATTGCAATCATGGGATTGGAGATAACCGAAGCCGTCAGGGTGTTGCCGGTATTGCCAGTACACCCATCGCTCGACGCAGCAATGTTGGCGATGTCTCCGTAGACGCCGGCGAGCGATCGCTCCAGCCGAACAGCGGCATCAGCAATGTGGGCGTCGAGTGCGCGGCTCGCGGAAGTCGACGCATAGCGTTCGATGGCCAAATTCGTCAGCGCGGCCAAAAGCAGTGCAACGAGGCAACTGCCTACAAAGAAGCCTAAAAGTCTCAGACGAACTTTCAATGATGACCCTCTGAAGATCAGCAACATATCTGGCAGCGGATAGCTAACCAAGGGTGAACGCAGGATCAAAACGCACAGTTGGCTCCAGATGGTTTGCCAACAAACCAAAGCCTAACCGATTGTCACCAACAGCCAAGCCCCTGGACGCCGCCAAATGCTTGCCGACGGGGGCGTTAAATGGCATGCAAATCGCGATCGGCAACAATCCGAAAGAGGAATAGATGGAAGCGCTGTTCATCGGGCACGCCTATATCGATGTGACCTTCATAGCTGACAGCCTTCCTGAGGGCGACGACAAAACCATCGCACAGGACTACGCTGTTTCTTACGGCGGAAATGCCGTGACGGCGGCGTTCGCGGCGGCAAAACTTGGTGTCAAACCTGATCTGCTGTGCACCTCCGCCGACGATTGGTTGTCGCTCATGTTCCGAGAGATGGCGCGATCTTCAGGCGTCCGCATTCATGAACGCAAGGTCTCTGAGGCGTCTCTGTCGTTCGTTATTCCCAAGGATGGAAAACGCGCCATCGTCCGTTGCCGCGACGACCATTACCTGCACCCGTTTCCGAACCTCAATCTCGATGGCTGCAAAATTTTGCATGTCGATGGACACCAGGGCGACGCCGCGCTGCATTACGCAAAGGCCTGCCGTGAGCGAGGCATCGCGACCTCGCTGGATGGCGGTGCGGTCCGTAAGAACACAGATGAGCTTCTGAGGTATATCGACGTCGCGGTCATCTCCGAAGCGTTTTGCGATACTTGGGGGCTTGAGCCCCGCGACGCACTTGAAAAGCTCAAAACCTATGGATGCCGGGTTGGCGCGGTGACCATGGGATCAGAGGGGGTCGTTTATTACGCGCAGGACGGCTCGATCCAGCATATGAACGCGCTGCCAGTACCAGCGGATCGCGTGGTAGATACCAACGGCGCCGGCGACATCTTCCATGGTGCCTACATCGTTTCCATGCTGCAGTTTCACAGCCGCACTTGGACCGAGCATTTTCGCTTTGCGCGCGGTGCATCGGCCCATGCCATCCAGCATCTGGGCAATGAGCACTCCGTCCCGACGCACGCCGATATTGAAGCGGTGCGCCGGGAATTTGAGCGTGTATCGGTTTGATCAGCTTGCGGGCGGCGGATTGATCCGCAAGTTCAATTCTTGCAGCTGAGCGGCGCTCGCGGGCGCGGGCGCGCCCATCAGGATGTCTGCGGCTTGCTGGTTCATCGGGAACAACGCAACTTCGCGAACCGACTTCGCACCACATAGAAGCATGACGATCCGATCCACACCCGCGGCCATGCCGCCGTGTGGCGGTGCCCCGTACTGGAAGGCGCGGTAAAGCCCGCCAAATTGATCTTCGACCTCGGCTGCCGTCTTTCCGGTAACCTCGAAAGCCTTGACCATCAATTCAGGTATCTGATTTCGGATCGAGCCCGAAGCGATCTCATAGCCGTTGCAGACGAGATCGTACTGGTACGCCTTGAGGTCGAGAAGCGCGTCGTTGCCGCCCTCGATCGCCGCATTCAGACCATCAAGACCGCCCTGCGGCATGGAAAACGGGTTGTGCGAGAAGTCGACCCGCTTGTTTTCCTCATCCCACTCGTAGAACGGGAAATCGACAATCCAGCAAAGCTCGAAGCGATCCTCATCAACAAGGCCTAGCTCGCTGCCGACCTGCGTCCGCGCATCGCCTGCAAAGCTAGCAAACTGCTTGGGGGAACCGGCCACGAAAAATGCTGCATCGCCCGCTTGGAGGCCGAGTTGCGCTCGGATGGCTTCCGTGCGCTCCGGACCGATATTCTTTGCAAGCGGCCCAGCACCTTCAACAGCCTCACCCTCGGCCCGCCAGAAAATATAGCCCAAACCGGGCTGCCCCTGAGCCTGCGCCCAAGAGTTCATGCGGTCGCAAAACGCGCGGCTTCCGCCGGTTTTAGCAGGAATTGCCCAGACTGCGTTTGCGTCGTCTTCAAGCATACGCGCAAAAATCTTGAAGCCTGAGCCCCGGAAGGGTTCGGACACATCCTGCATCTCAATTGGGTTGCGCAGGTCAGGTTTGTCCGACCCGTACAAGCGGATCGCATCGGCGTAGGGAATACGCCGGAAGTTCTGCGATACGGGCTTTGCGTCCGCGAACGCTTCGAAAACCTGTCTGAGGACCGGCTCCATTGTCTCCCAAACGTCTTCTTGGGTCACAAAACTCATTTCCAGGTCGAGTTGATAAAACTCGCCGGGCAAGCGATCTGCGCGCGGGTCTTCGTCCCGGAAACACGGGGCGATCTGAAAATAGCGGTCAAAGCCGGCAACCATAAGAAGTTGCTTGTACTGTTGAGGCGCTTGCGGCAGCGCGTAAAACTGGCCGTGATGGATGCGGCTGGGAACCAGGAAGTCGCGGGCGCCTTCCGGGCTCGATGCGGTTAGTATCGGCGTCTGGAATTCGGTAAACCCGGCAGCCGCCATCCGTTCGCGCATGTCCGCGATCACCTTGGTCCGCGTCATGATGTTAGCGTGCAACGTCTCTCGCCGTAAGTCCAAAAACCGGTAACGCAGCCGCGTATCTTCGGGGTATTCGGGCTCGCCAAATACTGGCAAGGGCAGCTCATCTGCCGCACCAAGCACTTCGATCTCAGTTGCAAAAACCTCGACAGCGCCGGTCGGTAATGCCTCATTGACGGTCTCTGGCGTGCGCTCTTTTACCTTACCATCAAGCCGCAAGCACCATTCAGAGCGAACCGTTTCCGCCAAGCCAAAGGCAGGGGAATCGGGGTCAATGACGATCTGCGTCATGCCGTAGTGGTCGCGCAGATCGATAAACAGAACGCCACCATGGTCGCGGACACGATGGACCCAGCCAGACAGACGGACGGTGTGGCCGACTTGGTCACGGCGAAGGTCGCCACAAGTGTGCGAGCGATAGCGATGCATCGAAGCTTTTTTCGGCATGGTGGACATACCGAACCTCTAATTGGATGAAAGATGTGGCGGTTTGATAGCTGCCCGCGACGATGCGCGGCTTAGCGTCGATAGCGCTTACCCGTCAACCATCGCCGGTTCGGCGCATGGAAATAGCGACCGCATTAAGAGCTTTCCACTTGCGCAGCCATTCGAAACTCGCCAGTACAGCGGTGCGAGGACACCATGAACTTACTGAGCGACTCCCAATCGCTTGCCGCGCTCTGTACGCGTTTGGCGCGGGAACCTTTCATCACAATCGATACCGAGTTTCTTCGCGAGAGCACGTTCTGGCCCCAGCTGTGCCTCGTACAAGTCGCGGGGGCGCATGAGCATGCGTTAATTGATCCGCTCGCCGACGCAATCGATCTTGAACCACTTTTTGCCTTGTTGGCAGACACGAACGTTTTGAAAGTCTTCCACGCTGGCCGGCAAGATATCGAGATTTTCAATTACCTCACTGGGATGATACCGGCTCCCATTTTCGATACGCAGATTGCGGCCATGGTCTGCGGCTACGGGGACCAAGTCGGCTATGATCAGATCGTACGCCAAACGATCGGCGCCTCGATAGACAAATCCAATCGATTCACAGATTGGTCCCGCCGGCCGCTGAATGAAGGGCAGCTTGCCTATGCAGCAGCTGACGTAACGCATTTGCGCCAGGTCTATCTGCACCTGAAGTCGATTTTGGAGAAGAAACAGCGCGAAAGCTGGGTGCAAGAAGAACTGGCGGTGCTCATCGACCCTCAAACGTACAGTGTTGACCCTGACCGGGCGTGGGAACGATTGAAGCTACGTGCCCGCAAGCCAATCGAGTTTGCTGCTTTGAAGGCCGCCGCGAAGTGGCGGGAGCAGATCGCACAGGAGCGCGACGTTCCGCGACGGCGCATTTTAAAGGATGACGCTGTCTACGAACTCGCACAGCAGCGTCCGCAATCACTTGAAGCGCTGACGCGCTTGCGTGCTGTGCCGCGTGGTTTCGACAAACAGCCCATTGCGAAATCGCTGATCACTGCAATGAAAAAGGTCGCTTCGATCAAACCGGACGATTTGCCCAAGCTTCCTCGGCAGAAGCGAAATCCAGAGACTTCCCCCGCATTGACGGATCTCTTGAAGGTGGCGTTGAAACTGGTGGCTGAGCAGGAAGGTGTCGCACCGCGGATTATCGCCAGCGCCGATGAGCTGGAAGCCATCGCCATTCACGGCGACTGCGACGTCAAAGCGATGACAGGATGGCGAAGGCAGCTGTTTGGCGAACTGGCTCTTGCGGTTCGCAGTGGGGAAATGGCGGTTGGCGTCCGTGGGAAATCGGCCGTTCTGGTTCCGATGAAGGAAACCGTCGGCTAAGGTGGTCGCTTTTCCTTTGTCCAGGTCCCGGAGGCTCAAGCCGTTCTGGCCTGTCCAACGTCATCAACGATGATCGTCGCGCCCGGGGCTCCAACTATTCTAGAAAGCGCATTGAGACGCTTGATCAAGCGCTCCCCTCGCAAGGCTTGGAGCTTGGGCGGCAGGACCAATGTCACCTCGCCGCCAGCCAGTGGAGCGATACGCGTTGCCGGTAATACGCCCGCCATGCTCGCCGTCAGAGCATAAGCGACGCGCAGCAAGGCGCCCAAAAGGCGGGCACGCTCCCGCAGACGTTTCGGGGTTATGGCTTTAAACTGCTCGTCCATCTGGCCTTCGGATAGCCCTTCATAACGATAATAATTGGCCATAGCCAGAAAGAGCCTGCCTGCATGATCGATCCCGCTGAAGGCACCGTGGGCAATGATGTTGTGGCTCTGTGTTCCACGATAGTCAGTGTGGGCTCGCCAGCCTATGTCAGCCAGTAAACACGCAGCCGTCCTTAAGCGCGCCTCACCTTCGTCTTCATCGAAACCCAAGCTGGAAAATGCTCGGCCCGTCCACTCGGCAAGCTCGTGTGCGTGCGCCGGCGACCGTGACCGCAAGATCGCAAGCTCGTTCGCGGCATCAAGCAATGGGTCGCGATTGCGCTCGTGCGGAGCAAGGTCCCGATAAAGGAGACCTTCGCGAACACCCAAAGCGGATAAAGTAACTTGCTTAGGTGTGCTCACAGCAAAAAGAGCAAGCAGGATGGCCGCACCATAGGGAAGCAAGGCCTTCCGACTACGCGAAACGGAGTCCATGGCGGCGTCGTCCGCGTAATTTTCGCGGACAACATCCTCGCAAAATGCGCTATAGGTCTGCGCGTCCACTGAATAACCGTGCATGACTGAGAGAGGGTATCCGGACACTGCCATGTGGAGCTTGGCGAGGTTCCGCCAGGTTCCGCCGACCAGGTAGAGGGTTTGACCCTCTATGCCCGGTGCCACCTCGTCCTCTGTCAGCATCTTCTTTGCGATCTTCATCGCCTGCTTGGGATCGCCGTCGGATTCCTCAAGCATTCTGATAACGCCCAGCTTATGCGATACGCCCGCGCCGATACCGCCAGGGTCAATGCGCACCAGTTCCAGGCTTCCGCCACCAAGGTCACCAACGTACCCATCGGGCTGATGGAAACCGGCCTGGACACCGAGCGCTGCCGCTCGGGCTTCCTGCATACCTGACAAGATCGTCAACTCGACATTCAGAATTGCTTGCGCACTGGCAATGAAGGCATCGCCGTTTGCGGCCTCCCGAACAGCAGCGGTAGCGATCACCTTCAAGCGCCGCACATCCATCTGATCGCAAAGATGACGGAACCGCGCCAGCGTGGCTAACGCCAGTTCCAGCGCCTCAGCTGACATCTCTCCGGTCTTGGCAAGGCCCTTTCCCAAGCCACACAACACCTTCTCATTGTACAGCGGGGTCAGTGCACGAGACAGTCGTTCATAAGCAACCAGGCGAACCGAATTCGAGCCGATGTCGATCACTGCGACTGGCCCAAACCCATGCAGCCTGCCCTGCCCTGCCTCGGCGAGCGGTTGCAAAAAACCGTCAGCTTTCGCGTCGGGTGAACGATCTGGGCTTGTGCGTTTGAAGGGATTTTCCACGGCCGGACAGACTAGGATTGGTCATGAAATAACGATGGGCATTAAACGGTTCTTCGCCGCGGGCGGGCACGATCCGCTTGTGCCGGCCATCCGCCAGCAACTCCCAGCTTTGCTGGTTGTCTTTAAGACTTGCAACCATGATTTGGTCGAGTATCTGCGTGTGGACGGTTTCATTGTGGATGGGTACCATCGCTTCGACCCGCCGATCGAGGTTGCGTGGCATCAGGTCGGCAGAGCCGATGTAAATGATTGCTTCTGGCGAGGGCAGACCCGAACCGTTGCCGAAACAGGCGATGCGTGAATGCTCAAGAAACCGGCCAACGATCGACTTCACTTCAATGTTGTCCGACAGTCCAGGTACACCAGGTCGCAAGCAGCAGATGCCGCGGATGATGAGGCTGACGCTAACCCCCGCTTGGCTGGCTTCGTAAAGCGCATCAATCAATTGCGCGTCGACCAGTGAGTTCATTTTCAGCCAGATTGAAGCGGGCCGGCCGGCGCGCGCATGATCAATCTCTGAGCGGATATGCTCAAGCAGGCGCGACCGCATCTTGGTCGGTGAGACGACCATCCGTTCGAGTTCGGCAGGCTCGGCGTAGCCCGTGATGAAATTGAAAATTCGCGCAACATCCCGTGCGATTTGCTGGTCAGCCGTGAAGAACGACAAGTCGGTGTAGATGCGAGCGGTGATGGGGTGATAG
This sequence comes from Pseudomonadota bacterium, assembly GCA_039024915.1. Classification (NCBI taxonomy): domain Bacteria; kingdom Pseudomonadati; phylum Pseudomonadota; species Pseudomonadota bacterium. The sequence goes on from JBCCPK010000003.1 coordinate 144,935, forward strand.
TTGCCAGTACCAATGTGGCAAAGGCTAAGGAGCTGCCCCGCCTCTTGCCTTACGACCAATGACAGTTTGGCGTGGGTTTTGAGTTCAAGGAAACCAAAAACGACTTGGACCCCAGCCCGCTCGAGGTCACGAGCCCAACGAATGTTGGCCTCCTCATCGAAGCGCGCCTTCAGCTCAACGAGCGCGGTGACGGATTTGCCCGCTTCAGCGGCCTCTATCAACGCTTTGACGATCGGCGAATTGTTCGACGTTCTATAAAGGGTCTGCTTGATCGCAACGACTTGCGGGTCGGCTGCAGCCTGCCTGAGGAACTGAACGACCGCATCGAAGCTCTCATAGGGGTGGTGAACAACCAGGTCCTTCTGCCGGATGGCCGCAAAACAGTCGCCGCCATGTTCGCGGATCCGTTCAGGAAAGCGGGGCGAATGCGGCGTGAACTTAAGGTCATCGCGATCGATATCGACCAGTTCGGACAGTTCGTTCAGTGCCAACGCGCCTTCGACAGGGAATACTGCCGAACGGTCCACTTCCAGCTCGTCAGCGACAAGGTTCATGAGCGAAGATGGCGTCTGTGCATCGATTTCGAGGCGGATCACGGACCCTCGCCGACGCCTTTTCAGCGCACTTTCGAAGAGGCGCACCAGGTCCTCAGCCTCCTCTTCGATCTCAAGATCGCTATCTCTGATAACGCGGAACGTGCCGGTTCCTGTAACCGTGTAGCCTGGGAAAAGGCGGTGGATAAACATCTGCACCACCTGCTCAAGCATGATGGTCCGGTGAACCTTACTTCCCTCGTCAAAGCGTGGCAGCGCCACGAACCGAGCGCTTTTAAGCGGCACGCGGATAAGGGCAGTCATCGATTTGTTTTTCGCCATCGCGGCGCTTGTATCTGATGCGAGAGTACGCGCGCCCTGATCTTGCTCTCGTACCAACTGCAGGGCGATAGAAAATCCCAGATTGGGAATGAATGGGAAGGGGTGCGCCGGATCGACGGCCAAAGGCGTCAGAACTGGGAACACGTGGCTGAGAAAATATCCGTCCAGCCAATCGCGCTCGCGCTCATCCAATTCATGTCGATCGACGATTTGAATACGCTCCTCAGCCAAAAGTGAGCGAAGCCGCGTGAATTGCTCCTGTTGGAGCCTCGCAAGAGACGCGACCTCCTCGCCAATGGCTGTGAGCTGCTCAGCGGGGGTCAGGCCATCGTCAGAGCGTTTTGTGATGCCCTCGCGGACTTGGCCGACAAGTCCGGCCACACGCACCATGAAAAACTCGTCAAGGTTGTTGGCAGAGATCGAAAGAAACCGCAAACGCTCAAGAAGCGGGTGATTGGCATTGTCGGCTTCTTCAAGCACGCGCAGGTTGAAGCCTAACCACGAAAGCTCACGGTTGATAAAGCGTTCGGGCGACGCCATGAGATGATCGAACATGGGCTGGTCGTCCAAGCCGGCTTGACCGTCGGATGTGATGCTCGCGATTTGCTCTCCGACCGACATTTCCCCGTTTACTCCTCTAGCAGCGACCTCAACCGTATCGCGAACCGCTCGTCGAAACCTAGCCAGCCTGTTTGTCACGCATTTGACATGTCCAGTTGGACCAGCACATCGCGCGCCAACGCCTTGGTAATCGATCTACCAGCGGCCAACGATTGCGCGTCAATGAGCGAAACCAATCGGCTCAAGGTCGCATAGGACCGCTCCATTCGAACGAACAGGTAAGAAGCTATATCAGGATCGACCATCAATTGCCGATCGCTAAACAGTTTGATCGCAATCGCGGTAAACAATCGATCATCAGGGGCATCAATCTCTGCTCTTACGCCAGCACGCAAGCGCGAGAGCGTGTCTGGTCTCTTGATGGGGGCGCTTTCAGGCTTTTCCCGAGCTGTCACCAGCACCGGTATCTGGGCGGCTCGTGCAGCCTCCAGAGCGTGGAAAACCCTGTCTTCATCAACACCGAACCATTGTTCCAGACCGTCGATAATCATGACGGCCGGTCTCTGAGAAAGATCGGGCACGCCGGACTGATCGGGATCAAGCCAGAGTGCGGATCCAAGCTCAGCCATCGCAACATGCGCGAGATGGGTCTTACCACTACCGGGCTCGCCAATAACCGTAGCGACAGACGTCGGCCACTGCAGTTCGGCGACCATGAGCCTGGCATCAGCGTTCGCCTCCCCTGCAATATAGTCCTCGGCCGCATAGGATGGCTCGGACGGTAGATCGAGGGGGAGCTGCTGAACGCTGGCCTGATCCATCGATCGGCTCACGCTTCGGTTTCCGCCGAGCTGTCGCCCGCTGCGCCGCTGAAATAGACGCTCTTTTTGTAGCGGGCGACCGCAAAGCGGGTCAGCACACCGATGGACGCCGCAGCGGGAACAGCGATCAACAGGCCGACAAAGCCGTACAGCGATCCAAAAGCGAGCATCGCAAAGAACAAAACAACCGGATGCAGGCCAACAGCATCACCGACAATTTTCGGCTGTAGAAAGTTGCCTTCAACAAATTGTCCGAACACAAAAATTCCCGCCACGGCCACAATCCACAGTGGCTCAGTCCAGAATTGAACAAGTGCGACGCCAACGGCACTAACAAAGCCGGTGACGGAGCCGATGTAAGGTATAAAGCTCAGAACACCGGACGCGATCCCGATCAAAAGGCCAAAGTTGAGGCCAACGGCGGAAAGCGCGATGGCATAGAAAGTGCCCAATATGAGCGCGAGGATGAACTGTCCGCGGATGAACCCCGACATGACCCCATCAATCTTCGTCATCAAGTCGCGGATCGTATCAGCGTGGTCGCGGGGCAACAGGGCATCAACCCGCGCTACAAGATTATCCCAGTCGTAGAGCATATAGATGGCGACGATCGGGGTGATCACCAAGGTCGACATCAGCCCCACAACGGCCGCGCCTTGATCTAAAATACGGCCCGCGAGCGCTGCCATCGTGCCTGCGTTTGCTTCAAAAAAGCTGCGCACCAAGTCAAAATTGATCGTTCCAAGCCAGGTGACGATACCGTCGAAACTCCACTCGGCGGGTAGCAACGCACTACGCGCGGCAAGGTCAGCTTCAGAACTCGGCGTCAGAATCGCGTTGATCGCCTGATAGTCCTCGTCGGCGAGCCCAAAGACGGTCCTGAGTGTCTCGGGAATGTAGGGCCGGAGCGCCTGAAGCAGGCCTATAAGCTGCTCGACCAGCAACGGCACAATCAAAACCAAAGCAAGCGCAACGATGAAGATAGCAATAGCGGTGATGGTCAGCGTCGCCATCAGTCTCGAGAAACCTCGACGCTCAAACCAGTCGGCTGCCGGGTCAAGCAGATAGGCGATTGCCATTCCTGCTATGAACGGAAGTAAGACCCCCCGAAAAACGTAGATGAAGACAATTAGGATAAGCGCGGCAAGGGCCCAAAACAGAGCTTGGCGTTGAAGGGTCATCGGCGAAGTCAAACCTTGTAGCAAAAACGCGCGGCCTGCGCGTTATGAACAATAAGATCAATCCTGTCCCGGTTCTAGACAACACGCGCAGGCATATGCGCTTGAATTGCCCGGGGGAATGCGTCACCTGACGTCCAGATTTCGAAGGAGCCGTCATGCGGGCATCAAAAGCCTATCGCGAAGCAGGCGTCGACACTGAGGCAGGCGCGGCGCTTGTTGACCGCATCAAGCCGCTTGCACAATCGACTGCGCGCACCGGTTCATCGCCAGATCTTGGCGCGTTCGGTGGCCTGTTCGATTTGGCGGCTTGCGGCTACGAAGATCCTGTTTTGGTCGCTGCTAACGATGGCGTCGGCACAAAACTCAAGGTGGCGATAGAAACCGGTAGGCATGACACGGTCGGAATCGATCTGGTGGCAATGTGCGCCAACGACCTTATCGTGCAAGGCGCTGAGCCGCTGTTCTTTCTCGATTATTTCGCGTCAGCCCATCTCGATGTCGACGCGGCAGAAGCTGTTATTGCCGGGATCGCCACGGGCTGCAGACAAGCGGCGTGCGCCCTGATTGGTGGCGAGACAGCGGAGATGCCCGGGATGTATGCCGCAGGAGACTATGATCTTGCAGGTTTCTGCGTTGGTGCCGTTGAACGAGCGCGTGTTCTGCCACGTAACGACATGCGGGCCGGTGACGCTCTCATTGGACTGCCATCTTCGGGCTTCCACTCAAACGGCTTTTCACTCATCCGAAAAATTCTGAACGACCATGGGCTGTCTTACAGTGATGGTACGTCGTTTACGGGCGAGCTGTCCGTCGGCGATGCACTGCTTGAGCCGACGCAAATTTATGTGAAACCGATACTCGCAGCACTGCGCACAACCGATGGTATCAAAGGGTTGGCGCACGTTACCGGTGGTGGCCTTGTCGAAAACATACCAAGGATGCTTCCAGAAGCGCTCGCGGCGGACCTCGATCTTTCCCAGGTGAAACAGCCTCCAGCAATGGATTGGCTATCAGCCTTAGCTGGCCTTGGAAATGAGGACCGGCTAGCGACCTTCAATTGCGGGCTTGGTATGGTACTCGCCGTGGCGCATAAGCAGAGCGCTTCGGTGATCGGTGCCCTCAGTGACGCTGGCGAAGCACCGGTTTTGGTTGGTGAGCTGGTGCCTCGGACGTCGGCTCCCGTCAGCTTCAACAAGCTGCCAAAAAGCTGGTGATGCGCACAGCAATTCTCATTTCTGGTCGTGGGTCGAACATGCAAGCCCTGCTCGACGCCGCTTCCCAGCCTGCATTTCCCGCTGAGATTGTTTTGGTCGGCTCCAACCGCCCGAACGCAGCCGGTCTGCAAATCGCAAAACACCATGGGGTCGAGACCATAGCGGTCGATCACAAAAGGTTTAGAAAAGACCGAGAAGCCTTTGAGCGTGCGCTCGATCAGGAGCTTCGAACAGCGCGCGTCGAGTTGGTCTGCCTGGCCGGCTTCATGCGCATACTCACACCTTGGTTCACGGGGCAATGGTCCGACCGACTGATCAACATTCATCCCTCTCTGCTGCCGGCTTTCAAGGGCCTCGATACCCACCAACAGGCTCTCGATGCGGGCGTTTCCGAGCATGGCTGCACGGTCCACTTTGTGCGACCAGAGATGGATACCGGGCCCATAATTGATCAGGCCCGCGTTCCAGTTATCGTTGGTGATGATGCGGAAAGCTTGGCTGCGCGGGTGCTTGAACAGGAGCACCGTCTTTATCCCCACGTCCTTGGTGAGCTTGCGCGTGGGCTTCCCAACGGAACAGTTCGCGTGGATGGTGAGCGGGTGATCGGCGTCACCCCCCTCACCTGACCGGTTCATTCAATCAGCCTCGTGGTGGCGGCGGGCGACGAAACCCTGGACGGCCATCGTGGTTTGGACGGGGTGGACGACGTCCGTCGGCACGACGCTCTCCCGGTCGCTGCCGCGGCTGCACGCTGCCACGGACACTCTGTTTCATGAAGCTGTCGTCCGGTGTCCCAACAAAGCATCTTGGAACATAGGGAAATTCGTCCGTGATAACGTAGTAATAGGTGCCTTCGGGATACTCGGCGGTCACGCCCGTTCGTCCATTGCACGCATCAAGATCCCCTGTACCGGCAAAGGTCCAGTCGGCAGTAAAGGTGCCATCATAGGCTCCACCGGGACCCGAGTCGCGTTCCCCGACCTTCAACTCCCAGCCGGAGCCCAACTCCACCAGTCCTGATGTTGGATCATCCGAGTCTGCGTATCCTAAGGGTCCATAGATCGGAAAACCGTCGGCGGCATAGCCGAGCAGCGTTGGCGCGTTACCTTGGCTCAGTCGCTCGAGCAGTGCTTCGGGAATACCGTGATAATGATAGGCCCCATTGGGCTGGACGTGGGCGTTGCTTGAATCGAGCCCCAGATCCTGAGACTGCGTCCCAAACGCCTCATAGTTCCATCCTGACGAACGATCACCGTTCCAGAACTCCGCCGTGGCCGGGTCAAAGATCACGCCGTTGGACGCGACGCCGAAAACATACTCATCGGTCGATGTCGTTGTGGACGTCGCGACAGGCTCCACGGGCATTTCGAAACGGTAGCTTTGGGGCTCGATACTGTGGGGATTGCCTTGGTTGGGAAACGAACCTGTCTGGTGGTCGGGTAGGCCGTCGGCGGTAATTGTCCGAACGCTTCCATTTGCCGTGATGCTGAAGCTCGCCGCAGCCGTAGCACCGCCGATCGCCAGCTCTTCAAGCAGCAGATCGAGGACACTTTGATGCTCCTCGACGAGTGCCTGGCCTGTTGCAGCAACTTCCTCATCGTGGCCAGAATGGGCGAAGGAGGTCGTAGGTATCGCCGTGCCAGCGAGAAGAACGAGGACCATTGCGGCCAGGGTCAGACGCTTCCATCCCGGAATGGCATCTCTTGATGTGTCACTTGAAGCTTCGTGGGATTGTGGGGTGTGCATGGTCGTCGCCTTTCGCGCTGTGGATCAGCTCAAAGCTTGCCTTCCGGCGCTTGTTCACGGATCCGTGAGGATGCCGTGAAGGTGGGCCGTCGGGCGTTCGACTACCAGTTAAGCTTCGGTCATGTTCTTGCTTTGTCCATTACCTTTGCTTCATGACAATATGGACAGAAAGCGCTGATTTCTCATAAAAAAGGCGGCTCCATGTGCCGCCTTCTTCATCATCAGATCCACGGTGCCGAGCACCTTCAAGCCTTTGATTAACCGACGATCTCCAACTCAGAGAACCAGTAAGCAATCTCTTCCTTGGCGGTATCCGGTCCGTCGGATCCATGGACGGAATTCTCGCCGATTGACAGGGCGAACTCCTTACGGATGGTTCCATCGTCTGCCTCGGCGGGGTTTGTCGCGCCCATGACTTCGCGGTTCTTGGCGATGGCGTCTTCGCCTTCAAGAACCTGAACGATAGTCGGCGCGGAAGACATGAAGTCAACCAACTCGTCAAAGAACGGGCGCTCACGGTGGACGGCGTAAAAGCCTTCCGCGTCCTTGCGGCTCATCCACACGCGCTTGGAGGCGACAACCCGCAAGCCGGCGGCTTCGAGCTTGGCGGTAATTTGCCCGGTCAAATTACGGCGTGTGGCATCGGGCTTGATCATGGAAAAAGTGCGTTCAATGGCCATGATGGCGTTCCTATTCATATCGAGGGTTTTGGGATGTGCACGCGGATCGCCCGGCGCCTGAGTGGGCGCGGTATAGGCCGGGCGCGCGAACGCATCAAGCGGGCTATCAGAGGTCGCGCGTTTCCATGCGACCTTTTTTTGTTCAAGCAAGCTTCAACGCAGACCTTTGGCCACAGGCGTCAATGACACGCCAGAACCAGCTTTCCATGAGTTCGTCGCCAGCTAAAACATCATAGGTTGATGTCGCCTTGGCCCAGCAAAAAGACGCTGTCAGTGCGAGGTCTGCGAACAGCGGTTGGGCACCACCGAGATAGTCTGCGCTTTCAAGTCGTCGGCGGTAGGGCTTGAGAAACGTTGCCAGTCGCGCCCGCTCCCTGTCGCGACCGCGCTGGACGTCTTCGAGCGATGCGCCGAACCGTGCCTCCCGGCTCTTTCTGAAGTACGCCTGATCGGCGGGCGCGAGCTGATCGTGGATATCCTTGATGATCATCCGAGAGATCGTGGGATAGAGCCCGGTCACTATCAGATTGTCGATCAGGGCTGCGTTCTGAATCCCACCATGTCCGCCAAAGATGCTTGTAGTTTCAGGATACTGCTCTTCGAGATAGGCGCAGATATCAAAGCTCTCCACGATCGTTCGCGCGCCGTCGATCAGCACCGGGACACGGTTGTGGATGCCTTCCAGATCTTTGGGTATTCGCGTGAAGGGCGTGGGTTTATTTTCAAACGCAAGCCCCTTCAAACCAAGGGTCAGCCGCACCCGCCACGAGTAGGCCGAAAACAGTCTGTCCGGTTCCGCACCACATAACTCGTATAAGGTTCTCATATCCGTTCGCTCATATCAGCTTGATTGCCAGAAGCCCTTGTGCGCTGGACCGCTGACCTTGGCAATGCTACCGCCCCCCATGCTTGAAATCTCAAATGTGACCTACCGGTTAGGCGATCGGCTGCTGTTCGACGGAGCGAGTGCCGTCATTCAAAAAGGCTCGAAGGTCGGTTTCGTTGGTCGAAATGGCGCGGGTAAGACCACGCTTTTCAAGCTCATTCGGGAGGAGGTTGCACCCGAAAGCGGAGAAATCCGATTGCCACCGCGTACCAGACATGGCGGCGTGGACCAGGAGGTTCCAGCCGGACCGGATAGCCTTCTCGACGTCGTCATGGCGGCCGACGGCGAGCGTAGTGCGCTCTTGAGGGAAGCGGAAACGGCAACCGACGGCCTGCGGATTGCAGAGATTCAAACGCGTTTGGCCGACATTGGCGCGCACTCGGCAGAAGCCCGCGCCGCCCGCATCCTGAAAGGTCTCGGCTTCAGCGATGACGAACAAAGGCGACCTTGCGCCGACTTTTCCGGCGGATGGCGTATGCGCGTTGCACTGGCTGCGGTCCTCTTCTCGGCGCCCGACCTTCTGTTGCTCGATGAACCGACCAACTACCTTGATCTCGAGGGCGCGCTTTGGCTCGAGACCTATCTTGCGCGTTATCCGCACACCCTCATTGTCATCAGCCATGACCGCGACCTGCTGAACAGCGCCGTCTCGCAAACGCTGCATCTCGAGCAACGGCGTTTGCAGCTCTATGGCGGCCCGTTTGACACATTCGATAAACAGCGCCGATTGCAGCTGGCGGTCGAGAGCAAGGCTCAGGCGAAACAGGCGGCACAGCGCGCACATCTTCAGAGTTTCGTTGATCGGTTCCGGGCAAAGGCCACCAAGGCACGCCAGGCTCAGTCACGCTTGAAGGTTCTGTCCAAGATGGAACCGCTCGCTCAACGTATCGATGAACGCGTCGCCGACTTCCACTTTGAGGGCCCACTGAAAGTGAAATCACCGCCGCTTATTTCCGGCATTGACCTCGCAGTCGGCTATGAACCCGATAAGCCGATCCTGTCGGGTATGACCTTCCGGCTTGATCCGGATGACCGGATCGCGCTGCTCGGCCAGAACGGAAATGGCAAATCGACGTTCGCGAAACTGTTGGCGGGCAGGCTGAAGCGCCAATCGGGGCGTCTGGTGCATCCCGCTAAAATGCGCGTCGCGTTCTTCACCCAGCACCAGCTTGATGATCTCAACCCGCAGCAATCACCCATTGGTGCCGTACGTGAACGGATGCCTCACCAACCCGAAGCGCGGGTCCGGGCAAGGGCGGCCCAAATGGGCTTTGATCGTCTGCGCATGGAAACGCCTGCGGGCAAGCTATCGGGCGGAGAACGTGCACGCCTTCTGCTGGGGCTTATTACCTTCGGGGGCTGCGATCTGCTGATCCTCGACGAGCCAACGAACCATCTTGATATGGAAAGCCGCGAGGCACTGATCGCTGCTCTGACTGCCTTTGAAGGCGCTGTGATCGTTATTTCCCATGATCGGCACCTGATCGAAGCGACCGCGGATCAGCTTTGGCTTATCGAAAACGGCCAATTGGCGGTCTACGACGACGATCTTTCGGCCTATAGGCGCGGCATACTCGCTCGTGTCGATGGTAAAGCACCGATCGACAAGAAGGCACGCAAAGCAAAGCAGAAGGCGCGCAGACGCTTCGAAAGATCCGAGAGCGAGGCGTCTTCCCAGCCGCCCAAGCGGCCTAACCCGGCAACGGTGCGGAAGCACATAAGGGAGGCCGAAGCAAAGCTCGCCTCGATCCGCGATCAGATCAAAAAAATCGACGCTGAGCTTTCGGACCCGGGGCTGTTTGCGAAGAACGCTGAGCGTGGTGCTAAGCTCGCAGCGCTTCGCGCGCAAGGAGAAGCCGCGCAGAGCCGCTGGGAAAGCCGCTGGTTGGAGTTGCATGAAGCGCTCGATGAGGCGCCCGACGAAGCTGGCTGACGCGGTTAGCGGAAACCGATGAACTCCGCATACTCAGGCAAAACAGTTTCCCACCAGACCAAATCATCGCGAAACGTCTCGACCTTGATGCCGTGCCGTGTGTTGATGGCGAATTGGATAACCGCGTCTCCATCAGAACCGATATAAGCCTTTCTAAACCGTCGGGTCTGGTTCCATTCATTGATGCGTTCGACAGTGATACCATCAAGTGTGAATGAGGCAGTCAGCGTGAGGTCTGCGCAGTCCGGGTCACAATTGTAAACGTCGATCACGTAGTTCAGGCCGTCCATTTTTGCGGCGACATACCGCGCGCCATCATCGTCCCGTTCAACAGTTGCAGCACCCTTTTCGGCCGCGAGCAGTACGAGGTCATCTATGTCAGCGAACAACAGACCACCGACGCTTCCGCCTGGGTTGGTAACGAATGTTTCCGTTCGTTCTGGTGCGGGAGCCGGAGCGGGGCCTTTCTGAGCCAACGCCGCACCATTGATGCCTAACAGGGCGAGACAAAAGGGAAAGACCAACGCAACGCGACGCCCGGAGGCTCGATACTGCTTGCTGGATAAATTCGGCGCGCGCTTCTTCATCGTGATCGATCCCCAGGTCGCATGGCAGTCCCAACTGTGGCGCATCGGGAGACGACGTTCAATCCATTGGGTCTTGGGCATTAAGTATCGCCCGCTTTCTCCCAAGTGCCGGAAGGGGTTTGCTTCCAATAGATGAGTTCGCCATCGGAACTTTTTAGAGCGCGCCAACAGGTGCGCGCCGCCTCGACCTCCTGCTGCTCTTGGCCGTTAAACATCAGGACGAGCCGTTCATAAGCTTGGAAGTCGGTTTCGTGGTCGGGGAACGCCCCTGCGACAAAAAAACGTACGGTTGCGCGGTTTGGGTTGTCATCTTCGGTTGTCAGCCAGACCGGCTGGCGCTCCGAATTCGGATCAGGATGTCCATCGGAACCGACCGAACTCCCATGTGGAAGAAAGCCTGCTTGGGAGTGGGTCCACAAATGGGTGTCAAGTTCAGCCAGCCTGTCTCGATCCGCTGCCTGAACAACAACGCGCCACCGCCGCTCAAGGGACTTGAGCAGAAGAGTGGGCAGAGCGGACTCGAGCGTCGTCGAGGTCAGATGGTAAAAACCGATCTGGGTCATCTGAACTCGCCTGGTGCCTCAGCTGCTGGCGCTTTCGTGTACCTCGGCGATATACCGATCAAGCAGCCGAACACCGAAGCCAGAACCGAATGAATTGTTGATCGCAGACTTAGGCGCGGACATCGCCGTGCCCGCGATGTCGAGGTGCGCCCATGGCGTATCGCCGACAAAACGCTGCAAGAACTCTGCGGCTGTTATCGAACCGGCATAACGACCGCCAACGTTCTTCATATCGGCGAAGGTGCTGTCGATGAGCTTGTTGTAAGCCGGTCCAAGCGGCATGCGCCAAACCTTCTCTCCTGTCGCGTTGCCGGCTGCGTGAAGCTGCTCGGCCAATGCGTCATCGTTTGAGAACATTCCCGCATATTCCTGTCCCAAGGCGACCAAGATTGCGCCGGTGAGCGTCGCGAGATCGATCATGACCGTTGGCTCAAAGGTTTCCCGCGTGTAGTGCAGCGCATCGGCGAGCACCAAACGACCTTCCGCGTCGGTGTTGATGACCTCGATTGTCTTTCCCGACATCGAGGTAACGATGTCACCGGGCCGCTGCGCTTTGCCGTCAGGCATGTTTTCCACCAGCCCGATAACGCCAACGACGTTTGCCTTGGCCTTGCGTGCAGCTAGAGCGTGCATGAGCCCCGTCACGCAGGCAGCGCCGCCCATATCGCCTTTCATCGCCTCCATGCCACCGGCTGGCTTGATCGAGATACCACCGGTGTCGAAGACAACGCCCTTGCCGACGATTGCGACGGGCTTTTCGTCGTCGGCTCCGCCCTTCCAATGCATGATCGCCATGCGCGCAGGCTTTTCGGACCCCAGTGCAACGCCCAATAGGGCGTTCATCCCGAGATCTGCCATCGCTTCTTCGTCAAGAACCGTGACTTCAACAGCCAGATCGCGCAACGCCTCTGCGACGCCGGCGAACTCGACGGGGCCAAGGACATTGGCGGGCTCATTGACCAAGTCACGGGCGAGAATGGTCCCAGCGGCAACTGCTTCCGCCTTCGCATAGGCCAGCTCCAACTCGGCTTTGTCTTTGGTGTACACGGTAATGCTGATCGCCTGCGGCGCGCTCTCAGCCTCCTCGGCTGCATCGTCCGCTGCTTCATCGCTAGAAGCAGCTTGCCCGGCTTGGCTTTTGTAACGCTCGAACTTGTAGGCACCGAGCTTTATGCCGGCCAGCAGCTCGGCTGCCTCTCCGGCTCCGAGATCATCAAGCAGAAGCGCAGCCGAAGGTGACTTACCCACGCTGGACGCGATTTTTCCGCCGAGATGCAGATGGGGTTCAGGGCCGGACGCCTTCCCTGCGTCCGCCGATAACGCGATCAGGTGCGACGCAGGCGCACCCGGTAGTGCGAAGAATGCTTTGGAAGACCCCCAGCTTGCCTTCATCTTCGCCGCGGCAAGAGCGGCCTTGAGTGCGCCCTTGCCCGCTGCGTCTATTGCCGCGGCGCTTCCAGCCAGCTCTTCGACATCCGCGACCAATATAATGACGAGCTCCTCATCGATGTCCGGCATCGCTGCGTCTGAAGCGCGATCAACGAACGTGTAGGTAACCTGGGGCATCGGATCCTCAACAAAGAACGTGGGAAATGCACAGCGGCGAGCTCTGGGCGGAGCTGCTGTGCGCCACACGTGAGGTGACGCATCGCGGGCACTTTGGCAAGTCTGCCGATTGGCGGCGACCGTTTATATGTTTACCATTGCTCAACCACGGCGACCCGCGAACCGTGATCAAACCGCAAGACTACGTTAAGGTTTCAGTTAGGTTGCCGATTGCTGAACGATGCCGTTCGGAATTGTTGGTGGCGCAGCTCAAGCGGATGCGAGAAGCCAAGAACATGCACTCTTTGTTATCCGGCAAATGCCGGACAAACAGGGGCGAATCGGGCACATAGAGCTATGCGGTGTGGGAGTGGGAACTGATGCTGGGTTTGAGCGCATGAAAGGTCGGGTTGGCCTGCTTGATCGCTACGTCTTCACCATGGCGCTTGGGTCGCTCGGTGGCATGGTATTGGCCATGACCGCACTCATCATCTGTGTGGTCGCGCTACAGGAACTCGATGTTGTGACCAACCAAGGCGCGGCGCTTGCCACGTTTGCGGTTCTGACCTTTCTCAGCCTTCCGGCACTGATCTCACTTGTTGCGCCGATTGGCCTTTTTCTCGCTCTCTTGTTGACCCTCAATCGGCTGAGCGCCGAAAGCGAAATCGTGGTCATGAACGCATCAGGCGGCTCGCCTGGCGGACTGTTTCGACCGCTGTTCGCCGTAGCCCTCCTGGTCAGCCTTACCGTCGGGATCATTGGTCATTTTGTTGCCCCACCCGCCCAGATGGCGTGGCGCCTGTTGGTCTCCGAAGCACGCGCCGACCTGCTTTCAAGCGCGGTACGAGAGGGCACGTTCGTCAGGCTTCAAGACGGGCTCACTTTTCATATGCGCGCGCGGCAACCCGGCGGGCTTCTTACTGACATCGTCATTGCCGATACCAGCGCCTACCCAGAGGAACTGATCTACTTCGCCGAGCGCGGGACGATCGTTCGAACGGAACAAGGGTCCTTCTTGGCGGTTGAGGACGGCATGATCCAGCGGCGCACGCTGTCGGACTCGGGCAGGCTGAGCAATGCCTACCTATACTTCGACACCTATGCCATCGACCTGAGCTTTTCCGAGCCTGGCGGCGCGAGCGGATTTTTCAAACCCTCGGAACGATCTACGCGATACTTGCTGAACCCAGAACCTGATGATCCGTTCTTCCAGGCACGACCAGGACGGTTTGCCGAAGAGCTGCATACCCGCTTGGCGCTGCCGCTGTATCCACTGGCACTGGCCATCATCGTCGCCGTTGCCCTTGGCACGCCACATTCAGGCCGCGCCGGTCGGGGAAAGCGTGTCATCGCGGCGATCGGGGCCGCGGCGCTGTTACAGGGCGCACAATTTGGGTCGGCAAGTCTGATTGCTGCAGCACCAGCAGCATGGCCGCTCATCTACATGGTGCCTATCGCCGTCTTTGCCGGCGGTCTCGTTCTGCTGCGCAAACGGATGGAATTGCCGAGGACGCGCGCAGACAGCGGCACCCTCGATGGCCGCGTGGCGGCTGAGTAAGATGCGCCTTTCCCGGTCCCTTAGCCTCTATCTTGCAGGTAATTTTGCCCGGAATGCCGTCCTAGTGTTCGTCGGCGCGTTCTTTTTGATGCTGATGATCGACCTTATGGAACTCGGTCGGCAGGCTGCGGAGTTGGACGTGCCATTTGATGTGGTTGTGGCCATTTCCACAATGCGGCTTCCGACCCTGGCCGAACAGCTGTTGCCATTTGCGGTTCTGATTGGTGCCATTATTTCACTTGTGGCACTCACACGCCGCTCTGAGCTGGTCATCGCACGCGCATCAGGCGTCTCTGCATGGCAGTTTTTGCTGCCGCTTCTTATTGTGGCCACCGGGCTCGGGATCGCAGCAAGCCTTGTTTACAATCCCCTCGCCGCAGCAGCCAAGCAGCGCTCTGATGCCCTCCTCGCCGAGCAGTTTGCGGGCGGGGGCGTCACAGTCGACCCTGACCGTGAAATCTGGTTTCGCCAGTCACTTCCTGATGGCGGTTCGGCTATCGTTCGAGCGGTTTCGGCTCTCAATGGCGGTCAGCAATTGAACAGTATGAGCGCGCTAATCTTCGGGGCCGGTGGAACCTTTATTGAGCGGATAGACGCACAAACCGGCTTGCTCGACGATGGCGTTTGGCGCTTGAGCGCGGTGACGCGAACGGACCCGGACGGCATTCAACAAAGCCAGCCGACAGCGGAGTTGCCGACACCCCTGACTGCCAACGAAGTGATCGGGCGCTTTACGCCCGCGAACCACGCGCCGATTTGGATCTTGCCCGAGCTTTCAGCAAAGGCGATGCAAGCAGGCCTGTCACCAGATCGGTACAGATTTCAGTTTCAGGCCTTGCTCGCGCGCCCCATGCTGCTTATGGCCATGGTGTTGGTTGCTGCAACCGTTTCCTTGCGGTTCTCTAGGCATGGCGGAACGACACCGCTGGTGGTTGCAGGCTTAAGTGCTGGGTTTGTTGTGTTTGTCATCAACGAGATAGCGGGCGATCTGGGGAGTGCTGGTTTGGTCGCACCCCTACTGGCGGCTTGGGTTCCACCGGTTGCCGCCGCGCTTTTCGGCGTAACAGCACTGTTACACCTGGAGGACGGATGACCTCCAGACCGGTCCAGCGCAAGGTTCTGATAGGTGGCGTTCGACGCAAGTCGACCGCGCTTTCTAGCGCCGTCGCTGCAGCAGCTTGCCTTGGGGTGTCACTGGTCTCGCTACCTGTGATACCCGCCCACGCACAAACCCAAACCATTGCAGGTCTGCGCGAACCCGATCCGAACGCCCAGCTTTTCCTAGAAGCCGACCAACTGGTTTATGATGAAGCAACCGATCGGGTCATCGCGCTAGGTTCCGTGCGTCTGTTTTACGATGGGTACACCGTCGACGCAGACGAAATCGTTTACGACCGTCGGCAAGCGCGGGTCATGGCAACTGGCAATGTAATCCTGGTCGAGCCATCGGGCATTGTTTTGCGTGCACGCAGAGCCGATCTGAGCGAGACTTTGGGCGATGGCTTTGTTGATGCCCTCGAAGTTGAAACGCCGGACAACGCCTTCTTCACAGCCCGCTCTGCAACGCGGCGGGACGATCAGATAACGGTCTTTGAAGAGGGGACTTACACTGCGTGCCCTGAATGCGAGGAAAACCCCGACAAGCCACGCACGTGGTTGCTCAGTGCCGATGAGATTACCTACGACCAAGCCGAGCAGATGGTCTATTATCGGAATGTTCGGCTAGATTTTTTCGGAATTCCAATCGCTTGGGTGCCATTTTTCGCTCATGCCGACCCGACTGTTGAACGCAAGACAGGTTTTCTGGCCCCCACATTCGTCTGGGAGAGCGATTTGGGGGCATCGGTCTCTGTGCCTTACTATATTGCGTTAGACCCTAGCTACGACCTCACGATAACGCCAACGGCTTTGACCGAGCAGGGGCTGCACCTCGCCGCTGAGTGGCGACAACGTCTCGAGCGTGGCTCGTATTCGTTTCGTGCCTCCGGTGTCCATCAGCTCAACCCCGACCAATTTGCCGGCGAGCCGGGACAGACCGATTGGCGCGGCGGGATAGCCACAAATGGCGAGTTTCAGCTGAATTCGCGCTGGCAAGCAGGATGGAATATCTATCTGCAATCGGACCGGCGCTATTTTCGCGATTACGATATCGAAACTGAGAACGCCAACCAGATCGTATCCGACATCTTTCTCACTGGGCTGCATGACCGCAGTTATTTTGACGCGCGCCTCCAACGTATTGAAGTCACCAACCTGAACGAACAGGATCAGCCGTGGACGGCTCCCTTGATCGATTACGACCGTCGCTTCTCGCCCGGCTTCCTCGGCGGTGAGCTTCGAGTTACCTCAAACGTCACCAGTCTTTATCGTGATGAGGTCTGGGCGGATCAGCTGAGTATTAACGGCGCCCCACCCCAAGCTGTGTTTGAAGGTTTGGACGGGCGGTACCAGCGCGCCAGCATCGACCTTTCATGGCGCCGGCAATTTATCGGACCTGTTGGTCAAGTCATAACACCGAGCGTCGGCTTTCGCGGTGACGCAATTGGATATGATCTTACGAACAACGCGTTGTTGGCCGGGATAACGGAGACCGAAGACACCTACCTTCGCGGGATGCCCTACGCTGCGGTGGAGTGGAGCTGGCCTCTGCTGGTAACCGCTCCCGGTAGTAGCCACATCATCGAACCAGTCGCGCAGTTCATTGTGCGACCCGACGCTGAGGATCGAGGCGAAAACCCGATCGAAGATTCCCAGTCTTTGGTGTTCGACGCGACCACCCTGTTCGACTGGGACAAATTTTCAGGGTTTGACCAAGTTGAGGGTGGAACACGCGCCAACATCGGCGCCCGCTACACGGGTGTGTTCGCCAATGGGCTCACCCTCAACGCAATTGTCGGCCAATCCTTCCATCTTGCCGGCGAGAACCCCTATGCGACGACCACCATCGTATTAAATGAGGCTAACAGTGGCCTTGAGACAGATCGTTCCGATTATGTCGCCCAACTATCAGCACGATTAGGAGACCGTCTCTCACTGACGACGTCGGCGCGCTTTGACGAGGACGACTTTACTCTGGAACGAGGCGAAATCATTGCGGCTGTCAACGAAGACCCAATCTCCGGATCACTGGTCTACAGCTATTTGGCAGCCCAACCAGGCCGAGGAGTCAATCAGGACATCCAGCAGATCACGGGCACAGCAGCCTTACAACTCAACGAAAACTGGCGCGTGGCGGGCAGCTTGCGCTTTGATCTTGAGGAGAACGAGGCACTCGGGATGGGTGTTGGTCTGGCTTACGCAGACGAGTGCTTCGACATCGCTTTGACCTACACACGCATTTCTGCTGAAGCAAACGAAGGCCAAAGCGACAATCGCCTTATGTTGTCGGTATCCTTGCGCACCATCGGTAAGGCGAAAACCAATCTGTTCGACGAAGACGATTTCGACGACATCCTTGGAATTCAATAGGCCAGGGCTTTAAGTGCTGCCGTTGACCGGGTTCCTGACCCCGCACCGCAACTTTGCCGCAATCGCCGCCCACCGCTCCGGCCCGTGTGCAATACCTTAATCGAGGAGTTGATCCGTGACTCACGCCAACCGCCGTATGCGCAGACCCCATAAAACCGCAGCACTAGCTGCGGCCTTAGCGCTCGGGCTCCACACAGTGATGTCCGCATCGGGGTTGCACCTGATAACCGGAAACGTGCAGGCCCAGACGGTGTTTACTGAGATTTTGGTGAACGATTTCCCCATCACAAACTTCGACATCAATTCTCGGTCGGGTTTGCTGAGACTTCAGGGGCTTTCCAGCGCCGAGGCGCGCTCACGGGCAGAGGATGAATTAATCGATGAAACGCTGCAAAGGGCGGAAGGGCGCCGACTAGGCCTATCGGTTTCACAAGATGAGGTTGAAGAGGCACTGCGCACCATTGCGGGTCGAAGCAACTTGAGCGTCAGCCAGTTGGGACAAGCGTTGGGACAGCGAGGTGTGGACATCAGCACCCTGCGCGACAGCGTCGAAGCGCAGATCCTATGGAGCCAGATCGTCGGCGCTCGTTTTCGTGCAACTGTTCAGGTCGACGAGCAGGATGTTCTAGCCGCGCTCGATAGCCAAACCACCGATGATGATGCGGCGGCTCTCACCGCCACCGAATATTCAATTCGCGAGATAATCTTCATCGTGCCCGAGGGCTCCCCGGCCAGCGCGTTTCAGCGGCGCGAGAGTGAAGCCAACGCCCTGCGTGCGCGGTTTGAGACCTGTGCCCAGGGTATAGCCTCAGCGCGGCAGCTGACCAGCGTGGTTGTTCAAGATGAAATCCGGCGTTTTTCGTCTGACCTGTCTGAACCGCTGAACGATATGTTGTCGGACACACCGACCGGTCGGCTCACACCGCCCGAGCGCACAGATAATGGTATCAGTGTGCTCGCTGTCTGCAACAAACGAGAAATTCGCTCGGATGCGGACGCTCGCCGCGATGTGGAAAACGAGCTACGCAACGAAGAAGGTGTGCTGCTCTCCCGAGGTTATCTCCGCGATTTGCGGGCAAGCGCAACGATCATTCGGCCGAATTGATCGCATAACAAATCCCATTTGGCAGACGCGATGGAAATGACCGCTGGCAAGGCTAAACCACCAGCGCCGCTTGCGGTGTCGATGGGTGAGCCAGGAGGCATAGGGCCCGATATCATCCTCGAAGCTGTCAAAGGCGGCCCCGATGGTGAGACCGCCCCAGACTTTTTAGTCTTTGGCGATCCAGTCACACTGTCAGAACGGGCAATCCAATTGGGCCTCGACGTCTCTATCGTCGGTCCTTCAGCAGGCCGGCCTGTTGGGGCAAACCTGCCCGTTGAGCCCACCTCCACCTCGGAAGGCTTCGTTGCTGGTGTGCTGACAAAGGACTCTGCCAAAGCCGCGCTCGCGTCCCTGTCTGCAGCGACGCGTGCGGTTGCTGAGGGCCGCTGCAGCGGTCTGGTTACAGCGCCCATCAATAAGTCCAATTTGTACGAGATCGGCTTTGAGTTCCCAGGACACACCGAGTTTCTTGAGCATTTCACCAGAACCGAACTTGCTGAACCGCAAGCGAGGTCCGTGATGATGCTTGCCGGACCGAGGTTACGTGCGGTGCCGGTTACCATCCACGTGCCTTTGGCACAGGTTCCATCCCTCCTTCGGTCCCAGGACATCATCGACATATGCCGCATCACAGCCGCTGATTTGCAGCGGCGCTTCGGGATTGAGAACCCGCGCCTTGCGGTCGCGGGACTGAACCCCCATGCTGGCGAGAACGGATCCATTGGGAGCGAGGAAAAAGAGCTGATCGAACCAGCAATCAAGCGACTTCGGTTAGACGGGATTCAGATCGACGGCCCCTTTCCCGCGGATACGCTTTTTCATGAGGAAGCGCGTGGACGGTATGATGTTGCAGTTTGCACCTACCATGATCAGGCGCTGATCCCCGCCAAGGCGCTTGATTTCCATGACACCGTCAATGTGACGCTTGGCCTTCCCTTCGTGCGGACATCGCCGGACCATGGGACGGCTCTCGAACTGGCAGGAACGGGCTACGCCTCGCCCAGGAGCTTTGTGGCGGCACTCCGTATGGCGGCTACGATGGTTCAAGGATGAACGAGGCGATTGAAGCCCTGCCAAGCCTGGCAGATCAGCTTAAGGCCCTTCAACTTGGCGCGAAAAGATCACTTGGACAGAATTTTCTCTTCGACCTGAACCTCACACGCAAGATTGCGCGCAGCGCTGCGCCTGTTGGTCAAGGGACAGTGATTGAGGTTGGACCCGGTCCAGGAGGACTGACGCGCGCTCTGCTCCTAGAAGGCGCCCAACACGTTATCGCGGTGGAACGTGATGACCGGTTTTCTCCAATCCTCGCAGATCTGAGCAACGCCGCGCACGGTCGCTTGGATGTGATCTTTGCGGACGCGCAAACGGTGAAAATGGCAGATCTGTCGGAATCACCGACGCAGATCGTTGCCAACCTCCCCTACAATGTCGGCAGCGCCTTGCTTCTGGGATGGCTGATGTCGGAGCCATGGCCACCTTGGTTCAACTGCTTGACACTTATGTTCCAAAAGGAAGTGGCCCTGCGTATCGTAGCCAAACCTGGTGACAAAAATTACGGACGGTTATCGGTACTTGCTGGCTGGCGTTGCGACGCGCAACGGCTGTTCGATGTTCCGGCGACCGCTTTCGTCCCCCCACCCAAAGTAACCTCCGCCGTCGTGCAGCTTATACCGAGGTCGAAACCGCTACCGTGTGATCCCAAAATGCTGGAACGCGTCACTGCCGCTGCGTTCGGCCAGCGGCGAAAAATGGTACGGCAGTCGTTGAAGGCACTGCCTCTGTCAGCGGTAACACTGTCGGAATTGATGGATCGTGTCGGTCTCAAGGGGACCGAAAGGGCGGAAAACCTCAACGTTGAGACATATGTTGCGCTTGCAAACGGCCTCGCCGCCTCAACGGGATGAAACCAATTCATCAACGAAGTCCGCCAAACCGGGCTGCCTGCTACGCCGAACCTGCTCAGCGAGGTAGATAGCGCGCAGCTGGGCGTATGCAGTTTGGAGGTCCTCGTTGCGGATGACATAGTCATAGTCGACCCAGTGAGTCATCTCCTGGCGTGCGTTGTCCAGGCGCTTTTCAATGACCTCCGGCTTATCTTCCGCTCTGCGCGTGATCCTACCGCGGAGCTCTTCAAAGCTGGGCGGGAGAATGAAAACCGTTACGGTGTCTTCGGGCATGGCCGCACGAACCTGTTCGGTACCCTGCCAGTCGATGTCGAACAGCATGACGTGACCCTTCATCAGTGCACGCTCAACAGGTTCGCGCGGGGTACCGTAAAAGTTGCCATGCACCTCTGCCCATTCCAGCAGGGAGCCTTGGTCCCGCCGCTGAAGGAACGTCACCTCATCAATGAAATGATAGTGTGTCCCGTCGATCTCAGATGGGCGACGGCCGCGCGTGGTGACAGAGACCGAAAGCCTAGGCGTCGTAACAGTTTCGTCGGCGAGCAACTGTCGGGCGAGCGTGGATTTCCCAGCGCCAGAGGGCGATGACAGGACCAGGATGTAACCGCGATTCATAGGCGTCTTTCCAGTTCCTGAAAGGGATCAGTGCACTGTGTCTGGGGAGGCAGCGGCACGATAAAGTGGGCACTGTCCGGCGCTGCGCAGCCCAGGAGCACTACTCGACATTTTGAACCTGCTCTTTGACCTGATCGATAAGCGCCTTCAAGGCCAAACCATGCTGTGTGATAGCAAGCGAAGCTGCTTTCGAACAAACCGTATTGGCTTCGCGGTTAAGCTCCTGTGCAAGAAAGTCGAGTTTTCGGCCCACCGGTTCAGCTTGCGTCAAAAGCCTGCGACCTGCATCAACATGGGCGTGCAGCCGAGCGAGCTCTTCGGCAATATCTGCCTTGCTAACCAGCAAGGCGATCTCTTGGTGTAGGCGACTTGGGTCAAGCTGCCCACCTTTGTCCCCAAGCAGCTCGGCAAGCTGAGTTTCGAGCCTTTCGGCTAGTTCGCCGCGCTGAACCTGTGCAGCCTCACCAAGCGACTTCGACTCCGCAGATATCGCGTCAAACAGATCAGACAGGACCGTCGCCAAAGCCGCGCCTTCACTGTTCCGCGTGGCCGCGAGATCCGATGCACATTTCTCAACGGCGCTCATCAGGACGGGCTTCAAGTCACCGTCAGCCCATGGATTGTCCGCTGCGCTGTCGGACATTTCCACCACACCGGGCAACCTGAGTAACTCGGCGAGGCTTGGGGGTTTCTCGCCGTGGGTCTCTGCAAGCTCGAAGGCCTGACGCTTGAGCGCCTCAAGCGCGCTCTTATTGATCTTTGGAAGGCGGCGGTTCTCACGAGTGACGCTGATGGTCACGTTCGCATTGCCGCGCCGAACAACTCTCTGGAACGCCGACCGAACGGGACTTTCTATGACTTCCCAGCCCGACGGTAGCCGCAGCCTAATATCGGCACTGCGACCGTTCACGCAGCGCGCCTCGATCTGAAAACTCAACATCTCGTGCTGCGCCTCGACCCGCGCAAAACCAGTCATTGAGCTTATACTGGGCTGGGCCTCGGTCATGCGCGGGTGCCGCTAAAGCTACTGAGCGTCGGTCGCTTCGACGACCTCACCATCCACGGCATCGGCCTCTGGCTGCGCCTGGGAAGAAGCCTCGCGCTCTTGCCGCTCCGCCTCCCGTTGGGCTTCAATCTCACGCCAGCGCGCGACGTTACGATTATGCTCATCGTAAGTTTCGGCGAACGCATGTCCCCCAGTTCCATCGGCAACGAAGAACAGGTCATTTGTGCGCGATGGGTTTGCGACCGCCTCCATGGAGGCGCGGCCCGGATTTGCAATGGGACCAGGCGGCAAAGCAGGAATTGCATAGGTATTGTAGGGGTTGGTCGTATCGCGGAGCTGGCTTCGGTAGATCGGGCGGGGCTCCATCCACGCCTCGCCTTCAAAAACGCCATAGAGAATCGTGGGGTCCGACTGGAGTGGCATGCCGCGGTTCAGACGATTGATGAAAACTGAGGCCACGCGCGTCCGCTCGTCCGCGCGTGCGGTTTCCTTTTCAACAATTGAGGCAAGAACGACCAACTCTTCAGGCGTTTCTATCGGTAGGCCTTCAATGCGTCTGTCCCAAATTGATGCAAGCGCTTCGTCCTGCGCTTCGATCATCCGATCGATAATGCCCTGACGCGTCGCACCGGGGGTGTATGCGTAGGTGCTCGGCAGGAGCGAACCCTCCGCCGGAATCTCTTCGATTTCACCACTCAGGTCCTCGGTCGCCAATAGGCGATTGACCATCTGTAGGCTTGTCCAACCCTCGGGAAAGGTGACCGAGTAGACGACCGCATCGCCTTCAACAATACGATCAAGCACAGAAGCCATCGAAGCGTTTGCTTCGATAGCGTATTCCCCGGCTTTCAATGATTCACGTTCTCCTCGGGCGTAGACGCCCGCAATGAACAAAAGCCGGCTTGAAATGATCCCACGCGATTCAAGCAGAGTCGCGATCTGCCTCGTCGTCATGCCGCGCGTGATGTTGACGTTCCGGTCAGACGCCAGAGGTCCAGGGGCGTTAAACTGGACATTGGCCCAGTACACCCCAAGCCCGGTAATCAAGACACCGAGAAGCGCCAGCGAGAACAGCCCATTGAAGAAGACCACGACAGGTGAGCGGGCGCGTTTGGCGTGCCTACGGGGCGCCGCTACGCTCTCTGGCTTGAGCGCCTGCGACGGGCTTCTTGGCTCGGTAGACAAGCCAGATGCACTCAACGCCGCCCGATCGTTCGGATCACTCATTGGGAAATCTTCCTATCTGCCTGGCACGCACACCGCGGAACGCAGGGGTCATAGATGGCCGATGTGTTTGCGGCCTTCAATATCCACATCCGCCAAATCAAGGCCAAGTGCCCACGGGACGCGCTGGAAACGCCCGCATTATGGCGAATTGATGGGTTCTGCCCCGTCAAGCGTCAAGTGCGCGCAACACGAGGGACGCGTTTGTGCCGCCAAAGCCAAAAGAGTTCGATAGTGCAGTCCGAATCGGCTTTGCCTTTGCGGTATGCGCCACCAGATCAATCTGTGTTTCGACGGACGGGTTATCGAGGTTGAGCGTCGGCGGCGCAACACCATGCTTGATTGCCAGAGTTGAAAAGATCGCCTCGACGGCACCAGCGGCACCGAGCAGATGGCCGATTGCCGACTTGGTTGATGACATTGTCAATCCCGACGCGGCTTCTCCCATCAGCCGCTCAACGGCCGCCAGCTCAATCTCATCTCCCAGCGGGGTGGATGTGCCGTGCGCGTTGACGTAATCGAGATCGGACGGAGCGATCCCTGCGCGTTTGATAGCCGCAGTCATGCAACGGAAGGCCCCATCTCCGTCCATTGAAGGAGCGGTTATGTGATAGGCATCCCCTGATAACCCGTAGCCGATAACCTCAGCATAAATTTCCGCCCCCCGAGCGCGGGCGTGCTCAAGTTCTTCAAGGACGACCACACCCGCGCCCTCGCCCATGACGAAGCCATCGCGATCCGCATCATAGGGCCGAGAGGCTTTCTCGGGGGTGTCGTTGAAATGGGTGGATAGAGCCTTGCAGGCGGCGAAGCCTGCAAGTGCGATCCGCCCAACGGGCGACTCTGTCCCACCGGCGACCATGACATCGGCGTCATCAAGTGCGATCAGCCGTGCAGCGTCTCCGATGGCATGCGCACCTGTCGAGCAGGCCGTAACGACCGCATGATTAGGACCCTTCAATCCATGGCGAATGGACACATACCCACCGGCCAAGTTGATCAAGCGGCCTGGGATGAAAAAGGGGCTGAGGCGGCGGGGACCCTTTTCTTCTAGCGTCAAGCCACCTTCGACTATTCCGTTCAGTCCCCCGATGCCCGAACCGATCAAAACGCCTGTGCGAATTTGATCATCGTGGCTTTCAGGATGCCACTTGGCGTCGCTGAGCGCTTCATCCGAAGCGGCGATTGCGTAGACAATGAACTCGTCGACTTTCCGCTGTTCTTTTGGCGGTAGAAAGTCGTCCGCATTGAAAGTCCCATCGGTACCATCGCCGCGTGGAATTTGACACGCTATCTGGCAAGCCAGATCAGCCGTCTCAAATTCAGACGGCCGACCTGCACCTGATTGTCCGTCGATCAAACGCGACCACGTTGTGTCGGTATCCGCCCCAAGTGGGCTCACCATACCCAAGCCGGTTATGACGACGCGCCGAAGCATAAAGATGGTTCCTTTCTTGCGGTTCGTGCGCCAGCGTCAGGTCGCGGCGCACGCGGGATCACGCTTTAGCTTCCGACAAGAATTTGATCGCGTCACCAACGGTCTGGATTTTTTCAGCCGCGTCGTCGGGGATCTCAACATTGAAAGCCTCTTCGAACGCCATGACCAGCTCGACCGTGTCGAGACTGTCTGCGCCCAAATCATCAATAAAGGATGCGTCAGGCTTCACTTTATCTTCTTCAACACCGAGATGCTCAACAACGATCTCGGTCACACGTTTTGCTACATCAGCCATGACGTTCATCCTTCCATGGTGTCGCGTAAAGGTTTGTTAGCGAGCCGTAACTCGCTGGATTTTCGGAATTGCCAAGGTGGTTGGGGAAGCACACAAGGACAAAGCTTGCGGGCACTTATCAACCTTAATGGATCACAGCAAGTCGCGCGTTGGTCGGGCGCGCTTATATGCGCCGCACCATCGTGAGCCGCTGCAACTGCACTATGCCCCTACCACCTCACCATCACATCATAGCCATACCGCCATTGACGTGAATGGTCTGCCCAGTGATGTAAGCGGCTTCTTCGCTTGCGAGAAACAAAACGCAGGCAGCGACCTGTTCTGGTGTGCCCAGCTTTCCGGCGGGCACCTTCTGTAAAATCGCCTCGCGTTGGGTATCGTTGAGGGCATCGGTCATCGGCGTCGCAATGAAGCCAGGCGCGACGCAATTGACTGTGATACCGCGCGATGCGCACTCTTGGGCCAGCGACTTGGACATGCCCGTGAGCCCCGCCTTTGCGGCAACATAATTGCCCTGCCCCGGGTTACCAGTTGTACCGACCACGGATGTGATCTGGATAATACGGCCCGACCGCTTTTTCATCATCGCTTTGATTGCAGCTCGGGACAGCTTGAATGCGGCCGTCAGGTTCACCGCAATAACACTGTCCCAGTCTTCATCCTTCATACGCATAAACAGCTGGTCTCGTGTAATGCCGGCATTGTTCACAAGAATGTCGATAGGCGCACCAGCCTTGGCCTCTGCCTCAGGCAAGATGTTTGAGACCGCGCTGTTGTCGCTGAGGTCGGCAATCAATGGAATGGCCGCGTCACCGACGTCGTCAGCGAGTGACTGTAACGCTTCCTGCCGGGTTCCCGTGATCACCACCTTCGCTCCAGCGTCGGTTAGAGCTCGAGCGATCGCACCCCCGATGCCACCAGAGGCGCCGGTGACCAGCGCTACGCGACTATCCAGTGAAAACATGCTGCTCTCCGTCATTGTGTCTTGGCACGCTCAGATCAGCCGCGTTATCGCATTAAATGGCTCGCCACACGATCAACGTCTTCAGGCGACGCGACATTGAGGACCGTTGCCCCATCGACCATGCGCTTGATCATTCCAGAAAGAGCTTTGCCAGATCCGATTTCGATGAAGGTATCGACGCCGTTAGCCGCCATCCACTCCACGCTCTCTCGCCAACGAACGCGCCCGGTCACCTGTTCGACCAAGTGGGTCCTGATTTGGTCGGGGTCGGTAATCGGTGCAGCAAGAACATTGGCAACCACTGGCTTGGCGGCCTCGCGGATCGTCGCCGCGTTGAGTGCTCCACGCATCACATCAGCTGCAGGTGCCATTAACGCGCAATGAAAAGGCGCTGAAACGGGCAGAAGCAAGGCTCGTCGCGCGCCGGCGACCTTAGCCAATTCGATCGCACGCTCGACGGCCGCCTTGTGACCTGAAATGACGACCTGCCCGGGAGCATTATCATTGGCCGCCTCGCAGACTTCGCCCTGTGCAGCTTCTCTGGCAATTGTTTCAACCGCTGCCAAATCCAGATTGAGCACCGCTGCCATGGCACCAACGCCAACGGGAACAGCGGACTGCATCGCTTCTCCACGGGTACGCAGCAGCGCGGCCGTCGTGGCAATATCGAAGGCGCCGGCTGCGGCAAGCGCGGAGTATTCCCCCAAAGAATGACCTGCGAGATGACTGGCATGTTGAAGGACTGAGACGCCGGCATTCTGGAGCGCGCGTACTGCAGCAATACTCACGGACATGAGCGCGGGTTGCGCGTTTGCGGTCAGCGTCAGCGTTTCGTCCGGCCCATCAAACATCAGGCGGGTCAGGCTTTGGTCGAGTGCGCTATCGACCTCGTCAAACACCTCTCGAGCCTCAGGGAAAGCTTCGTAGAGCGCTTTGCCCATTCCGACGGCTTGGCTGCCCTGCCCAGGAAAGACAAATGCTGTCGTCATGATACGGTCGCCTGCTATAATTTTGATGGCTGGAGCGCGCGGCCTACAAAATCAGCGCCTTGCTCGGGCCGCTGGTTTGGCGGGAAACCCGATTAGGGTCAAGCGTTCAAGACTTGGATACAAGCAGCTGACGGTTGCGCTTTGTCGAAAGCAGCGCTATAGCCCGAGCGCCTTCAAGCGAAGGCTCCGGCCGGGGGTTGAACGGAAGATCAGCACTGCTGGTAAATCAACATAAGTTGATTGCTTCCCGTGTCTCCGCTCTCGAACCTTTCGAATGCTTGTCCTCTATGCCTTGCGCATATGGATCATCGTTCGAAGAGGCTTTGCGCCGGATGATCCAAACGAAGAGGACGACTGATGGCTTTTTACGAGCATGTGTTCCTTGCCCGCCAAGACGTATCCCAGCAACAAGTGGATGCGCTTGTGGAACAGTATAGCGGGTTGATCACCGAACATGGCGGCTCGGTACAAAACACCGAGTATTGGGGCATGAAGAGCCTGGCTTTTCGCATCAAAAAGAACCGGAAAGCTCACTACACTATGATGAACATCGACGCCCCGTCGGATGCGGTCGCTGAGCTGGAGCGTCAGCTCAGCATCAATGAAGATGTTTTGCGCTACATGACGATCCGCGTCGAAAGCTTCGATGAGGGCCCATCAGCGATGATGCAGAAGCGCGACGACCGGCGCGGTGGCCGTAGTGAACGCGGCGACCGCCCTGATCGTGGAGAGCGCCGACCGCGCCGCGATGAAGCTGCAAAACCAAGCGAGGGAGAAGAGTAATGGCCGCACCAGCACGACGCCCATTTTTCCGTCGCCGCAAGACGTGTCCTTTTTCCGGGGCCAATGCACCAAAAATCGATTACAAGGATGTACGGCTTTTGCAGCGGTACATCTCCGAGCGTGGCAAGATCGTTCCCAGCCGCATAACGGCGGTGTCAGCAAAGAAGCAGCGTGAACTTGCGAAAGCAATCAAACGCGCGCGCTTCCTGGGCCTGCTGCCCTACGTCGTGAAGTAAGACTTACAATGATGCTGGCGGCGCTGAGAACGCGCCGCCTAACCGCAATCCTTGGATACCAGTCACTGGGCTGGGCACGCGGGACAGCATGCAGGGTCACGTAACCTGCGCTTGGTGAGCCGCCGCTCACCACTGTCTTGCAACAGTGAACTCAAACCGCAGGACATACGATATGGATATCATCCTTTTAGAGCGCGTCGCGAAACTTGGCCAAATGGGCGAGACCGTGTCGGTGCGCGACGGTTATGCGCGCAACTTCCTTCTCCCTCAAGGCAAGGCTTTGCGTGCTACAAAAGCCAATCTGGCGAAGTTCGAGTCAGAGCGTGCGCAGCTCGAAGCACGCAATCTTGAACGCAAGCAAGAAGCTGAGAGCGTGGCTGGTCAGTTGGACGGCGCCGCCTATATCGTCATCCGCTCAGCTGGGGAAACGGGCCAGCTGTATGGTTCTGTTGCCGCCCGCGATATCGCAGAAGCAGCGACAAGCAATGGCGTCACGGTCGCGCGCAGCCAGGTGCGCCTCGACCGCGCGATCAAGACCATTGGCCTTCATGAGGTGCTCATCCAGCTTCATCCGGAGGTTGAGGTGAGTGTCAACATTAACGTTGCGCGTTCTGAAGATGAGGCTGAACGTCAGGCAGCAGGTGAAGATCTCACGGTGCAAGACTTTGACGGTTTTGAGTTTGAAGAGGAGTCCGACGAAGAGCTCGAAACCAATGCCGAAGAGGTCTTTGAAAGCATCCCTGAGGATTTGGTCGAAGCCGAAGCAAGCGACGATGAAGCTGATGTTGAACAAGAGAACGCGGGCTGACCGCTTCTCTTCCCCACACTTAACAATCTGAATCAAAGCGTCGGCACATGCCGACGCTTTTTTTGCTTTCAAGCCCCCCTAGGCGCTGCCAGTTCGCGAGCGATCAGATATGCTGGGTTGACGATTCTGGGACACAGCAAATGAACGATTTAACGCCGGTGGATTCCGCTAATGCGGCAGCCTCAATCGCACGCTCTGCACCGCATAATGCGGAAGCAGAGGCAGCGCTTCTTGGCGCCATTCTCGTCAACAACGAGGCCTACTATCGGGTCTCCGATTTTCTCGATCCTCAACATTTCTACCTAGCCCAGCACCAAAAAATCTTCGCGACAATTTCCGAGTTGATTCGCGGCGGTAAGGTTGCAACGCCCATAACCGTGAAGACGTCTTTCGCGACCGACGATACGATTGGAGAGCTTAGCGTCCCTGCGTATTTGCTCCGGCTACATGCGGACGCGACCTCGATCATCAACGTTCTTGATTACGCCAACCTCGTCCACGAACTCGCGTTGAAGCGCACGCTGATCTCTATCGGCGAAGACATGGTCAACGCTGCCTTCGACACCACCTCACTCACGGATGCGTCCGTCCAGATTGAAGCCGCCGAACGACAGCTTTTCTCATTGGCGGAGAAAGGCCGCGCCGAGCAGGGTTTCATCGGCTTTTCTGGAGCGCTTGAGCAAGCGATCCAGATGGCTACGGCCGCCTATCAGCGCGATGGCGGGCTTTCGGGCATTCCGAGCTACTTCAACAATATCGATCGCCGGATGGGCGGGTTGCAGCGCTCGGATCTTATCATTCTCGCCGGTCGTCCCGCGATGGGCAAGACATCGCTTGCGACCAACATCGCCTATAACATCGCGAAGCATTGGCGAGGTGGTATGGGGCCGAACAACGTCATGGAGACTGAAGCGGGCGGCATCGTTGGGTTCTTCTCGCTCGAGATGTCCTCCGAGCAATTGGCGACCCGCATCCTGGCCGAACAATCTGGCGTGTCGTCCTCGCGTATTCGCCGCGGCGACATCAAATCCGATGAATTTGAGAAGGTGGTCATTGCCAGCCAACAGATGCATGCGGCTCCGCTTTACATCGACCAAACCGGTGGCCTGACGGTCGGCCAGCTGGCGGCGCGAGCGCGTCGGCTAAAACGGCAGAAAGGGCTTGATGTTCTGGTGGTGGATTACCTGCAACTGTTACAGGGCTCATCCAGAAGATCGAGCGAGAACCGGGTTCAGGAGATCACCGAAATAACCACAGGTCTCAAGGCGTTAGCCAAAGAACTCGATGTTCCGATCATTGCCCTGTCTCAGCTATCGCGTCAGGTTGAGGCCCGTGAGGACAAGCGACCGCAATTGTCGGATTTGCGCGAATCGGGATCGATCGAGCAAGATGCTGACGTTGTTCTGTTTGTGTATCGCGAGGAGTATTACTTGCAGAGCAGGGAACCGAAGCCGGGCACCGAAGAGCATCTTGCATGGCAAGAAGACATGGAGCGGGCCTATGGGTTGGCCGAGGTTATCATCGGCAAGCAGCGGCACGGACCCACTGGCACGGCCAAACTGACCTTTGAAGCCGAATTGACGCGGTTTGGTGACTACATCGAGGATGACCATGTCCCCGATCACTTTTAGCCTCAGTCTGTCTGGAGTCACCAAACGTTGAGCGTCGCTTCGCACGCAGGCGGACGCCTTACTGTCGATCTGGATGCT
The DNA here is from genome assembly GCA_039024915.1 of Pseudomonadota bacterium. Classification (NCBI taxonomy): domain Bacteria; kingdom Pseudomonadati; phylum Pseudomonadota; species Pseudomonadota bacterium. The sequence continues at coordinate 175,632 of JBCCPK010000003.1, forward strand.
TTAGCATGGAACTGGCAGCAACTTAGCGCGCTTGCACAGCCCGGCGAATGCGGTGCCGCAGTGAAAGCCAACGGTTATGGCCTCGGCCTCGACCCGGTATCGCGAACCCTGTGGACGGCGGGATGCCGATCATTTTTCGTTGCGCTCCCCGAAGAAGCGTTCTCTGTGCGTGCCATTCTGCCAGATGCTAACATCTACTGTCTGGGAGGCCTAACGCCCGGCGGAGCCGATGACTATCGAGCTCAGAAGATCAAACCGGTGCTCAACAGTTTGAGTGAAGTCCGCCAATGGTGCGAAGCAACACAGTTCGCACCGGCCGCGCTTCATGTCGATACAGGTATGAATCGCCTGGGCCTGCGGATGGACGAAGCTCTGGCGCTTTCCAAAGACAAGAACCGGACATCAGCCCTGAACTTGAGCCTCCTTATGAGCCACCTGGCCTGTGCGGATACACCGGAGCATCCGCTCAACGGTCAACAGGCGGAGCGTTTTCGTGAACTCAAGGAGTGGTTTCCCGGTGTGCCCGCGTCGCTTGCCAATTCAGCCGGTACGCTGCTGGGCGGCGCGTATCGCCATGATCTCGCTCGGCCAGGTATCGCCCTTTACGGAGGAGCATCAGCGCCGGTTACACCAAACCCAATTCGTCCCGTCGTGACCTTGGAAGCCCGCATTATACAAATTCGCAAAGCCGATGCCCACGAGGCTGTCGGCTACGGCGCTGCTGAAACCCTCGGCCAAGCTGCACGCCTCGCAATTCTTGGCGTTGGATACGCCGACGGATACCACCGGCTCGCCGGGTCAAGTGACGATCGGAAGGGCGCGCATGTCTCGTTCGGCGGAAAACGAGCGCCGCTTGTTGGGCGTATATCGATGGACCTTATGGCCGTTGACATCACCGGCCCGGACTTCGACCATCTTTCCGCTGGCGATTATGCGACGCTCATCGGAACAGAGATCGGTGTTGATGATCCAGCAAGGCACGCACAAACCATCGGCTACGAGTTCCTCACGGGCTTAGGGCATCGACTTGAGCGGCGATACATCGGTGGATCACGGGCCGCACAATAACTTTTTGTTCTTGTCTTGTTCTTATCCGTGTCCTATCGATTAGCGTGTTCAAGATGAGGTCTCGATGGCAAAACGCCGGTCCAGTTTTATTTGCCAGAATTGTGGCGCAAGCCACCCACGATGGACTGGCAAATGCGACAGTTGTGGCGCGTGGAACAGCTTGGTTGAAGAAGGCCTTTCCGGGGGCGGTGCGCTTGGTGGGCCAGGCAAGTCGGGAGCCGTAAAGGGCCGAGCCGTCGCGCTTTCATCCCTTGACCATATTGAGGAGCCTTTGCCTCGGCTTCAGTCTGGGATAGCGGAACTTGACCGCGTGACCGGCGGTGGTTTCGTGCGCGGCTCGGCGCTGCTTGTGGGCGGCGACCCGGGCATCGGAAAATCCACGCTTCTGATGCAGGTGGCAGGCGCGCTTGGGAACACCGGCGCTAGGGTCGTCTACATCTCCGGTGAGGAAGCCCTGGGACAGGTTCGATTACGCGCCGAAAGACTGGGCGTGAGCCAGTCGCCGGTCGCTATTGCATCGGAGACCAACCTGGAAGACATCCTGGCTACGCTGGAGGCGGGCGAGCAGCCCGATCTGGTGATCCTTGACTCGATCCAGACACTTTGGAGCGCAACAGCGGACAGCGCACCGGGGACTGTGACCCAGGTCCGCTCCTGTGCACAGCAGGTTATTCGCTACGCCAAACGTACCGGCGCCTGCACAGTACTGGTTGGACATGTCACGAAGGATGGGCAGATCGCGGGACCGCGCGTGGTTGAACACATGGTCGACGCGGTTCTCTATTTCGAGGGCGACCGCACCCACCATTTTCGTGTTCTTCGCGGCGTCAAAAATCGCTTCGGGGCCACCGATGAGATCGGCGTTTTCGAGATGACCGGCTCCGGTCTGCAGGAGGTACGTAATCCATCCGAGCTGTTTCTCGGAGACCGTCTTGTGGAAACGCCGGGATCAGTCGTGTTTGCCGGTATGGAAGGAACCCGACCCATTTTGGTCGAGATCCAGGCCCTGGTTGCACCAACATCACTTGGGACGCCGCGTCGAGCTGTGGTTGGTTGGGATACCAACCGCCTGGCCATGGTGTTGGCTGTTCTGGAAGCGCGATGCGGCGTGCGGTTTTCAGGTCATGATGTATATCTCGCCGTCGCGGGCGGGCTTAGGCTCAGCGAACCGGCAGCCGACCTCGCAGTTGCCGCCGCTCTGACAGCGTCGCTGACCGGGCTTGCGCTGCCCGCGTCCCAAGTCTTCTTTGGTGAGATCGGGCTGTCAGGGGCCATCCGCACTGCACCGCAAGCGGTGTTGCGGATGAAGGAGGCCGCTCGGCTCGGTTTCACAGACGCGATATCGGCGCCGCTTGCTAAAGAAAGTGATGCAACAACGGGCCTTCGCCTGCAGCCTCACACCAGGCTTGAGAGCCTAGTCGCCGACATTGCTGCCACATCCGCCGCCGATGGCCGGGCCGCTTGACTGTTGTGCCTGCAATTTCATCAGCAGAACCGGACTTCCAGCCAGCCTTTTGCGACCGATGTGATACGCTTGCACTTGCAGGCGGGCCAAGCGAGTCGCTAAAGCATTCCCGGCTGCGGCGCCAGCGTTTTGGAAGCGCCGCTGGATTTTCGGAATATGGTCCAGCGATCGGAACTGGAACAGGCGCGCGATTGATGCGTCCGCAAACACCAAGCGATAGTTGCTAAGTGAAGGGTTTTGAGATGGGTATCACCATTCTCGACGGGGTGATTTTGGCCGTAGTCTTGCTCTCGGCGTTGCTCGCGATGATGAGGGGCTTTCTGCGCGAAGTCTTGTCAATCGGTTCTTGGATAGCTGCCGCAGCAGGAGCCTATTTCCTCTACCCCATCTTCCTGCCATTTGCTCGGCAGTACATCACTGAGGAAGTCTTTGCGACCGCCGCAGTAGCCGGTGTACTTTTCTTCCTGATCCTGATCATTGTGTCGTACCTGACCATGAAGCTGTCCGACGCTGTGGCCGATTCTGCGATCGGTCCGCTCGACCGTACGCTTGGTTTTTTGTTTGGCGCAGCGCGCGGTGTCTTGCTGTTTGTGATAGCCGCGCTGTTCTTCAACTTCTTCATTCCCGAGAACGCACCGGAATGGGTTGCCGAGTCACGCGCGAAACCCATACTTGATGAGCTAGGCGCCGAATTGCTGGCAATTCTTCCAGAAGACCCTGAAGGACAGATAATCGATCGAATACGTGGTACCGATGCGCCGACCGACGGCGCAGGCAACACGCAAGGTTAAATCCTCGCCAAGCCCTACCCACCCTTAGGATGGATTGAGATATGTTCGCCTCTTGCGACGATGACGATCACTTTCGAGACGAGTGCGGTGTTTTTGGCATCTTTGGGCACAGTGACGCTGCTGCTCTGACCGCCCTCGGTCTGCACGCTTTGCAGCATCGGGGTCAGGAAGCGGCCGGAATTGTCTCATTCGATCGCAAGCAGTTCTACTCCGAACGTCACATCGGCTTGGTCGGTGACAGGTTCTCCAAACCCGAGGTTATTGAGCGGCTGCATGGCGACCGAACGATAGGCCATGTGCGCTACTCGACCGCCGGTGGAGCTGTACTGCGCAATGTGCAGCCCCTCTTCGCAGAGTTCGCAGGTGGTGGTTTTGCTGTTGCGCATAACGGCAACCTCACAAACGCCCGCAAGCTGCAGAGGCAGTTACGCGAACGCGGATCGATCTTTCAGTCTACGTCTGACACTGAAACCATCATCCATTTGATCGCGACATCCAAGGCGCCGGGTATTGTCGGTCGACTGACCGAAGCACTGCATAAAGTCGAGGGTGCTTATTCGCTGATCGCACTCACCGAGAAAAAACTTATCGGCGTCCGCGATCCGTTGGGCGTGCGTCCACTGGTTTTGGGGTCGATGGATGGTGCCCCTGTCTTGGCCTCGGAAACCTGCGCCCTGGACATCATCGGAGCGGAATTTGTGCGCGATATCGAGCCTGGTGAGATGCTCGTCATCACGCAAAGTGGCATCAAGAGCCACCGGCCGTTTGAGCCCCATTCGCCACGCTTCTGCATCTTTGAGTATGTCTATTTCGCTCGCCCAGACTCAATGGTTGAGGGGCGGAATGTCTACGCCGTCAGGAAGGAAATCGGCGCGCAGCTGGCGCGCGAGGCACCGGCTGACGTTGACCTCGTAATCCCGGTACCGGACTCCGGGACCCCGGCTGCGGTCGGCTACGCTGCCGAATCGGGCATTCCGTTTGATTTGGGAATCGTCCGCAATCACTATGTGGGCCGAACGTTTATCGAACCCAGCGACGCCATCCGGCATATGGGGGTCAAGCTCAAGCTCAATCCGAACCGGCTCCTGCTTGAAAACAAAAAGGTACTATTGGTTGACGACTCGATTGTTCGAGGCACAACGTCAAAGAAGATTGTTCAAATGGTTCGAGATGCGGGCGCACGTGAGGTCCATATGCGTGTCGCAAGCCCGCCCACGCGCGATGCTTGCTATTATGGAGTGGACACACCCGAGCGCGACAAGCTGATCGCTGCCCGACAGACGGTCAATGAGATCGCAGCCAGTATTGGTGTCGACAGCCTAGCTTTCCTTGGTATCGATGGCCTTTATCGCGCGCTCGGCGAAGCCCGGCGTAACAGCGACATTCCGCAGTTTTGCGATGCCTGTTTCAGCGGTGATTATCCAACCACACTGACCGATTGCGCCGAGAAAACGCAAAGCCACCATCGCTTGGTCGAGATCGATTAGCGCGACGAAAGCCGATGGCATCCAACCCTCCTGCAGCGAACGATGATGACCAGCCAACGGTCGACGCCGGTTCAATTGATAATCCGGTGGCCCTGGTTACAGGTGCGTCACGCGGAATCGGCTTCGCGACGGCAAAGGCTTTGGGCAGCACAGGCTGGCACGTGGTGGCTGTTGCACGCACCGTTGGCGGCTTGGAAGAGCTTGATGATGCCATCAAACAAGCTGGCGGGAGCGCCACCTTGGTGCCCATGGACCTGGCGGACCATGAGGGGATCGATCGGCTCGGCCTCGCACTGTATCAACGCTTCGGTCGTGTCGACGCTTTGGTTGGTAACGCTGGCATCCTAGGGACCGTCACACCCGTTGCTCATCTCAAGCCGAAGGTCTTTGACGAGGTGTTCAATATCAATGTTACCTCGAACTTTCGCCTGCTGCGATCCATCGACCCGCTTCTACGCCAATCGCCCAACCCGAGGGCTGTCTTCCTGACATCCGGTCTTGCCCGCATGGATAAGCCGTTTTTTGGCACATACGCCGCCTCAAAAGCGGCGCTCGAAGCGTTGGTGCGCACCTATGCGTCAGAGAACGCCAACAGCGCGATCCGATGCAACCTGTTTAATCCCGGCCCAGTTCGGACTGCCCTGCGTGCCCGTGCAGTTCCAGGCGAGAAGCCGGACACCCTTCCGGCACCTGAGCAGATCGTTGAAGCTATTTTGGAACTATGCAGCCCACAATGGAACCAAACCGGCATGGTCTACGATTTGCCCTCCAAGCAGATCAGGCCAGCGGCGCTTGCAGGCAGCCCGGCTGGTTGAGGCACTAGCGATTTCTTTTATTGGCCTTCTGCGCGTAGGGATTGTGTCCCTTGCGCAAATTTAACCGCAACGGCACCCCTTCCAATTGAAAGCGTTCCCGCAGGCTGTTGATGAGATACCGCGTGTAGCTTCCCGGCAGCGCATCTGGTCGGGAACAGAAAACGGCAAACGTCGGGGGTCGCGCTTTGACTTGCGTTGCATAGCGCAACTTGATGCGCCGTCCAGCAACGGCCGGTGGTGGATGCTGGGACGTTGTTGCCGCGAGCCAACGATTAAGTGCGGCGGTGGAGACCCGGCTATTCCATACCTCGTCCATACGCAGCACGGCATCCATCAGGGCATCTGTACCCTTGCCTTTCAGACCAGAAAGCGGAACCAACGGTGCCCCGCGCACCTGGGGCAGTAAACGTCCAAGCTCTAGGGTGCACGTCTGAAGGAAGGCATCCTTGTTGCGAACCTGATCCCACTTGTTCAGACCGAAAACGAGCGCCCTGCCCTCGCGCGCGACAAGATCAGCAATCTGCAAGTCTTGCTTCTCGAAAGGCTGGGCGGCGTCCATCAGAAGCACCACGCATTCGGCGAAGCGGACGGCATGCAAGGTGTCCGCAACCGATAGCTTTTCGAGTTTATTGTGGACCTTCGCTTTACGGCGCATGCCGGCGGTATCGAACAGTTTGAAGGCGCGTCCCTTGAAGCCCCAGTCAACGGCAATCGTATCGCGCGTGATGCCGGCTTCCGGTCCGGTCAGGAGACGCTCCTCGTCGAGCAGGTGATTGACCAACGTGGACTTTCCAGCATTAGGGCGGCCAACGATTGCAACTTTGAGGGGGCCTTGGCGGGCCTCTGTCACCAACAGATCAGGGGCGCCCGGCTGATCATTGTCGAGCCAACCGCTCTGCCCGGTGTGATCAGTAGCCTCGCTGGAGGCGGACGCTCTTGTAGCAAGTGCTTTCAGTTTTTCGTCAAGCGCCGCGTAGAGTTCGCCCATCCCCTCGCCATGTTCGGCGGAAACGGCGATGGGGTCACCAAGACCTAGCTCGAAAGCTTCATAAGCACCCTGAAGGCCACGCCGACCTTCAACTTTATTGGCAACGAGGATGGTTTTCTGCGCATACCTGCGCATCAGCGACGCCATCTCAGCATCCATTGGCGTCATGCCGGCGCGAGCATCGAACAGAAAAAGGCAAACATCCGCGCTTTCGATCGCTCGTTCTGTTTGGACACGCATACGGCCTTGAAGCGAGGCAGCATCAACCTCCTCAAGGCCCGCAGTGTCGATGAGCGTGAAGCTGAGATCGCCAATCGAGGCGGCACCCTCCCGTCGATCCCTGGTTACGCCTGGGGAATCGTCGACGAGGGCAAGCTTCTTGCCGATCAAGCGATTGAAAAGCGTTGATTTGCCCACGTTTGGTCGCCCTACGATGGCGACCAAGGGTTCGTGGGGAGATGGATCTGGCACCAAACTCAATTCAAGGCGAGAAGAGTGCCATCGGCTGCAAGGGCCAGTATTCGCCCCCCGGCAGCTATCGGCCGCAAAAAGATATCTTCGCCAGCCGAACTTTGCCCAACGATCTGCCCATCACTGGGGCTTACCTGCAGAACATTACCCTCGCTTGATGCCAGGAAGAGCACGCCATCGGCCAGTGCCGGGCCGGCCCATTTCTCCTGACCTTCGCCAGGGCCACCGGGAAGCGGACGAACCCATTGGATCTCTCCGGAGGTCCGCGAAAGCGCCATCAATCGGCCTTCGAGATCGACCATGAAGATAACATCGCCAGAGACAATCGGAGTATGAACCGAACCCACATTGGTTTCCCATTGCCGCGCCCCGCTCGATAAGTTCACCGAGATCGTTCGCCCGCCAACGCCGGTCGCGATAACCGCTCCATTGGCGATTACTGGGCTTGCGACAAGGTCGCGAAGGCCAGAAAGCGCTTGATAGCGTGCACCCGTGACGACCGCATCTGCCCAACGAGGCTCGCCGCCGTCGGTGCTCAAAGCCACCAACTCACCAGATGAATAGGGCACAATAACCCGACCGCCTGAGACTGCCGGGGTTCCAGAGCCCAACAGTCCTGCCCGTGCTGGGACGCCTCGAAAGCGCCACTGCTCAGTTCCATCAGAGGTTGAAATCGCAAGCACGGTGTTGGATTGCGTCACCACAAAGACCCGCCCGTCTGCAACGGTCGGAGCTGAGAGAGCCGGCGTATCAAGATCAACGGCCCAAACGGTCTGGCCGGAGGCTGCATCAAGGGCGAAGAGCTGCCCAAAGCCCGTGGCTGCAAAGATACGCCCGTCAGCAAACGCGACGCCGCCTGTCGCGACCTGGCCGTTCTCTCCTTCCGTTCGAAGTTCACGGCGCCAACTGCGCGCGCCGCCCCCAATCGAGACCGCTGTAACGTTGCCGTTCGGATCATAGACAAAGGCTCGACCGCCCGCGACGACTGGCAAAGCAGCCATGGGTATGCGCCGGCGTCCACTGACCTCGCCGACGTTGGCGCGCCAACTTTGAACGCCGGACAGGGATACGTGTCCTGGGTTGTTTGCCGCATTCCCGCCCGGTTGGGGCCAATCAACAGCTCCGGAGGGGCCAGGAATACTGACAACGGCATTGGCGACGGATGCTGCGGGGTCGCCCGCATTGCCAACCGATCGGCGTTCACCTGCCAGCCGCTCGTCATCCTCGGCAAAGGGGTTGATCGTGTCTATCGTGTCGCCGATTGTGGCACAGCCCGTCAAACCAAGGACGCAGGCAAGCGGCAGGAACAAACGCTTCAAACTCATACCTTAACTTCCAGCTGTCGCGGCGCCATCACTGGCAAGAACGTCAAGTGCGACCCGTGCTCGGGACCGGACGGGCTCAGGGCTCTGAGAATCCCCAAGCAGCTCGACAAACAACGCTTGCGCCTGATCACGATTTCCTGCCTTCAAAGCGGCAAAGGCTCGTATCTCTCGCGCCGAATGACTGAACGGACTTGTCGTGTCGGACAGGTCAATCAGTAGACCCTCAATCTCCGTCGGGTCGCCATGGTCGAGCAATAGATAGCCTAGCCGAACCTTGGCGACATCCCGCAAAAGTGGGTCAACGCTGTTATCGGTCGTCAACGCACGCATCGTTGTAAGTGCGTCTTCGATTGCACCACGCTCGGCCTGTGCGCTCGCTGTCCTGAAACGAGCGAGCGCCGCGTAGCCCGCTGGGCCGTCTTCAACGATCGCTTCGAGTTCCGCAATTCCTCGCTCAGGTTCAGCTTCAATTAATGCGACGGCATCAAGGAAGGCATCCCCCGCCTGCGCCGCCTGATTTGCCCGATAAGCTTCCCAGCCGCGCCAAGCGGCCACAGCAAGCACAAGAGCAAGCGCGCCTGCTATGATGAACTTACCGAAACGATCCCAAAGTCGCTTTGCACGATCCTTGCGGATGTCTTCTTCAATTTCAGAAAAAATATCGGTCATGGGGCCAAGAGAGGAAGAGAATGAATGCGCGCCGCGGGCAAAACGTGATTTGGTCGTCGCCCTTCGCGCGCGGACCATAGTGGTTGGTCGATGTCACTGCAATCTGCTTAGTAGACGATCAATAGCCTTGCGGGGCGCTAAAGGCGCTTTCTGGCATAAACATGATCGGCAGCCGGGAAAGAACGGTCCCGAACGGCGTTCGCGTAGTTTGTGACGGCTTCTTCAATGTGTTGGCGGATGGACCCGAACTCCTGGACGAATTTGGGGGTCCACTCGTTCAAGCCCAACATGTCTTCAAGCACGAGAATTTGTCCGTCGCACGCTGGAGACGCGCCAATGCCTATCGTTACCGTCGGTATCTGTTCAGTAATGGCACGCGCGACCGGTTCAACGATACCTTCCATGACGATAGCGAACGCACCTGAATCGGAAATTGCGCGAGCATCGCGTTCGGTTTGTGCCTGGCTCTCGTCTGATTTGCCCTGAACCCGGAAGCCTCCCATTGTGTTGATAGCTTGAGGCGTCAGACCGACATGACCCATGACTGGGACCCCCCGACGCGCAAGGAACTCGACGGTTTCTGCCATATGCTCGCCGCCCTCAAGCTTCACCGCACCCGCCCCTGTTTCCTTAAGAATTCGCGCGGCGGAGCGAAAGGCTTCCTCTTTGCTGGCTTCGTAAGAGCCAAAGGGCATGTCAACCACAACCAGCGCCTCACTTGATCCGCGCATGACGGCCAAACCCTGGACGATCATCATGTCGAGTGTAACGGGCACGGTCGATTCCATGCCGTGCATCACCATCCCCAGGGAGTCGCCAACAAGTATGAAGTCGACATGCTCATCGAGGATCGACGCTGTATGAGCGTGATAGGCAGTCAATGCGACGACCGGGGCGCCGTTTTTCCGCTTGGCTATATCAACCGCCGTTTTCCGACGCTTGGACGTTTGGACAGACATGAAACCCTAAAACCAAAGCTGTGCAGAGGCGCTGATAACCGATCATTGGATGAGCGACCAGCTAGCCAATCTTCCATGCATCGGCTGTTGCTTCGGGGCCTACATCGGCAACGCGCACAACCGCTGTTGCGGTGTTTGTTTACCTTACGGCCAAGAATACCCAACCATTAACCGGACCTCACAGGAATGTCTTGCAAAGGTACGACGCCTCGGCGCACATTATTACTGCGGCATTTGGCAGAATCGGTGTGACATTGAGCAGTCATGCCCATCTAGAGGATTGCACCATGGTTCGCGCACACTCCCGCTTCATGATACTGTTTGCGTTGGCTATCACATTTGGCCTTTGGAGCGCTCCCTCCGCTGACGCATCGGTCATCGCAAAAGTCGACCTGTCCGAACAAAGCATGCAGGTGATCGTCGACGGCGAAGTCGTTCATAGTTGGAATGTTTCCAGTGGGAAGCGTGGATATTCTACGCCGACGGGCACATGGAGGCCGCTGCGCATGCACGAGATGTGGCGCTCGCGTACCTACAACAATGCACCGATGCCCCATGCAATTTTCTTCCAGGGCGGATATGCGTTCCACGCGACCAATGCCATCGGTCGGCTTGGTTCGCGCGCGTCGCACGGATGCATTCGCCTCCATCCGGAACATGCCCGGACACTGTTTTCCCTTGTGCGGGAGTACGGTCCGCACCGTACCCGCATTCAGATAACCCAGTAGGCCATAACAGGCATCTTGGGCCCCTCAGGGTTTTCAAAGCGGTCATCGCGGAGTGATGAGCGCTCCAAGGTCCGAGCTTTGGGAGGTCGTGCATTGCGTGTTCTGATCACTCCCACTCAATCGTCCCCGGCGGCTTGGAGGTGACGTCGTAGACGACGCGGTTGACACCCTTGACCTCGTTGATGATGCGCGTCGCGGTGTTCGACAGAAACTGCATATCATAGTGGAAGAAATCGGCGGTCATGCCATCGACCGAGGTCACCGCCCGAAGCGCTAGGACGTACTCATAGGTTCGGCCATCGCCCATAACGCCGACTGTCTGCACCGGCAGCAGAACAGCAAAAGCCTGCCAAATGGCATCATACAGTCCAGCGTTACGTATCTCTTCCAGATAGATCGCGTCGGACTTGCGCAGAATATCGAGCTTTTCGCGCGTTATGCCACCGGGACACCTTATAGCCAGACCAGGACCGGGAAAGGGATGCCGCCCGACAAAGCTATCAGGTAGCCCCAGCTCTCGACCCAAAGACCGCACCTCGTCCTTGAACAACTCCCGCAGCGGCTCAACCAGTTTCATGTTCATCCGCTCTGGCAGACCACCGACATTGTGGTGGCTCTTGATCGTAACCGATGGTCCCCCGGTGAACGAAACGCTTTCAATCACATCAGGGTAGAGCGTGCCCTGAGCGAGGAAGTCCGCGCCGCCAAGCTTTCTGGCCTCGGCCTCGAAGGTCTCGATGAACAGCCGCCCAATGATCTTGCGTTTGCTTTCAGGGTCGGAAACGCCTTCGAGCTCGCCGATGAAGGCGTCAGCGGCATCCACATGCACCAGTGGGATATTGTAGTGGCCGCGAAACAACGACACGACCTCTTCAGCCTCGTTGAGCCGCATCAATCCATGATCGACGAAGATGCACGTCAATTGATCGCCGATCGCCTCGTGGATCAGGACGGCCGCAACCGCACTGTCGACGCCGCCCGACAGCCCGCAAATCACCCGCCCATCGCCAACCTGTTCGCGTATGCGCCGGATCGCCTCCTCGCGAAACGCGCCCATCGACCAATCACCGGCAAGGCCTGCGATCTTGTGCACAAAGTTGGACAGGAGCTTTGCCCCATCAGGCGTATGGACCACCTCGGGATGGAACATGACGCCATAAAAGCCCTGATCCTCGTTTGAGTAGGCCGCAAACGGTGCACCTGGCGAGGTGGCAAGCACATCGAAGCCGCCGGGCAGCTCGATGACGCGGTCGCCGTGGCTCATCCAAACCTCGTGCCGCGTCCCAACATCCCAGACCCCATCAAACAGTGGCGATGCCCGCTCGACTTCGACAAAAGCGCGGCCGAACTCGCGATGATCGGAACCCTCCGCTTTTCCGCCGTTCTGGATGCACATGGTCATCTGCCCGTAGCAGATGCCCAAGACTGGTACGCCGAGTTCAAACACGCGCTGGGGTGCACGCGGCGATCCCATGTCGGAGGTGGAGGCCGGACCGCCCGACAGGATGACGGCTCGTGGCTTCAGCCGATCGATCGCTTCATCTGCGGATTGAAATGGGACAATCTCGCTGTAGACGCCCGCTTCGCGAACCCTACGGGCTATCAACTGGGTGACTTGCGAGCCAAAATCGATGATGAGGACGGTCGCGTGTTCGTCGGGTGCGGATGCGGTCATAACGAGTGGCAAGGTCCTATCGGAAGGAAGCGGTCACTGGCGCTCAAGACTGTCCTTCAGCAGGTCAAGAGCGTGGGCCAACGCGGCGTCCACGGCGGGAAGATAGTCAGCCCAATCATTGTAATGCCTGAGCTCTTCTGCCCCGTCGGAAACGCCGCGCAGGCCAATGACATCAGTGTTGAACGACTGGCAGGCCCGGACAACCGCAAAGGTCTCCATGTCCACAAGGTCAGCATCAATCACGTTGTAGCTGTCGCCTGAAACGATGCTGGCGCCGGTCGAAAGCGTCGCCTTGGGTAGATCATCGATGCGTACGTTGAGTGGGATGATGGCTGGCTGATCGAGAAAGGGCGTGCGACCTTTCTCGAAGCCCAGTGGGCTTGCATCCATATCGCGGTAGCTTACTGAGCTGACCTCGTAGACCGCTCCTTGCTCGAGCCGCGCCGACCCTGCGGAGCCAAGCGAGACCACTAGGTCAGGAGACCTCGGCAGTTCGGCCAGCGCCGTTCCCAACCCCAACGCCGCCTCAACCGGGCCGACACCGACAATCAAAGGCGGGATGCGTTTTTGAAGCTCGGTGCGATACTCCTGATCGGTGGCCATCACGAACAGGATATCTCGACCGCCCCATTTGAGAAGTTGCGCTCTACTCAAGACGGTTTGCTCCGCTCAAGGACAGCTAAATAGAACCCATCGGTTCCCGACGCCAATGGTGTCAAACGAAGTCCTAGATCGCCGACTGAGAAACCCGCGGTCGCAATCGAGGGGTGGAACCCGGGCTTGGTCTTGCGCGCCAGGTTTGTTTGCAAGTCCTTAGCACTGAGCGTTCGGAAATCACCGTGGTGGGATAGGAACGGAACGAGCCGGTCTTCGTTTTCCTCCGCTAGCACCGAGCAGGTGATGTAGACCAGGCGCCCTCCCGGTTTCACGAAAGGTGCGGCCTGCTGTAACACCGTATCTTGCTCTGCAATGCGGGTTTGCAAAGACTTTTCTGTCAGCCGCCATTTCGTGTCGGGATGCCGTCTCCAGGTTCCCGTACCACTGCACGGGGCATCGACGACCACACAATCGACACCGGTCGCGGTAATTTGATGATCTGCAAGATCATCTGGATCAATGATCTGAATGTTATGAGCGCCAGAACGCTTCACCCGGGGCCAAAGGTCCGCCATGCGTTTGCGGTCGATGTCGTGCGCGAAGATTTGACCCTTTCCGCCTTGAAAGGCCGACAGCGCCAGCGTCTTGCCCCCTGCCCCAGCGCACAAATCAAAAGCGGTTTTTATGCGCATTCCGGCGACGGCCCATTCCGCCATCATCTGCGAGCCAGCGTCCTGCACCTCTACCCAGCCCTTTTGATAAGCCTGTTCCATCACGATCTGCGGCGTACGCTGAAAGCCCTCGCTTTGCGGTATACGTCGCAAAAGCGGAAAGGCCGGATCACGTAGAGGCTTGTGTCGGCCCAACGCTTTATCGACCCGCGGTGGTTTCGAGCCAAGCGGGTTCAGTCGCAAGTCGAGCGGCGCTCTGGCCGCAAATGCTCCGACTTCGGCTTCTGTGAAGTCCCCGAAGACCCGGGTCAGGCTGGGCCACAGCCATTCGGGGGCATTAGCTCTCTGTGCTGGGGTCGCCGCATTGGGCAGCCCTCGTTGAAAGGCGATCTGCTCGGCCGGTGTGGGCGGGGGCGGCGCATAGGGATCGCCATCGAAATCTAACTCGCCGATATCGAGGTATCCTGGTAACCAATGCATCGCCGCAAGCACTGCGGCCCGTGGAGACGGATCGGCCATCTGCGCCGCAAGAAAACTACGGTGCCGGAGCGTGTCATAGACCACATTGCCGATAGCTGCGCGATCCGCGGAACCCGCAAAACGGTTGGCCTGCCCCCAGTCCTTGAGCGTCTGCGCGACCGGCAAACGGCGGGACTCAATGTTTTCCAAGATCTCGATTGCCGCGGCGAGGCGTCCGCCCAGTTGCATCGGTATTACTGACCAGAGTTGTAGTTTGGGCTCTCGCGGGTGATCTGAACATCGTGCGCATGGCTCTCGCGCAAGCCTGCGCCGGTAATCTGTACGAAATTCGCCTTGTCTGTGAAAGACGGCAAGTCGTGTGCGCCAACATAGCCCATAGCGGCTCGCACGCCGCCGGTGAGCTGATGCAGAACACCCTCGACCGGTCCTTTATACGCTACCTGGCCTTCGATACCTTCAGGCACGAGCTTAAGCGCATCGCGCACTTCTGCCTGGAAATAGCGGTCCGCCGAGCCTCGGGCCATTGCCCCAACCGAGCCCATTCCGCGGTACGCTTTGTAGGAGCGCCCCTTGTGGAGGTAGACCTCGCCCGGGCTCTCCTCCGTGCCGGCAAGCAACGACCCAACCATGACACAACTGGCGCCCGCAGCTAGCGCTTTTGCAATATCGCCGGAGGATTTGATGCCGCCATCCGCAATAATGGGAACAGATTGTTTGGATGCTTCATCGACCGCCTCGAGAATGGCGGACAATTGCGGGTAACCAACGCCGGCGACGATCCGGGTCGTACAGATCGAGCCCGGTCCGATACCCACTTTCACACAGTCTGCCCCTGCATCGATGAGTGCTTTGACGCCATCGCGCGTCGCCACATTCCCAGCGACAATTTGAACGGCATTGGTTTGCTTTCGAATTGTCGTCACCGCGCCGAGTACCCGTTCGGAATGGCCATGTGCGGTATCGACCACAAGAACATCCACCCCTGCATCCAGCAGTCGCTCGGTCCGCTCGGCGCCGTCATCGCCAACGGTCGTTGCCGCGGCGACGCGCAGCCTTCCCTGCTCATCTTTCGCAGCGAAGGGGTTCAGCTGCGACTTCTCGATATCCTTGACCGTGATCAGTCCGACGCAGTGCCCGCCGTCATCAGTGACAAGCAGTTTTTCAATCCGGTGCGTGTGCAGCAGCCGTTTGGCTTCATCCTGGCTCACACCGTCACGAACCGTAATAAGCCCATCTTGCGTCATAAGCTCCCTGACGGGCTGCGATGGTTCTGACGCAAACCTTACATCCCGGTTGGTTAGGATACCGACCAGCCGGCCGCCACCTGGCTGATCGACCCCGCCATTTTCGGTAACGGGGATACCTGAAATCCGGTGTTTGGCCATCAACGCGAGTGCGTCTGCCAAAGTGGCATCGGGACCAATCGTGATTGGATTGACGACCATGCCTGATTCGAACTTTTTGACTTGCCTGACTTCCTCGGCCTGCCGATCAGGATCGAGATTGCGATGCACCGTGCCAATGCCACCGGCCTGCGCCATCGCGATGGCCAGCCGCGACTCAGTAACCGTATCCATGGCCGACGACATGATCGGGATATTCAAAGGAATTTCAGAGGTTAGCTTCGTTGCAAGGTCGGTCTGGCCTGGCATCACATCGGAACGCCCGGGCAGCAGAAGCACGTCATCGAAAGTCAGTGCGGCACCGCCATGCAGCGGCTCAACAATGGTGGCCATGCTCTTGCTCCCCGCGCGGTGCGCTTCCGACACGGCGTTTTGGCGAGCGTGCCGGTGACGATCCCTAGCGACGGCCCCGCAGGTCGTCAAGCGAACGATTGTGCGGCGCAAAAGAGCCGTGCGTGCAGCCTATCGGAGCGGGTTTCCTTTGAAACCCTTCCCCAAGACATACAGCTCGGGGCTCTCCTTTCGGCTCGCAGGTGGTTTGATGTGATGGACGCTGGTGAACGCTGCCCTCAATTCGCGGAGTGCGTCGCTTTCCGCCCCGCCACGAAAGACCTTGGCAAGAAAAACGCCACCCGGGGCCAGGTGACGGTAGGCAAAATCCGCAGCCAATTCGAACAAAAAAGTCGTCCGAAGGTGATCGGTCTTGCGATGCCCTGTGGTCTCGGCTGCCATATCGGACAAGACCACTTGGATGGCACGAGCACCAATGGCTCGAAGCACCCGATCGGGCGCGTCATCTTCGGTAAAGTCCGCTTCGATGAGCGCTACACCGGGAATTGGGTCGACCGGCAACTTGTCAATTCCAACGACGAGTGGCTCATGATCAGCCGACCGCACGCGTCGGGCAGCAACCTGCGCCCATCCGCCTGGAGCAACGCCCAGATCAACGACCGTCAAGCCAGGTTTCAGGAAGCGGTGCTTGTCATCAATTTCGATGAGCTTGAAGGCAGCCCGCGAACGCCAACCTTGGCGTTTGGCTTCAGCAACGTAAGGGTCGTTTAGTTGCCGCTCGAGCCACCGTGTCGAGGCGTTTGAGCGTTTGCGGGCAGTTTTGACCTTAACATGCAGATCGCCTCGCGGCTTCGACCTGCCTGCCATTAGCCTGCAACCTCTCCAGGTTTCGTTCGATGCGCTGCGGCCCCGCGGCCGTAACGATTGCGATTGGTGCGGTGGCTATTGTGCTTGCGCGGATGGCGGTTACGACGCCAAACGCCGTCCTGCGCCATCAACTCCACGAGCATTCCCTCACGAAGGCCCCGATCTGCAACACGCAGACGCC
The DNA here is from genome assembly GCA_039024915.1 of Pseudomonadota bacterium. Classification (NCBI taxonomy): domain Bacteria; kingdom Pseudomonadati; phylum Pseudomonadota; species Pseudomonadota bacterium. Next base: position 192,563 of record JBCCPK010000003.1, read on the forward strand.
CACAAGGCCACTCCCGCCGAATTGCTTCGAAAATGGCGCAGCCCGCCAAAACCAAATCGGCTCGGTCTGCCCCAATGCACGGATTGGCAACACGCTCCTCAAAGCTCATGCCGATCAACCTGTCTGTCATTGAGGTTACATCATCCGCACCCATCCAGGTGCCGTCGACCTGGCGGCGATCATAGCGTTCGAGGCCCAAGTGCACCCCAGCTAGCGTCGTCACAGTCCCGGACGTGCCCAACAAATGAACCTTCCCGGCAGAGACACACTGCGACATCATCTCGCGCGCCGCAAAGCTTGAGATCATCTCGCGGACAACACTGACCATATTTTCAAAAACCGGTCGATCAACATGCACTCCGCCGAAGCTTTCAGCGAGGGTCACCACACCAACCGGTAGCGAGGTCCAAGCCCGGATGAAACGGTGCATATGAGCGTGGAAGCGTGGCTTGCCTGATCGGAAGTCAAGAAATGCAAGCTCCGTTGAGCCACCCCCGATATCGAACAGTATGACGCCATCGGCTTCTCGTTCGACGAGCGTTGCGCATCCGGACACCGCCAAGCGCGCCTCGGTGCGGCGGTCTGCAATTTCGAGGCGCAGGCCCGTCTCATCCTCAACACGCGCGACGAAGTCAGCGCCATTCTTTGCCTGCCGGCAAGCCTCTGTTGCGATAAGGCGGCGGCGCACGACATGCCGGACACTCATTTTTTCGCCGCATACGCGCAAGGCGTCGACCGCCTTATCCATCGCTTCTTCGCTTAGCGCCCCATTGCGGCTAAGGCCCGCGCCCAAACGGACAATGCGAGAAAAGCTGTCCACCACGCGAAAGCCACCGCGGGTCGGTTCAGCCACCAGGAGCCGGCAGTTGTTCGTGCCCAAATCGAGGGCGGCGTAACTTGGACGCTCGTGCCTCGGTAGGTGATCGCGCGCCGGGCGCTGAACATGCCTTGGCCCGGGTTGTCTCACCGTGTCATGTGAATCAGTCGCCGAATGCGCGCTCAAATCGTCATGACTTGTCGGCCCGGGAGGTCCGGGTCGGGTCGTATCCACATTTCACCTTCTCAAGCAGGTTAAAAACCGGCTTTTTCTTTCGTTCTCACTTGGCTGTGAATGTAAGCGCGAAGGGCTCTTGAAGCAACTCAATTGCAATCTTGCGACGTGGGTCTTTCCGCGGGAGCTACAACGCCCCAGCTTATAAGATCACACAGCGGCGCATTTCCTCTGCCCCTCCCTCAGTTCACCCAAGTCATCGCAATGCAGATAAACTCCTCTACCCAAGGCGTCGCCGATGTCGTGATCGTTGGTGCAGGACAAGCAGGCTTTCAGTTGGCAGTCAGCTTGCGGCAAAGACAATTCGAGGGGTCGATCGCACTGATCGGCAGCGAGGACGATCCATCCTACCACCGCCCCCCTTTGTCCAAGGCAGCGCTTAAGGAAGACTTCGAGCCGTCGACGCTTTGGTTCCGCCCGGACGGGTTCCTAGGCAAGCAGGCAATCGAGGAAAGGCGCGGCGTTGCGGTGGTATCGGTCGACCGATCCGCCAAACAGCTGCACCTGTCATCGGGCGAAGACCTTCGATACGGCACGCTGGTATTGGCCACGGGTGCCCGGCCAAACAGACTTCCGTCCAGCTTTGGTGCCGCCGCACAGACCGCGCTCGTTCTTCGGACAATCGAAGATGCGGTAGCACTGCGCAAAACGCTGAAACAGGGCTTACGCTTGGCGATCATTGGGGCGGGCTACATTGGCCTGGAGGTAGCCGCATCCGCCCGCTTGCTTGGCCTTGATGTCCACGTCGTTGATCGAGAAGCTCGCAGCATGTCGCGGACAGCGTCGCCACAAGTTTCAACGTATTTCGAGGCTCTGCACCGTGCACATGGGGTTACATTTCACCTGTCGCAGGAGATTCAAAGCGTCAGAACTGAAAGCGCGAAGACCGTCCTCGCACTATCATCCGGTGAGACGGTCATGTGCGACGTACTGCTGGCTGGCGTAGGCGTTACACCCAACACGGACCTCGCAGCTGTTTGTGGCTTGACCGTTGATGACGCAATCATCGTAGACGCCCAAGGACGCACCGACGATCCAAGTATCTTCGCCATCGGAGATTGCGCGCGTCATGCGCATGTTCGCTATGATCAAGCCGTGCGTTTTGAGAGCGTTCAGAGCGCCATTGATCAAGCGAAGGTCGTGGCCGCAGTGATCATGGGCGAGAAAGCAGCGCACCATGCGGTTCCCTGGTTCTGGTCTGACCAGTTCGGCACCAAGCTTCAAACAGTGGGTGTGCTTGAAAACCCAACCACGACTTTTGTGCGAACAGATGAAGATGGTCGCGGACTGGCAGTCTACCACGTTAAAGGCGAGCATCTTGTGGCTGTTGAAGCGGCCAACGCACCCAAAGACTTTGTCAGGGCCCGAAAACTGGTGGCGTCACCTGAGCCCTTCGACCACACGCAAATCGACGGCCTGAGACCAGCCGACGACGGGGGATAGGCTCCAGCGTTATCCCCAGGAAGTGAACTGCATCTACGGTCGCCGCTCAACCACAACTTCTCTGCAAAGCGAGGCTCCAAATGAGCGATCCATACGGCGGCCATACCTCTGGCCTTGAATCCCCTGCGAGCGACGCATTTGTGATCACACCAGCTGATGGAACGCCGCTGCCGCAGACAACGCGAGCTGTGTATGTGGGGTCGGGCGGTGATATTGCAGTGACAACAAAGGCCGGCACATCCGTTGTACTAACCGCTGTCCCGTCCGGGACAATTCTTCCGATACGTCTTTCTGCGGTTTCGGCGACCGGCACAACGGCGAGCGACATGGTGGGGCTGCTCTAGCCCCCACCGGACAAGGTGCGGGTCAACGCGATAGCGCCCTCAAGGCCATCGCTATATCTATAGACGCTGCCATCGAACATCAGTAGCGCATCTTCACCGAACTGCTCCAACAAACCGCCAGCCGTTTCGTTGCTGAAAGGAACCCGTGGCGCCGGAACAAGCGGTTGGCCATATTTCGGCGTCAGGCACGCATCGGCAACGGCCTTGAAGTCTCGCTTCGACAGCCCACCCGGACTGCCCGCTCCGGGTACGATCGACACATCAGCTCCTAACAGCCTGGGCAGATGCGCGTACAGCACGGGGTCCGACAGACCGGTACCGATCCTAGGACCATACTGGGAAAGCCCGCTTGGGTCGCTGATCACTGGAAGATCGACGTCGGTCGACTGGATGACAGCGCGGGCGACATCAAGCCCAATCAAACCGGGTCTAACCTGAACAGCTCCCACCCCAACTTCAGCAGCGTAGGTCGCGTTGGCCACGGCCTGATCATATGGTCCGGGGACCGTTGGGCAATAGATAGTGCGACGTCCCGATGCTGCATTCGCGCGGTTGACGGCAGCCTGAACCTTTTCCACACGCTCGAAGAAAGGTGCGATCGGCTGATTGCTCACAGTTGGCTGTTCAATAACGAGATCGGGACCAGCAGAGGCGAGCGCAAACGCGACGTCTGCAAATTGTTCTGCGGACATGCCCTGTGGACCAAGTGGGACCGCAATCATCTGTCCGACAGGCGCGGAGACCAATCGCCGAAGTCCAGCAATGCCGAAACGCGGTCCAGGGTAAAGTCGTTCAAGCGGACCCAGGTCTAGGTCGGTAACGCGCACGCCCTTGCGAAGGGTTGCGGTGCCAATAAGCAGATGAATGAGGCCTGAAAGTTCGTCGGACGTCGCTTCCGGGCTGTAGCTGATGCGAGCCTCGATGGAGTTATCGTCTGATGATGTCAGGCTTTCGACGCGCCCAAGGACCACATCTTCAACAAACCCCGATGGAACACGGCTTCGCGCCAGACCCATTGTCTGTGAAAGCGCAAGCGCCTGTGCAAACGCTGCAGCTTCGTCGCGCAACCGCGTTGCCAGTCTGTAGGTGATCACGAAACGGTCGATCAATCGGGTAACCCCCTTGCAGATCGGGCCAAGGTACCTTCACCCTATGGCATAAGGGGACTGCCCGTCCGAAGAAAGCGCTCCGACAACTCGGCAGTGCCAGCGGCGAAGCCACGCCCGAAACGCAGGGCGGTATCGCTGCTAGCGCGGCTGGTCAGCCATGCTGTAAGCATCAGTCGACGTACCATGACAAAGACCGGGAGCATATCCAGGTCCACACCGCCAAGTTCGCGAACGGACGCATAGCCCTTGAGCCATGCAGCAAGAAAATCGCTCGCAGTGCTGTGGTGCTCAATGAAGCTTAAAGAGGCGGCAAAGTCGTAGCCATACCAGCCAAAGCCACAATCGTCGAAATCGATGATGGCGAGACCAGCCGGCGTGTGCATCAAGTTAGCGAGCCTTAGGTCTGCGTGAATGAGGCCGAAGCGGCCCTCGGCAATTCCGAAATCATCGAGGCGTCGGCGGGCAGCCGAACTCGCTGCTTCTATGACCTCCAACTCCGCCTTTTTGAGCCCACTGCCCTTACGCCAGTCCCCCCAGAGTGCGTCTTCGCCGAGCATCGCCTCTGCATCCCATCGCGGACGCTGCAAATCATCAGCGCCGTTCCAATGTGAGCTGTGAACGTGCAGGTGGGCCGTCAGTCGACCCATCGTTTGAAAGTGATCAGGCGACGGCGGCTCACTTTCCAGAGTTTCTCCGTCCAGCCACTCAAAAGCAACCAGCCTTATTCTCTGTCCGTCCACACCGTGCTCGACGACTTGCTGACCATCCAGTGTTGAAACAATGGAAGGCGTCGGAACGACCGCGCCATCACGAATGGCGGAAATCCACGCTAGTTCAGAATTCACCTCGTGCAGACTGCGATAATGCGGTCTGTAAACGCGCACTGCCAGACGGCGCCTATCGTCGAGATCCGTGACCTTGAACGTTGCGTTTTCCGAGACACAGAGCAACTCACGCTTAGCGGATGGCGAAAAACCCCATTGGCTGATTGAGGCGCGTACTGCCGACTTTGCGGCGTCCAGCCAGGGTGCAGATAGTTGGGGCACGCGGTTATCCAGCGGCTCAAGCGGATCGGACTCCGGCCTCCCTATCGCGGATGCTCTGCTGCCGGCCAGCTATCAGTAGGGAGGACGGTTGCCGACAAACGGCGTGACGCAGCCAAATGCGAGGAAAGCGGCACGCCTTCGATGCGGACCCCCCAGAGGCGCACCCTTCGCCTCGTCGGTGCCCGCCTTTACTTGGGCAAAGCCGCCAACCGAAACACGTGACCGGCGGGATCGCGGAGCATCGCGCAGAACCAACCGTATGGCATCAATGCGGGCGCGCTCAGAAGCTTCGCACCAAGCTCTTCCGCGCGTCTGGAAAAGGCCAAGACCGCATCTGCACAAGCAAGTTTAACCGTGAAAAAGCCCGTGTCCGACGTTTCGCCGTTCGGCATCGGGCCACAGTCCGAAAGATTGAAACCTTCGCGCACGTCCGGTGTGCTGAAACCGATAAGTCCACCCTTTATGGATACACCCCGGTACGACTGAGGGTCGACCGACGGTTCGTGCGAGGCGTAGAACAGCGCCGCATAAAACTGTGCGGCGGCGGCTGGATCATCAGTGATAACCGACACCTGCAACAGTTCAGGCCGTTTCTGCCCCCTGACGCAGGCTGATGAGCCGGCGAGTGCGCAACCCTCCAGCTTGGGTATGGCGCTCGGTTGCGTTGGCAGACTGTTCTCGATCACGATTGTCATGGGCTCACCTGCATGCTGATTTCGCTGGACTTTGGCGCGGCGAGGACCATGAGGCCGTCAGCGTCGCGGTGCCCGCCTGAAACGCAGACAGCAATCCACTCGATTGAGGCGCCGCAATGAGACCGATGGAAAGACACGATCTGAAGTCTCCTTTGTCTAACGGCATCGCTGGCGAGCGGAATGATGAGGCTGTTGGCCATCAGACCATCACGCGTGTGCGTATGCACGCGTCGCTCGCTGGTTCGCCGCTCGAAGATGCCCAAATGTTGACCGTCCCATTGCGCGCGTAGTTTGGTGATGATGCAAGTTCCAAAAAAGTGCTGACCCGATGCTGATACGGCATCACCTGAACACGAGCACCTGCGCAGCAAAGTGGATGAGGAGACAGCAATGAGTCCGCCGACCATCCGAATTGACCGGCTCCATGCACCCGCAATCATTTACTTCGATGCAGTACGCCGACACGGTTCCATGCGAGCAGCCGCGCGCGCACTCAACGTCGCATCGCCTGCGGTCAACCGGCAAATCCTCAAGATTGAAGATACAATTGGCGCGCCATTGTTTGAGCGCTTGCCGCGCGGCCTTCAGCTCACATCGGTGGGCGAAATCTTTGCGCGCCACGTCATGAATGTGGTGCAGGACAGCCAACGGGTGAGCGGTGAGTTAGAAAGCCTGTACGGCATCGAACGGGGATCAGTGAGCCTTGTTGTAGCCGAGGGCCTTGCTAGTGGCTTTGTTCCTAGGGTGCTTTCGTCGTTTCAGGCTTCGTATCCGAATGTCAGCTTCGATGTCACCACCGCAGGCTCGAACGATATGATTGCGGCGTTGACCGGGGGGTCGGCCGATTTGGCATTGGCCTTTGGTCTTGAGCAGCACCAGGATGTGATGCTGCTGGAAACGCGAAATTTCCCGCTCGGCGCAGTCCTTGCTGCTCGACATCCGCTGGCAAGCAAATCGGAGGTGACCCTCAGCGAATGCGCAGACTACCCAGTAGTTCTGGCCCACGGGAACCTGTCTATTGACGCTTTGGTTGGGTCTTTGCTGGACAAAAAGGGCATACAACTGCGTTCAACGGTACGAACAAATTCCATCGAGCTTATGCGGAACATGGCTGCGGCGGGCCAACACATCATGTTCGCCACAACTCTCGGATTTGAGGCCGACATTGCGGCCAGTAAGCTCGCGCACAGACCCTTGGCGGACAGCGGTGGTATAAGTGTGCCGCTGAGCCTGCTGGCGCGCGCGGGCCGCATGTTGCCACCCGCAGTTCGCCGCTTCTCGTCATCGTGTGGTGAGGAGCTAAGGGCGGCAGCAGGTGAATTGGATGATGCCGTTTTGGCAGCACCAAGAAAGTGATTTGGTTCTTCGTGTTTCCTTTGTGCCTGACTAGTTTGTGACCGCGATTGGTTTCAGCCTAATCATCCAGACACCAGGAGAACGCCATGTCCACCGCCCAAGCAGCCGTGTTTGCCGCGCAGGAAAAATCGCTTCCCATCATTGACATCACAGGCTTCGGAGAGGGTGACGCTAGGGTTGATGAAAAGCTTGCGATGGAAGTCAGGTCGGCTTGCGAGGACAAAGGGTTTTTCTACGTCACCGGCCATGGTGTGCCAGATGAGCTGATAAGAGCCATGAGGACACAAGCAGAGGCTTTCTTCGATCTGCCACTGGCACAAAAGATCGCGATCTCGAAAGACCTGTCCCCGTGTAACCGTGGCTACGAACCGCTAGCCGCGCAGACACTGGAGAAAGGCGCGCCACCGGACCAGAAAGAGGGTTTTTATGCTGGCGTCGAGATCAGTGAAACCGACCCGCGCGTTCAAGCACGCAAATTCAACCACGGCCCGAACCAGTGGCCGGCTGCGCTGCCGCAGTTCCGCGAAGTGTCGGAGGCTTACTTCGCCGCCATGCTCGCTTTTGGAAACCGACTAATGGAAGCGATGGCGCTCTCGCTTCAGCTGCCGCGCGACTATTTCGCAGGCTTTACAACCGACCCGATGTGCACGTTGCGGCTGCTGCACTATCCGCCGCAGCGGGCGAACGCCGCTCCGGATGAGAAAGGCTGCGGCGCCCATACCGATTTCGGTGGCCTGACCTTGCTTTGGCAGGATGAAGTCGGTGGGCTTGAAGTGTTCGACGAAGAGGCCGGCTGGATACCGGGCCCACCCATCCCGAACGCGTTCAATGTCAATCTTGGAGACATGATCCAGCGATGGACCAACGGACGGTATCGCTCGACCTTGCATCGGGTCATTAATCGGTCGGGCCGTGAACGCTATTCAATTCCGTTCTTTTACACCGGCAACCCAGACCACGAGGTGCGCTGCATTGAGACGTGTCTTGCGGACGGTGAGGAACCAAAATATCCGCCCATCACAGTGTCCGAGCATATCCAGGCAATGTACCGCCAAACCTATGCCTAAGCTCCTGCAGTCTTTGTACGAATTACAATGTGGGTGTGCTTAGCAGTGTTTCCTGCCCACTGGGTTGAGACAGTCTGGCTCTCGAACGCGGAGCGATTGTCAGTCTGATAGCGTCCTGAGCTTCACAGGGCCTCGAGTCGATGCCAATCGGAACGCGTTGCCATGAGGGTCCCTCAGGACAGCTATGTACCAGCCAAAAGGCGTGACCATCGGCCCTTTCAGTACGGTGCCGCCCAATGTGAGGGCTTTGCTGAGTAAGCGGTCGACCTCGTGGTCCGCATCCAGTTGCACAGTAAAGTAGCCAACATCGTCGCTGCTGCGCTGGGCTTCACTCTCCGATCCCGACAGCCCAAGTTTGCCCCGTGCTGCCGGTTCATTGAAGCCCAAGATCCCCTCGCCTACGATCACGCCGCGATACCCTTCCGGGTTCACGGTGTGCTCCTCTGGCGCGTCGAACAGATCGGCGTAAAATCCAACCACAGCGCCAGGATCATCAACAATAATGCTGACCTGCAACAATGATGCTGGCATCGACCACGCTCCTCTTGGGTTCGGCATTACCGCAATCGATAGCGTCCGCGTTCCCCCACGGACATGCGTAGGATGTCCCATGCTGCGGGCGTGCGTTTTGGCGGTAGAGGATGACCGAAACCCACCTGGCGAGGGCCGTTATTCGCCGAAAGGCCAAGATGAGCGGAGCGTGTATGGCGCAAAACTTGCGACAACGCTGCTAAGGCCAGCATGGCGGCCCAGAGGAACGAGCACCCGCGGCGGGCAACCGGCACGCCAATTGCGTTTGACTAGACCTTTCAAAGGAGGATCCCATGATACCTGTCCTCAACTATCAGGATTTTCTGAGCGGTGATAAGCAGCGTTTTGTCGAAGACTTAGGCATTGCCTGCCGGCAGAGCGGCTTCATGCTGCTAACGGGGCACGGCATTGACCCTCAGCAAATCAGCAGCACGTTTGCGTGCGCTCGCGCTTTCTTTGCGTTGGACCAGGTTGAAAAAGACAGATTGGCGATTTCCAATTCCAAGCACGATCGTGGTTACGTTGGTACCGGGACCGAGAAGCTCGACGAAAAAAGCGGCAAGATCGACCAAAAAGAGGCCTTCAATATCGGAGCCGATCTGTCTCCTGACGACCCGAGGGTTCTGCTGGGCGAGCCGTTCCGCGGGGTAAACCAGTGGCCGGCCGGTATGGGAGAGTTCCGCCAAACGCTCATGGGCTACTACGACAGTATGGTCGCGCTGGCTATTGATATGCACCGGGCGCTTGCGCTTGATCTGGGACTGAGCGAGGACTATTTCACCGACCTTATTGATGACCCTATCGCAATCCTCCGCTTGCTGCGCTATCCGGCGACGCGCGGCGTTGAGGGCGATATCGGTGCTGGCGCACACTCCGATTACGGCTCGCTGACGCTGCTTATGACCGACGGGACGCCGGGCTTGCAGGTTCAGCCACGTGGCTCTGATGGCTGGGTGGACGTGCCCCATGTTGATGGCGCGTTTGTCATAAATCTTGGCGATCTGCTGATGCGCTGGTCAAATGACGTGTACGTATCCACCCGTCATCGCGTGATCCCGCCGGCCCGAGAGCGCTACTCGATCGCGTTTTTCTTCCAACCGAACGCTGACGCGGTTGTGGATGCGCTACCGGGTACGGGAACGGACAACAAATATGCTCCGGTCACATCTGCCGACTATCTGCACAGCCGTCTGGCAGCAACGTACGCCTGAGTTTAGACATCATAAAGACGCTGCATGGTTGCGGTGTGTTCCACCAGGGCCCGGTCGAGATCGAAGGCGGTGAAAGCGCCGTCTTCGACGACTTGAACGCCATTGATGAACGATTGATCGACCTTGAACGGGCCGCACCAAATCAGCGCGGCGAGCGGGTCGCGCTGGGAACCTGACAAGCCCAGATGATCGCGCTTCACGCCAATGAAATCGGCGCTCATTCCCGGTGCAATTTGACCTATATCGTCGCGCCCAAGAAGCGTAGCGCCGTGTCGCGTTGCCATTGTCAGCGCTTCGCGCGCAGACAGCGCCATGGGCGAGCCGGCAAAGCCACCTCGACCGCCGGGTTTCTCTGATAAGTAACGTGTCGGTGCGACGCGCTGTAGCGAAATTCCAAGTCGGGCTTCAAGAAAGAGGTTGCCGGTATCATTCGACGCCGATCCATCCACACCAAAACCAACAGTTACTCCCGCATCCAGCATCTCGCGCGCGCGCATGATGCCCGACCCACAGCGCATATGCGCCGACGGACAGTAGGTTGCCCCAGTGCCGGTATCGGCAAACAGCTTGATCTCGCGGTCATTCAAGAAGATTGCGTGCGCGAACCATACATCGTCGCCAACCCAATCAACGCTTTCGCAAAACTCGATGGCACGCATGCCATAGATCTCGTGACAGTAGGTCTCTTCATCGAGCGTCTCCGCGATATGGGTGTGCAATCGCACGCCCGCGTGCTGGCGGGCCAATTGCGCGGCTTCCTTCATTAAACCGTCGGTCACAGAGAACGGTGAACATGGCGCAAGAATAATGCGGTTCATCGCGTGTCGGTTCATATCATGGTACTGTGCGATCAGCCGCTCGGAATCCTTAAGGATCGCTTCTTCGTCCTCGACGCAGTTATCTGGTGGCAGGCCCCCCTGGCTCTTGCCGCGCGACATGGCACCGCGGCTAGCGTGAAAGCGCATGCCGATCTCGCGGCTGGCTTCAATTGTTGAATCGAGCGTGCAGTCGTTCGGCAGTATGTACAGATGGTCGGACGCTGTGGTGCAGCCAGACATAATCAGTTCGGCCATAGCGACCTTGGCCGACACCTTCACTGCGGCATCGTCCATCTGAGCCCAAATTGGATAAAGTGTTGTCAGCCACGTAAACAGAACATCATCCTGGACCATGCAGCGGGTCATGTTCTGGTACATATGATGGTGTGTGTTGATCATGCCGGGCATGACCACATGGCCCGACCAATCCAGTGTCCGATCCGCATCCTCTCCAGCCAGTTCGGCGGTTGTCCCCACCTTCTCAATGACGTTTCCCCGTACCAACATGGCAGCGTCCGAAATCTCGGTTGCGGCATCGTCGAATGTACCGAGCACGTCGATGTTTTTGATCAGGAGGGTCAGATTTTGGGCATCGGGCACGGATCACAGCTTTCGTTTTGATGAGATTTTGGGCGGGCAAACCGGGCAAATCCATTGCGCGCATTCATGGTGGGTGCCACATTTCAAGGCATGATGAAGGAGTATGCAACGACCCGCAAGCGTGGAAGACGGACGGACTGTTATGCCTAGAGCCGTCCTTGGATTTGAAGGGTCGTTCGATATCGCGTCGTTTCAATCGTTTTGTTTTGCGCGAGCCCGACTTCTCGCGCTCGACCTTAGAATCGTTCATCGGGAAGCCGACCGCCTAACCGTTTGCGTATCCGGGAATGACGTTTTGATCGACATGTTCGAGGTGGCAGCCGGTTTGGGTCCAGCTGGCGCTGTCGTCGACCAGGTTACGCGCTTTTCCTACCCGCAGGCGCAGGCTGTATGACACCGCCGATTGCAGTTGCCCTGTCGCGCGATCTTCCGCATTCCACGTCCATCGGCACACGGGTCAACGGGATCGAGTATGTTGTCTGGCGCGATGCGTCAGGGGTTGCCCATATCTGGGATGACCGGTGCCCGCACCGCGGCATGAAGATGAGTTTGGGGTTCGTGCGCGGGGACGCGATCGCCTGCCTCTACCATGGCTGGGAGTACGCAACCGATGGTCAATGCCGGAAGATACCGGCACACCCCGATCTCGATGTGCCAAAGACTATCAGGATTGGAACGCACCCGGTGGCCGAACGGTCTGGCAAAATCTGGCTTGGTTTTGATGACGTCCCGCAGTGGCCGACGCACCAGGAAACCAACCCTGTCAGGAGCCTCTACGTGGCGGCACCCGTGCGCACCACAGACCTCAAGACACTTCCCGATGGCGCATCAGCCGCCCTGCAACCGGTCTCGGATGGTGAGACCATGCTGCACATCTGTGTGCGCGATCCGAAGTTGACCGAAGCGGCCTATCGATGGGGTTTGCGGCTTCGGTCAACGCTGGAGCGGCAGACACAATGATGCCCTCACCGATCGCCGAACCCGGCTTGATCTTGCATGACTTTGCCCTGGACCTTGCAGGTTACACGGTCCGGCTCGCGGCGAGTCTTGTGGGCAAGCCTCTGACGGTGGTCGATGTCGACAAAGTGCCAGGCGAGGAACATTTGTCCGATGCGCTGCTGGACCTCAATCCACTCGCTACCCTGCCCATCCTCAGGAGCGGCGACGACGTTTTGTGCGAACCTGGGGCGATGGTGCTGCATCTTTGCGATGGGACGCCGTTCGCCGCGGAATCAACCAAGGCGCTCGATTGGGCTGTAACGGCAAGTGCGCTGCTAAGCCTCTTCAACCAAACGCGCCATGAACTGCTGTTCAGCCAGTCGCGACCGATTGATGACGAGGCGTTCGGGCTGGCGCGGTCGCAGATCTCAGCACGCATTCGAACCCTCGAAGATTATCTCAGCTTCAAGTGTAACGGCGATCAACTATTTCTTCTTGGCGACGGGCCAAGCGCGGCTGACCTTCTGGCGTTCCCAGCCTTTGCTCAGTCCCGCGACCTAGGCATCGAGCCTGAGCCCTATCCCGCGCTGAGGCTTTGGGCGCGCCGTATCCGCGCGCTACCGGGTTTCATCGGCATGCCCGGCATTCCGGATTACCACTGATGCCGTTCGTTTCGACCGAGACGCTTGCAGCGGGATATGATCATATAGTCGTGGGAAGCGGCTCTGCCGGATGCGTGATTGCCCGCCGCCTTGTCGAGCGAACCTCTTCAGACGTTCTGCTTATCGAAGCTGGCAGCCGCCACTATGCAGCGCCGGAGCTGACCGATCCGACCGCGTGGGTGCCGCTTGCGGGCGGAGAGCACGATTGGGGCTGGTCCTACGCGCCAAACCCCAGGTTAAATGACAGGGCAATCCCCATTCCCCGCGGTAAGGTTCTTGGTGGCTCGAGCAGCATCAACGCCATGATGTGGTACCGCGGCCACCCTGAAGACTACGATCGTTGGAATGTTCCCGGCTGGAGCTGGGCGGACTGCCTTCCCGCGTTCAAGGCCTGCGAGACTTGGGAAGAGGGAGAAACCCGATTTCGCGGTGGCTGCGGCCCGTTGCAAATCAACCGGCCCCCTGAGCCACATCCGATGGCTGAAGCGCTGATAGATGGGCTTGCCGAGTTGGGCCACAGCCGGCTTGAAGACCCGAACGGGCCTTCAAACGACGGGGCGGCGATCGCTAACCTCAACATCTGTGAAGGTAAGCGCTGGTCGAGCGCCAAGGGGTACCTAGAGCCCTTTTTGCGGAACCCAAGGCTTTCGATCCTGACAGATGCCACGGTCCATCGCCTTATCATACAAGGTGGACGGGCCGTTGCGGTTGAGCTCGAGGCTAGCGGCGAGGCCCTGCAGATCCAAGCGACATCGGGCATCATTGTGTGCGCGGGCGCACTTGAAACACCACGGCTTCTCACACTGTCCGGAATAGCCGATGCGAAAGAGCTCAAGCGCCTCGGCGTCCCGGTTGCGGCAGACCTTCCGGGGGTTGGGAGAAACCTTCAGGACCACCCGCTGGTGCGTGCCATCAATATTCGGACCCGGGTCCCCTTCGGTCTGCCCACCGACAATGGCGGCGGAGCAATTGCGAATGTGCGCTCGAGTAGCGAGAAGCACCGTCCCGATATCCATTTGCTGCCAATCCAAAATGCGTCAGGAGGACCTGATCTCCGCGCAGCCTACGAACTGTCAGGACCAGCGGCGGCAGTCGCTGTAGGCGTCATGGACTCGCGGAGCATCGGGTCAGTGCGTGTGAACAGCACTGAGCCAAGGGACGCGATGACACTTGACGCCAATTTCCTCCACGAGCCGTCCGACTGGCACGCAATGCGCGCAGCGGTGCGGCTTGCCATCGCAACAGTTCAAACCAAAGCCTTAGCAAAGATTTTTGATGGGTTTCTCGCGCCAACGTCTTTCGAGACCGATGACGAGATTGACGCGTTCATCCGAACGTCATGTTCAACCTTCTACCACTGTTGCGGAACGGCAAAGATGGGCATCGACAGCGATCCCATGGCGGTTGTCGATCCTCATTTGCGCGTGCGCGGCATCGAGAATCTGATGGTCTGCGATGCATCGGTTATTCCGATCATTCCCACCTGCAATACCCATGCGCCCGTAACCATGCTTGCCGAACGGGCCGCCTCGTTTCTTGCGGACCCCGAAGTAGCCAGCGTAGCGGCAAAGGAGCGAGTACCGGCATGAAAAGGACGACCGTTCTGACCGCAGATATCGTGGTGACGATGGACGACAGGCTGACCGTGCTGCAGGACGGCGGCGTCGCTATCAAAGGAGACACAATCGCAGCGGTGGGTTCCAAAACGGAACTTGTCGCTGCTTTTCCGACCGCTGAAGTCGTTCATCACGCCGATAGCCTTCTGATGCCGGGATTGATCAACGCTCATGCGCATTCAGGCATGCTCCGCGGCACCGCCGAGCATTTGCCGGTGTGGGAATGGCTTACCGAGCACATCAATCCTATGCACAAAGTGCTCAATGCCACCGAAGCACGCGCAGCCTCGCGGCTGTGCTACGCTGAGTCCTTGCTTGGCGGCACCACCACAGTCGTCGATATGTGGCGGTTCATGGACGAAGCCTGCGCGGTCGCGGACAGTTTGGGTAATCGCCTCGTTGCCGTGCCATACGTTGGCGCCCACCCCGATTATGACTACTTCGAAACGCTCGACGATAATGAGCAACTTCTCGAGACATGGCAGGGTGCTGCCGCTGGTCGAGTTAGCGTATGGGTTGGTCTTGAGCACCCCTTCTACACGGACGAGGATGGGTGGGCGCGCGCGGTCGATCTGGCAAAGCGCCACAAAACGGGCATCAACACCCATTGCTCGGAAGCTCAAATCGAAGTTGCGGAGTTTCACAAACGCTTCGGCAAGGCCCCCGTCCTTGCGCTCGACGATAGAGGTTTCTTTGAACCGCCTGTCAGCCTGATCGCGCATGGCGTTTGGCTTGGAGATGACGAAATCGCGCTGGTTGCGGAAAAGGGTGGGTCGGTTTCGCACAACCCGATCTCAAACATGAAACTCGCATCAGGCATCGCCCCGGTTGAGGCGCTCCGCCAAGCGGGAATTCCCTGCGGTCTCGGCACCGATGGTGAAAAGGAAAACAACAACTTCGATATGTTCGAAGAACTGAAGGCGGCATCCTTGATGGCGAAGCTCAAGGATTTGAACGCCGCAGCGCTCGACAGCTGGGAGGTGCTGAAGATGGCGACCTGCGAAGGCGCCCGCGCCCTCGGTATGGGCGATGTGATTGGGTCACTCGAGCCGGGCAAACAAGCCGATATCATTGCCATCGCCACCGATACACCGCGCATGACGCCGCTCTTCGCTGAAGGCGGGTTCTCAAACATCCACCACAACCTCGTGCACGCCGTGCGCGCCTCGGACGTCCGTATGACTATGGTCGCTGGGAGTGTTGTTGCGCATGATGGTCTCCTTGCGAACGATAGGATGGACGACATCCTTACGGAGGTCCGTTCTCTGGCGCCTGGATTGTTCGCGCGGCGCGCGGCCTTTCTTGAAAAACACAGACAAGGATTGGTGCAGTGGGTCGCTGGTTGAAGCACAGGGGAGTAGCTCCATGACGAAAACGCAGGACCGCGTCGCTCTCGACCAATGGTACGCCGTGGCGTCGCCCGAAGAGGTGGGACCCGATGGCTTCCGAACGCGCTTGCTCGGGCAGGACATCCTGGTCGAGAGGGACGGCAAAGATGGATATCTCGTTCGCGAAATGACTAACGGTGATCTCGGCCCGCCGCTCCCCACCGACCAGAAGTTCACGTGCATCTGGACGACGCTCGGATCGCCCGAACGTCCGATCTTCGACATCACTGAAGCCGACGAACCCAATCGCCGTGTTGTGCCGTGCGGTTGGTTTACGTTGCGCGCATCGGGATTGCGGATCGTCGAGAACTTCCTCGACATGGCTCACTTTCCGTTCGTGCACACAGATATACTTGGATCGGAACCGCACACAGATGTGCCCGACTACCAATTCGAGATACGCCGCGATGTCGATGAAGTCTGGGCGACCAACTGTACGTTTTTTCAACCCCAGGTAACGGCGGGAACGGCGGGTGCGTTCGCGCAGCTTTCCTATCGTGTCCCCAGCCCTTTTGTGGTGATGCTCTACCGTGTCAGCCCTTCGGACCCATCACGGCTCGACGCGATCGCCGCCTTTATACAGCCGATGGAGGAAGACCTCTGCCGGGCGATCCCGGTTATGTATCTGGTCGACCCGGACAGCAGTCACACCGCCCTGCTGAAGTTCGAGCAAGTGATCTTCGCTCAAGACAAGATCATTATCGAAAACCAGCGTCCCCTCCTGCTGCCGCTGCATGCCCAGGACGAAATTCCAACCCGCGCTGACGGCTCCTCCGTCGCCTATCGGCGATGGCTTAAGCAAAAGGGCATTACGTACGGCACAACCACGCCTTGCCCTGAGGCCGTTGCATGATGCGACTGTTACGGCCAACGAAACTGGACGAGGCCATCGACGCTCTGGCGGCCGACGATGCGCGCCCTATCGCCGGGGGTACTGCGCTGCAGCTAACGTGGGAGGCTGGCGCCAAAAAACCTGGCGTACTGGTTGACCTGTCGCAGATCGAAGAGCTGCGCGGACACGCGTGTGACGAAGGGTCCGTACGACTGGGTGCGCTAACGCGCATCAGTGCGCTGATCGAAGACGAGGCATTGAGGCGTCATCTGCCGCTCCTTGCAACTGCGGCGCGCGATGTTGGCGGACCTTCGGTGCGCTCAATGGGCACAGTGGGTGGTCAGATAGGCTGGGGCGCTGGATGTCTTCTGCCGGCTATGTTGGCTCTTGATGCGCAGGTGGAGTGGATCAGCGCTCGGGGCTCAGGCACCTGCTATCTCGACGCGTTCCTCGCTCAAGGACAGGACGCGCTGGTGACGGCGATCACGGTGCCAACTCAACCGGATGGCGGTGACACAGTCTGGCGTAAGGTCGGTCTGCGAGCTGCTTTCACACCTGGCGTCATCGCAGTCGCTGCGGTGGTCGTGCGTGATGGCGATGACGATGGCGATGGCGACGGCGTGCGCCGCGCCCGGCTCGCGGTGGGATCAGGCGCAACACGACCCCAGCGCTTGAAGACGGTCGAAGACAGACTGTGTCTTGAGGGCCTGGGAGCGCTGGACGCTGCCAGCCTGCAAGCCGCGATCGATGCGCCAGACGACCATTTGCGCTCTTCCCGGTATCGTAAGCGCGTCGCCGCGCTCGCCCTACTTGATGGCTTGGGCCGGCGGACTTGCGATCGGCCACCCATCAAGGCGGCTTTCCGAGCGAACAGATCGCCTTCTAACGGCGAGCGTCGCCTGTCTCGGAAGGACTGCGAACGCGAATGGTACGTTCGCTCTGATCTGGCCGACAAGGTGAGCGGCAAACCTGTTTTCCTGACCGATCTGCGGCCCCCCAATGCGCTTTTTGGGAGTATTTTGCGTGCGGACTATCCACATGCCCGCATCCTGTCGATCGATACTTCAAAAGCCGAAGCTCTCACGGGCGTTCGCGCCGTTGTCACCCACAAGGATGTACCCGGCTTGAATGCATTTGGGATCGTTGTGCAGGACCAACCAGCGCTGTGCGACACGCTGGTGCGATACGAAGGCGATCCCGTTGCAGCTGTTGCCGCGGACACGAAGGAGATCGCTGATCAGGCTATCAACCTCATCGACGTAACGTACGAGCCTCTGCCGGTGGTCGATGACCCATTTGAAGCCCTCAAGCCTACCGCGGCACAGCTCCATCCTGATGGCAATCTACGAAAGACCGTGACGCTGGAACGTGGAGACGTCGATGCGGCATTTGCGGCGGCGGACTTCGTCGTTGAGGACACCTACAGTACGCCGCGTCAGATGCACGGCTTTCTTGAAACTGAAGGCGGGGTCGTCACTCCCACCGATGATGGGGGTATCCTGGTTCAGTGCGGCGGCCAGCACGGCGGCCGGGATCGCGAGCAACTTGCCCGCATTCTCGCCTTACCAGAAGAGAAGATTGAAGTCGTAACCTCTCCAATAGGCGGTGGTTTTGGCGGCAAAGACGAACTGACAGTCCAGCCGGCACTTGCGCTCCTGGCACTCAAAGCCAAGCAACCGGTACGCCTGCATCTCAGCCGGCGAGAGAGCGTTCGTGCCGGTACCAAGCGCAACCCGTTTCGCATCACCATGAAGACCGCCTGCGACGCCGCAGGAAACCTTACCGCTCAAAAAGTGGACGCGATCGCTGATGGCGGAGCGCACGCATCACTCAGCCTTGCGGTCATCGAAACCGCGATGGAGCATGCCTGCGGGCCGTACTCCATACCCAATGCATCAACGCGCGGCCGACTGGTGGCCACCAACAACGGCACGTGCGGGGCGTTTCGCGGCTTCGGATGCAATGAAATGACCTTTGCAGTCGAATGTCAGATCGAAAGGCTGGCAGCCCTTGTCGGACTTGATCCCATTGACATGCGCCGCAAGAACATTCGCCAAGCCGGGACACCTGGGACACTTGGCCAAAAGGTGGGCCCGACCGAACGCTTGTCGGCCATGCTGGACGCAGCAGCGGCAAGCCCGATCTGGACGGACGACACGCCGTTGCGGCCAGGTGAGGTCAGCGGCGTTGGGATGGCCTTGTGTTACCAAGGCAATGGGCTCGGCACCTTGCCGCCCGATGAGGGCGATGTTGAGCTTGCACTCGCCGCTGACGGTAAGATCGAGGCGCGCTACGGCCTTGATGAAATGGGACAAGGCATGATCCCGGCTGTTGCCTCGGCGGTGGCGCAGGCGCTCAGGGTCTGTCGCGACGATATCCGCGTCGTATTTGGCGACACACGCGCCACACCAGACAGTGGATCAACCACCGCCTCGCGCGGCACCTATGTGGTCTGGAAAGGTGCACAGGTGACAGCCCCCGGCTTGCGCACGGCGCTGCTAAAGTCAGCTTCACGTCTTCTCAATCGCCCCGTGGATACTCTTGCGCTCGTACCAGGCGGCATCGGAGATGCGCGAACCAACTCACGCAAACCCACACTTACCTTTGCGGACCTCGCAGCCAGCCTTAACGAAGACGATCTTCCGGTGGAGCGGCAACACCTTGCCTTTCCCAAAAGCGACTACACGAAGGGCAACGCCCGGTTCCTGTTTATCTCAGGCGCCACCCTTGCCCGCGTGGCGGTGGATCGCGTTTCTGGAATGGTCCGGGTCGTTCGTCTGGCGCAACACTCGGCGTCGGGCCCCGTTCTCGATGTGGCGTCTTATCTGGGGCAGATGGAAGGCGCTGCCAGCCAAGGGCTCGGCCTTGCCCTAACCGAACACATCGCAATGGACCAAGGGCGCACGGTCAATGGGAACCTCGACACCTACGTCATGCCATCGCTGCGTGACCGGCCTGAGATCATCGACACCTACGCTTTGGAGGAGCTTGATGCGGGTGACCCCTATGGCCCTCGCGGTGTCGGTGAACTCGGCATTGCTGGCGCAGCCCCGGCGGTTGCAAATGCCGTGGCCCAAGCGCTCGAACTGAAAGCGTCAGCAGTCTGGCCCACGGAACTCCCGTTATCGCCCGAGGCGACACTAGGCTGGATTGCACCATGAAGCCTGTATCTGCAGAGAATTGTCAGGCTATCTCGTTTCATTTGAATGGTCGGAGCCTCTCGGTGGCGGTCGACGCTGAAGCGCGCCTTGTGGAGGTCTTGCGTGACCACATTGAAGAAACCGGGACAAAGGTCGGGTGTTCAATTGGCCGCTGCGGTGCCTGTACTGTGCTCATCGACGGGCTTGCGAGCAATGCGTGCCTTGCATTCGCGTGGCAAGTGGCTGGCCGGGAAGTCATCACCATCGAAGGTGTCGCGATGCTTTCCGCGGCCACTGAGGTGCAGGCTGGTCTGCTCGAAGAGTCGGCTTTCCAATGCGGTTATTGCGCCCCCGGCTTCGTCATGGCGCTAACTGGATTTCTATCACGCAACCCTCAAGCGGATGATGATGAAGTCATCGCGGCGCTTGAAGGCAACATCTGCCGCTGCACAGGATATGCGTCGATTGTTCGGGGCGCGCTGAACGCAGCGGCTCGCGTTCGCGGCGCCAGCGCGCCATGACCGGTGGGGTGGAGCTGCGTCAGTCTGAGCCGCAATCGCCAGACACCCGGGCATTCCTCGCCCGAGAACAGCAGTTGCTTATCGGGGGCGATTGGCTTGCTGCGTCAGGCGGCTCCTTCGAAACGCGTGATCCGGCGACACAACATGTCCTTTCGCACATCCCACGCGCGACACTCCGCGATGCTGACGATGCCATCGCCAGCGCAAAGCAGAGCTTCGACCGGGCCACCTGGCGCGGCTTACCCGCTGCTCATCGCGCGCAGGTCCTCTGGCAGGTCGCAACACTGATCGACCAGCACGCCGACACGTTGGCTGAGCTTGAGACGCTCAATCAAGGAAAGACCTGGGCAACGAGCCGGTTTGCCGAAGTTCCGGCAGCTGCCGAGCAATTCCGCTACTTTGCAGGCTTTGCGACCAAGGTGCATGGACAGACGATAACACCTTCGATCACGTACCAGCCCGAGGGAAAGACGGTGAAGGCGCAGACCTACCGGGAACCGGTAGGCGTTGTTGCCGCCATCACGCCGTGGAACTCACCGTTGTTGATGGCGTGCATGAAGCTGGCTCCAGCACTTGCAGCGGGTTGCTCGGTGGTCTTGAAACCCGCCGAAGCGACCTCTTTGACGGCCCTGTATCTTGGTAAGCTGCTCCAGCAAGCCGGAATTCCGCCTGGGGTGGTGAACATCATTACAGGATATGGTCATGAGGTGGGTGCCCATCTGGCCTCTCATGCCGACGTCAACAAGATCAGTTTCACCGGTTCTACCAGCACAGGCCGCGCGCTGATCCAAGCGTCGTCGGGCAACATGAAACGGCTGACACTTGAACTAGGCGGCAAATCGCCCGTGGTCATCCTGCCCGATGCAGACCTCGATGCCGCAGCGGCCGGTATCATGCGCGGGAGCTACGCAAATGGCGGACAGGTCTGCGTATCTGGTTCACGCATCTATGTTGCAAGGCCGGCGTATGAACACCTGTCCGAAATCCTGCTTGCACGCCTCCGATCAGTGAGACTGGGTCATGGCCTTGATCGGGAGGTAGACATGGGAGCGTTGGTCAGTCCTGAGCATGCGGCAAAAGTCAGCGGCTATGTCTTCGGGGACCATGGCGGCGAGGTGCTCACGGGTGGCCAGGCGGCTGGTCCGCATGCCAGCTTTGTGGTGCCAAGCCTCATCGCCGCGCCCAATGCCCAAAGCGCGCTGATGCGCGACGAAGTCTTTGGGCCGGTGGCCGCAATCATCCCATTCGATGAGCTCGACGAGGCTATCGATTGGGCCAATGATACAAGCTACGGGCTGGCCGCGAGCGTATGGACCGCCGGTCTTTCACAGGCTCATCGCGTTGCCGACGCTATAAAGGCGGGTACGGTATGGGTGAACGGCCACTCATACTTCTCGCCCGAACTACCCAAAGGCGGTTGGGGGCAGTCAGGTTGGGGTGTCGAAAACAACGCAGAAGGGCTGGAGAACTACCTTCAAACGAAAACGGTCTGCATGATCATCTGAGCTCAACTGAGCCCACTAATCCTGGCCAACCCAGAAGCCCTCATGAACAACAGCCGACTCGTCCGAAAGAAGCGGACCGACGACCTCGACCTGTCGTTGACCAGATTCGAAAACGCTGCGGCAGGGCAAGTCCATCGTAAGGTTCTCCGGATCAGGGCCTATAAGGTCTTTCAACGCCTTCTCGGTCATCCCATGAACGACGCGTCCAACGCCCGCCCAGTACACCGAGCCAGCGCACATCGCGCATGGCTCCGCACTTGTATACATCGAACAGGTGCGCAGGAACGCAACGTCATAGGTCATTGACGCAAGCGTCATCAAATTGCGTTCCGCGTGTCCGGTGTTGTCACCTTTGGTTCCGCAAGTGTTCATCGCCTCCAGTAGGATGTTGCCGTCTTTGTCCGCCAAGAGCGCCGCAAATGGGTGGTCCCCACGGGCGCGGGATTGCTTTGCCAGTTCGATCGTGTGCCGGATCAGCTCGAGATCGCGTTCGGGCGATATGGGCATTTTCGTTCCTTAAACGCTGCGTAAGACCATGCGTGTTCACCAGGTCTGGGCTAGCATGTGGATATATACATAGCATGCCTGATTTTTGGGCATCATGACGCGACAATGCCCACGCACTGCGTGTAATTCGAGCGGCACAGTCTCGCCTCAGCCTGCTCAAGGTGGGGGACGCATGGTTCTCTACGAGCGGAGTTGAAGCTGCGACTTGGAAGTCTTTTAGCTCCCAAGGCGGTCGAGCTGTCAAAGAGGCTCGGCCAGCTGAAGGGGCCAGTCAGTGCCGTTAGAGGCGAGCTAGCCCGTGATCGGCACCGGTCGCCATGACCAGCAGCTTTTGCGAAGAAGCCGGGCCCCTATGCTGTTTCATCTCTACACCGCACCGACTTTGGCGCCCCAAGCGCGCCCGAACGGTTTGCACTCCCGTCACCCCATCCAATGTCACGTCATTGCCCGCGGGCATAGCCCGTCACTGCATGGCTCGTAGGGAAAGGATCCATCATGAAATTCTCGTTTCTACCTACCGCTTTACTAAGTGGTGCAGCGATGCTTGCGACGTCAACAGCAGCGCAAGCACTCGACGAAGTCACCTTCCAGCTCGATTGGCTCCCCGGTGGAGACAAATCGCCGATTTATGTCTGCATCGAACAAGGTTTCTGTGAAGACGCCGGAATATCAGTGACCATTGAGGGAGGCCGTGGTTCCTCCGAAGCGGTGACAAAGCTGGCGACCGGCATTTCCGATATTGGTACTGCAGGCCTTGGCGCGCTGATGGCAGCCGTTGTGGCGGAAGACGTACCGGTGACCGGGGTCATGTCCTACTTCAACAAAGGCCCGCACGCCTTCTACACCATTGAGGGCAATGAGATTGAAAGCGTTGAGGACGTGCGCGGCAGAACGATCGCAACCTCGCCATTCACCTCCTCCAACGTTTATCTTCCGCTGGTTCTAGCTGACATGGGCATGACCGAAGAGGATATCACACTGAACAAGATGGACCCCGGCGCACTTGGGCCGACCCTCATGACGGGCCAGGCGGATGCGATCATTGCCTGGGTTGTCGACGTTACCCGGTACACCACGCAAGCTGAGGAAGCCGGCCACGAAATCAAGGTTATACCCTGGTCGACAGCGGGCCTTGACCTGTATTCAGCTTCGGTCATCGCTAACGACACGTTCCTCGCCGAGCGACCTGACGTGGCGCGGCGCTTTCTGGAAGCCTATCAGCGTTCGGTGGTTTTCGCCCATGAGAACCCAGCCGAGGCGGCAGCGGCGGTTGTAGCGGTTGTTCCGGAACTTGATGTTGCGGCAATCGAAGGCGGTGTAAATGACGCTATGCTTCTGGTCTTCAACGAGGTCACCGAAGCTGATGGCCTTGGCTCTTTCGAGCCTGAGCGCCTTGCGTCGACATGGGCCCGTGTGGCGGCAGCTCAGGGCTTTGACGTGGACGCGCTCGACCCCGAGACCATCGTTGATCGCTCCTTCATGCCAACGAACTGAGGGCTGCGCCAAGTGAGTGAACCGTGCGCAATCGCCTTCGAGAACGTCGGCCAGGTGTTCGAAACGGATACTGGTGCTTTGGAGGCCTTGCGCGGGGTCGACACAACCATAGGACGGCACGAATTCGTTGCCGTCCTTGGTCCGTCCGGCTGCGGCAAGTCAACGCTTTTGCGCATGACATCCGGGTTGTTGAAGCCAACAACGGGAGGGGTAAAAGTCTTCGATTATCCGGTCAAGGAGCCACGTGACGACGTGGGGATCGTTTTCCAGAAGCCCACGCTTCTTCCATGGGCGAACACGATCGACAACGTTCTGTTTCCGCTCAAACACAGGGGTGGATTCGTATCGAAAGACGACCGTCAAAGAGCCGCCGAACTGGTGAAGATGGTCGGACTGGAAGGCTTTGAGACACGCCTGCCCGAAGAGCTCTCCGGTGGTATGCAGCAGCGTGTCGGCATCGCGCGAGCGCTCTTGATGGACCCCGATATTCTGCTGATGGACGAGCCGTTCTCGGCACTCGATGCCCTGACGCGCGAGGAGATGGGTTTTGAGCTTCTTCGCATCTGGCAGGAACGCCCAAAAACGGTGCTGTTTATTACCCATTCCATCTCCGAAGCTGTTCTGCTCGCCGACCGCGTATTGGTCATGAGCGATCGGCCTGGAACGATTATCGAAGACTTGGTGGTTCCCCTGGAGCGGCCCCGAACCATCGAGACCACCACGACAAAGGTGATGCATGAGTTTGCAGGATATCTCCGCAGCCTCCTCCTCAAACGCGCCGCCTGAGCAATCGGACGCAGGTGCACAGGAGCCGCCGCAACCAAGCCCTGCTGTCGCAAAGGCGTCGCTGCTACGCCGGATGATGGCCGTGCCAGGTTTGCTACCTGGCCTTACTATCGTCGGTCTGCTTTTGGTGTGGGAGCTTTCCACTCGGATATTCCCGATCCCCAGCTTTATCCTCCCAGCGCCAACCCGTATCGGGGGCGCGATCGATGCGGTCAGTGCGGAGCGCTGGTTCGAGCATGTCTGGGCAACCCTTCGCGTTGCACTCGTCGGATACCTCGTCTCCATCGCTGTCGCCTTGCCGGTGGCGATCGCCCTTACGCGTTCGAAGGTGATATCGGCCTGCCTTTACCCGATCCTCGTGGTCATCCAATCAACGCCGGTGGTCGCGGTCGCGCCCATCATCATCGTGATCCTGGGGTCGGGCGATGCCCCGCGTGTGACGATCACCTTTCTGATCGCGTTCTTTCCGCTCGTCGTTTCGATGACGACGGGAATGATGGCGACGCCTCGGGAGTTGATCGAGCTTTCGCACAGCCTCAAGGCACCGGCGTGGCGGGAGTTCACTCAGATCCGAATTCCTTACGCGATCCCGTATATCTTTTCGGGGCTGAAAATCTCCATCACGCTTGCAGTCATCGGTGCGGTGGTAGCGGAGTTTGTTGCGTCGTCGCAGGGCCTGGGCTTCTTCATCCAGTTCTCGACATCGAATTTCAAACTGCCTCAGGCGTGGCTCGGGTTGGGCTTTCTCGTTCTGATGTCGCTGACACTGTTCAACATCATCGGGCTTCTACAGCGTCTGTTCTTCCCCTGGTCCATCCCAAAGGATGCGCGGTGAGCGACTTCCCAAATGCAGGCGACGGGAATTTACCGTTCCAGGTGGCAGGGGCTCTCGCGCTGGACCGCCGCCCAAACTCTGAGTGGCCTAAGCGTCATCGCGCAGAGCCGTGAGAGCAAGGTGTTGGCGAAACGCGACAAAGAGCCAACGCGGCCTAGAGCCGTCAAAACCTGCTCGCTTTCATCCCCACGATCCCGCTAATCATGCGCTCCACAAACGGTCCCCTATCCTCGCTGAGCCATTCGACAGCGTTTGATCGCAGCCCGCTCGACGCACTTGTCCGAAGTAAACGGGACGGAGTGCTGGCGGTCGTTACAGGCGTTGAAGGGCCATCCTATCGCCCCGTCGGCGCGATGATGGCGATCCTGCCAGATGGCACACGCGCGGGCTCACTGTCTTCAGGCTGTATTGAGAGCGATCTTGTCGTCCACGCGATGGAGGCGCTCGACGCGGGTGTGCCGCGCGTTATCCGCTACGGTCGGGGCTCGCCCTACATCGACATCCAACTGCCCTGCGGTGGCGGCATCGATATCCTACTCGTCCCACGGCCAGATCGCGTGGCGATCCAAGAGATCCTGCTTCGCCAGCGCATGCGGACCCCTTGTGCGTTGTCAATCGAAACGGGGGATGGAGCAATGGTGGTCTCTGATGTGGAAAACGCGCCTAGCGACGTCTTCACCGTTCGGATTGAACCGCAATTGCAGTTTTGCGTTTTCGGCAAGGGGCCCGAAGCCGGTACGTTCGCCGCGCTGGTCCAAACTGCGGGCTATCCCAATGTTCTGTTGTCGCCCGATAACGAAACACTCGAACGCGCCACGAACGCCGGTTGTGATACAAGGTCTTTGCCCACCGCCAGCTTCCCAAGCGATCTGTTGGTCGATCGGTGGACGGCGATCGTCCTTTTCTTCCATGATCATGATTGGGAGCCACCGCTTCTTAAGGCAGCGCTCGACACGCCTGCGTTCTACATAGGCGCTCAGGGCAGTCGGCGAGCGCGGGACGCCCGTCTGGAGACGTTGAAAACGATGGGTGTCACGGAGCCGCAATTGGATCGCCTGCACGGCCCGGTGGGCCTGATCCCGTCAGCGCGCGATGCGCCGACGCTGGCGGTTTCAGTGCTTGCGGAGATCATGGGCAAAGCAGGGGCGCAAGCGCCTTGACGGTCGCAGGCGTCCTCCTCGCCGCTGGCACATCAAGCCGTTTCGGCGGAGCGGACAAGCTGCTGTCAACTCTGCACGGGAGCCCGCTTGTCAGCTACGCAGCCAATGCTCTGCGCACCTACCAACCTGATGTACGCATCGCGGTCGTGCGGTCGAACCCAGTTGCGGCATTGCTGACAGACTTTGATTGCGTGCAAGCACCAGAAGATGAGCCACTGCAGGCAGACAGTCTTCGCGCTGGTGTATCGCGTGCGATGCGACTGGGCGCCAATCAGATCATTGTTGTCTTGGGGGACATGCCCTTTGTCACAGCTTCATTGTTGGCGGAGGTTGCGGGTCTTTGCACCGAAACAAGGCCCAGCGCTTCAAGCGATGGTGACAGAATCATGCCACCGGCATGCTTCCCCAAAGCACTGTTCCCTAAGCTTCTAAACTTAAAGGGTGATCACGGTGCCGCGGTGCTGGTCCAAGGTCTGCCTAAGACGGCTCTTGCACGCTTTTCCGCTCGCGATTTGCTTGATGTCGACACAACTGATGCGCTGGAGGAGCTGCACGGTGGTGCTGGGTGTCAGCGGTAAGCCGTGGCGTTATTTGTCTCCTTAAGGTGCTGTGCCGCACCCAACGGTACGCGCAAGTCGCCGCTTCGCGTAGCTTCGGAACCTCTTCGTAACCAATCAAAGATCAAGATGCAGCGGCGCTGAGGACGCAAAGCGTTACGCGGGCTGGCCATCGCATATGGCATGATCAAGACGGCCACCACTTGCGAGAAGCAGCAGCCTCGTGTTGCTTATACATCCGATGCTGAGTCCTTCGGATCGATGGAGAATGAGATGAACCCAATCCGCACAACGCTTTTTTCGATGGCGTTTGGTCTCGGAGCGCTGCTCGTTGCGACACCAGCATCAGCTGCGTCCTGCATCACAAGCCAAGGCCAATTTGATGCCTATAAGCAGCAACTGGCGCAACAGGCGTCCTCTGCTGGCGTCGGCCAGCGCGGCCTTCAGGCACTACAACAGGCCAGGCTTTCAGGCATCACCTGGCGGTTTGAATCGAACCCGGCCTCGCAGTCCAGCATGCGATTTCGCAGCCCTGAACAGTTTCTCCGCAGCCGTTTTTCAAGCGTGAACTCCTTCGTGTCTGGCGCTCAACAAAGGCTCAGGCAAAGCGAGAGTTTCTTTGAAGCGATTGAGCAACGCTACGGAGTGCCCGGCTCGATCCTTGTTGCGATCTGGGGTTACGAGACCAGCTGGGGCGGCTTTACCGGCGATACACCCATCGTTGGCGGTGCGGTAACTCTTGCCTCTTACTGCCGCCGTCACCCACGCTTTGAAGACGACGCTATCGCTGCCCTGCAACTTGTCGACCAAGGGCTGATCACAACGAGTAGTCGCGGCGGCCCCTCAGGCGAATTAGGACACATGCAGTTCCTTGCGGGCAATTGGGTTCGCTTTGCCGTGGACGGGAACGGTGATGGTCGCACGGACCCCAACAATGCAGCCGACGCCCTTGCAACCGCGGCAAACATGTTGCGTCGCAATGGGTGGCAAGCCGGCGGCTCTTTCGCGGAGGGATCAGCCAATTTTCGTGTTCTGTCCGCTTGGAACGACAGCGGCAACTATCAGCGCGCGATCGCGTTTGCCGCCGAGCTTATCGATTGAACTGTGCCGTGACGGTCTGAAACCGAGCATGGCATGAACCGAGAACGCTCAGGTAAAAGCTGGCTGGGGAACCTGGACTCGAACCAGGACTGACGGAGTCAGAGTCCGCTGTTCTACCATTAAACTATTCCCCAGCGGCGCGCGGCGGATAGCACCGCAGAGCGGCTAATTCAAGCGAGAACCGTTTTCGCATCGTTAGGCGGCATCTGGAGCGTTCACTTGGCAGACGGCGCCGTCGGAGCGGCTTACTGCACCGGATCGTTATCGGCGAGCCGCAGCGCCAGTGGCGATGTGACCTCGATCCGGGTCAGTTCGAACGCCGCGTGGGCCGGTGTAGCTGCCTGGGCTGTCACCCCCATCACCTGAGCTTCGAAACCAGCTGCCGGCAGTTGCGAAGGCTCGGCGGCAAAAATCAAACGAACGTCAGCGTTGCGCGTCGCGCACTGGCGGATGATCCGCGAGACCGAGCCACCATTCCGCTGTGCGTTCATCGAGCACTGACCCAATTCGGTCGTTGGAAGCGCATCGAACGGCATACCGAACCGCAGGATTGTGCCGCGCGGTTTGCCCGGCAACTGAAAGGCCGGCACACCTGTTTCATCGAGGTTCTCGGGGAACCAGTCTAGGAGATCTGTTCCCAATGTGGATAACCGCCAATGGCTCTCGCCCTCGATAGCCAAAGTCACGCCGCCTAACGCTACCCTTGCCGCTTGGACGGTAGAAGTCTCATCATAGGGCACCAACGCCACGTCATCGGTGGACACGCCCTGTTGAGACAACACCAAGCTTTCGAAGCGTGGCCGCTCAAGATCAGGTAAGGCGAGGTTACGGTTCCGGCCAAAAGCTCGGAGAGCGTTCAGAGACCCCTGGCCAATCAACCCATCGATGGGGCCGCGGTACAGACCTACCTGGCGCAGGTCGCGCTGAATTTGCCGCCGCAGCGGCATGCTCCAAAACTGGATAGTGTCGCCCGCCATACCCAGGTCACGCTGGGCGAGCTCAAGCAGAGCATGACTGGCCATCATGGAATCAGGCGCGCTGTCCGTATCGGCAAAATCATCGTAGGCGTAAATCAACGGTACGAGCGCGAGGTGAAGCCCCTGGTCGGCGGCAACCCGGAAATGCCGGCGCGCCGCTTCGACGTCACGCGCGCCTCCCAGACCGTCCATTAACAGGAAGCCGAGCTGGTAGTTGGCGCGGGCATGACCGGTTGAGGCAGCCTGCTCCAATAGAGGTCGCGCCAAACCGTAAGCGCCTGACCATTCAGCCTCGATTGCCTGTTGATACAGGGCTTGCGCATCGATGGCCTCACCGCCATCCGCATCTTCGGCCGCTGTAGCGCCAGCCGGTAGACCGCTCAAACAAAGAGCAAGGGATAGAGCTGCTGCCGCTGTTAAAGAGCGACACGTTTTAAGCGGGCGTGAAAAGCGCGAAACAGCCGTCATGGCAAAGCCTCAGCGAGCGGTTCAAGACTGGTCGAAGGTCAACCTGCCACCGTTTGATTACAAAAGCTTTCACAAGCTTCAAACGGCGTTAAAGCTTTCGAGCCGTGTAAAGGAGTATCCGCGATTCTGCCGGTTGGCGAAGCGCGCCGGCCGCTTGTGTGCCCAACTTTCCCATTCAGATCAGCACTGACTGGCCAACTGTCGCTTAGCGGCGACATTGACGGTAGATATATGCTTGTCGTGGATATTCTTGTTTGATATATGCCAAGTCAGCATGTCACTGACGGTAATAGCCCATGAACGTTCGAACCCTTTGTCTGGCCATTCTTCACCACCAAGATGCGACCGGCTACGAAATCCGTAAGCTCTCGACGGAAGGCAAATACGCCTACTTCGTCGATGCGAGCTTCGGCTCGATATATCCCGCGCTCGCCAAGCTTGAAGATGATGGTCTGGTGACATCTCGTCAGGAACAGCAGCCAAGCAAGCCGCCGCGCAAGGTGTACATGATCAATGAGGCCGGCCGCGAAGAGCTGCGTTTACAGCTCCGCGAAGCACCAACGCCGGATATCTACCGCTCTGAGTTCCTTTTGGTGGGCATGTGTTCTGATCTGCTTGATCCCGTCGATGTGCAGCGCGCCCTCGCCATGCACACGCGCCAGATCGAGGACAAGCTGGTGAAGATCAACGAGATGGAACAATCCATGAAAGGCCAGCCGCAGAGCTGGCTGGTCGATTTCGGGCGCCATTGCGTCCAGGCCCATCTCGACTGGGTCATCGAAAACCGTGAACGGATCATCAGCGCCAGTGCCGCTGCGGATACCGTTCAGACAGCCGCCGAGTAAGCGTGTTCAAAACGCCCCTACCCCCAAGTGCTAGATTGAAAAGTTTAGAAAAATGGCCTTCCCGATCCGATTTTCCCACATCCTTGCCATCGGACTGACCGCTGGCGTCGGCTACTACATGCTGGGCGGAACCACGATGCTGTCCGGCGAAGGGCCATCGGCGGGCGGCGAACCTGTCCGTGCGACGGACAACCGCGCCCAAGAGGAGGTCCTGTTCGCTGTCCGGGCCCGTGATTTCACGGCGCAGGAACGGGCGAACGCCCTGACGGTTCGTGGCCGGACCGTCGCCGACGCTGCTGTTGCCGTATCGGCTGAGACCGGCGGACGCGTGGTGGACGTCTACGTTCGTGAAGGCGATGAGGTTGCTGCAGGCGATGCTCTTTGCCGCCTCGACGAAGCAACGCGCCGAGCAACCCTCTTGCAAGCCGAGGCACAACTCGCTCAAGCAGAGGTCGAGCTAGAGGCCGCCCAAAGCCTGTCGAACTCCGGGTTTGGCGCGCAGAACAGGGTCCCGGCTCTTCAGGCGGCTTTAAACCTTGCACAGGCTGGTCTTGAACAGGCGCAGCTCGATCTGGAGCGCACGCAGATCACCGCCCCGGTTGGTGGCGTCGTGCAAGTGCCCCTCGCCGAGGTCGGAGCGCAACTGGCACCCGGGGCCGTTTGCGCAACGTTGCTCGATACCGACCCTCTGGTCGTTACGGCTCAGGTCTCAGAACGCGATATCGCCCAGCTTTCTATCGGCATGGACGTACAAACGCAGCTCGTGACGGGCGAGACGGCAAACGGCGAACTTGCTTTCATCGGTGCCGAAGCCAACCCTGATACGCGCACATTCCAGATCGATGTGCACATTGCCAACCCCGAGGGGACAATGCGCGCGGGCGTCACGGCGGAAGCATCCATAGGCTTGCCAGCCTCGCGCGGCCATCTGCTTCCGGTTTCGACACTTGGACTGGCCGAAGACGGAAGTGTCGGTGTGCACACCCTTGATGACGACAACCGCGTCGCGTTCAACCCTGTCACCATCATCGGTGATGAACGCACCGGCGTCTGGGTCACAGGCTTGCCGGAAGACGTACGGGTGATCGTTGTTGGACAGGATTTCGTTGTTACCGGCCAAGAAGTGGCCGTCACGATGGTCGAGGACGGCATTCTGCAGACCTCTCAAGCGCCCGGCACCTTGGGAACGCCGGCCAATGAAGGAGCGGCCAAATGATTGCCCTTCTGGAAATGATCCTACGGCGGCCAAAAACCGTCGTTACACTCATGCTGGTGATCATCGGTGCGGGGGTGATGAGCTACATCGCGATCCCGAAGGAAGCCAATCCTGATATCGATGTACCGATCTTCTATGTCTCGGTTGGCCAGCAAGGCGTCTCACCGGAGGATGCCGAACGGCTGCTTGTTCGCCCCTTGGAGACGCAGCTCCAAGGTCTTGATGGCTTAGAGCAGATCACGGCCTACGCTTCGGAAGGTCACGCAGGCATCGTGCTTGAGTTCGATATCGCGTTCGACAAAGACGAGGCGATGGCGGACGTACGCGACCGCGTCGACCGGGCGCAGGCTGAAATGCCGACAGCTGCTGACGAAGCCCAAATTTTCGAAACCAACTTCTCCTTGGTCCCAACGATAACTGTCGCCCTGTCCGGGCAGGTGCCAGAGCGGACATTGTTCACACTCGCACGCGAACTGCAGGACGAGTTGGAGACAATCGACACGGTCCTTGAAGCAAACCTTTCCGGCCACCGTGATGAGGTGCTGGAAATCCTGATCGACCTAACCAGGCTGGAAGCTTACGGCATCACACAGGCAGAGTTGACGAATGCACTGCAGCTGAACAACGCATTGGTTCCGGCCGGCGTCTTCGATAACGGCTCAGGGCGTTTCAATCTCAAGGTCCCCGGCCTCGTCGAATCGGTAGAGGACGTCTTCGATATCCCGCTGCGCGAAAGCAATGATGGTGTGGTGACGCTTGAGGACGTTGCAGAGTTGCGGCGGACGTTTGCCGACCCGGTATCCTATACCCGTGTCAACGGCGAGCCAGCGATTGCCATCGAGGTGATCAAACGGCTCGGGACGAACATCATCGAGAACAACGATCAGGTTCGTGCTGTCGTCGATCGCGTTACCGCCGATTGGCCCGATACCGTTGTGATTGATTTTCTCGTGGACCAGTCGAGCTTCATCAACGAGGTGCAGGGCTCGCTGCAATCGTCGATCCTGACCGCTATTGTTTTGGTCATGATCGTTGTGCTGTTCGCGCTTGGCCTGAAATCGGCACTTCTCGTAGGGCTCGCTATTCCGACGTCCTTTATGTTCGGCTTCCTCATTCTCGGCACCACTGGGCTGACAGTGAACATGATGGTTATGTTCGGCCTTGTGCTCACGGTTGGTCTTCTCGTCGACGGGGCTATCGTCGTTGTGGAGTATGCCGACCGAAAGATCGCCGAAGGTGTTGAGCCGACCGAGGCCTTCATTCGCGCGGCCAAGCTGATGTTCTGGCCAATCGTATCGTCAACCGCGACCACCTTGGCGGCATTCTTGCCGATGCTGCTTTGGCCCGGCGTTCCCGGCCAGTTCATGAGCTACCTGCCGCTTATGGTGGTGATCGTTCTGTCGGCAGCCCTGCTCACCGCTATGGTCTTCTTGCCGGTGACCGGCGCGATCGTGGGCAGAGTTGCCTCGTGGATGGGCCGCCACGCCCTTGGTTTGCTGGCTGGACTGCTTGCGGTTGTGATCGCATTTGGTGCGATAACCGCATTGCAGGTCTCAATCCTGACGGCGTTAAGCGGCTTGGGTATCACCTTGCCTGGTGCGGACGCGGGCGCGACACCGACCGCACTATACGCTTTGGCGCTCGTGGCAGCCTTGTTGCTGTTCGTCCCTATTCGCGCCCTCCTGGCCCCAATCGTTCGTTGGCAGCAGCGCCGGGCGGCCATCGCGGCGGAAACCCGCAAGGCAGAGGCGATCAAGCTTTCGGCTGGCAACGCGTTCGACCCCAAGCAGCTCAAAGGCGTCACCGGCGTATACGTTCGGACCCTTGAGAGTTTTGCGGCGACGAAGGTTGGTAATATTGTAGCGATCGTCTGCGTTATCGCTATCGCGGCGATGAGCCTGTCAATGTTTCAGCGGGCGCAAACCGGTGTCGAATTCTTCGTGGATGAAGAACCCGATATCGCTGTTCTGCTGATCACGGGACGGGGAAATCTGTCGGCGCAGGAAACGCGCGATCTCGTCATCGAGGTTGAAGACCGCATCATTGATGTGGCGGGTATTCAAACGATGATGACAACCACCCAGCCGGTTGGCACCCAAGGTGGTGGGGGTGGCGATGCGCTCGGCCTGACCGACGTGCCACCCGACATGATCGGGCAGATTCAGATTGAACTTGCTGACTACTCCAATCGTCGGTCCGCCGATCAGATCTTCGCGGAGATAGAAGCGCTTACTGCTGATCTCGCCGGTATCGGGACCGAAATCCGAGAGATCGAGGGCGGTCCACCGACCGGTAAGGATGTCACCCTTGAGGTCCGCAGCAACGATTATGATACTCTGCTGGCCTTCACCCGGGCGGTTCGGGCCCATGTCGATACGATCGACGGTCTGATTGACATCGAAGACGACACACCCTTGCCCGGTATCGAATGGCAGATTGGCATAGATCGTGAGCAAGCTGGTCGGTTCGGTGCATCGATCGCGCAGGTCGGCCCGATGATCCAACTTGTGACCGATGGGGTTTTGATCGACACCTATCGTCCCGACGATACCGACGAAGAGATCGAGATACGGGTTCGGTTGCCGCAAGAGCAAAGAACGCTCGAGCAACTTGACGCCATGCGGCTCGAAACATCGCAGGGCCAGGTACCCCTTTCGAACTTCGTAACGCGCGAGGCTGCGCCGAGAGTGGCCTCCATCACGCGCATTGATGGCGCTTATGCAATGAACGTGAAAGCGAACGCTGCGGAGGGTGTCGATTACAATGATAAGGTTGCCGAGGTCAGAACTTGGCTCGAAAGCCAGACACTGCCCAATGGCGTCTCGTATCGTTTCCGCGGCGCCGATGAGGAGCAGCAGGAATCAGGTGCGTTCCTCATGCAGGCAATGGCAGGCTCGCTGTTCCTCATGTTCATCATCCTGCTGACGCAGTTCAACTCGTTCTACCAGACGGTTCTGACGCTCGGCACGGTGGTTCTCGCGGTTTTCGGCGTGCTGCTGGGCATGGCACTAACCGGACAGGCGTTCTCAATCATTATGACCGGCACGGGCATCCTGGCGCTGGCGGGGATTGTGGTGAACAACGCGATTGTGCTGATGGACACATTCAACAGGTTCCGTGCCGATGGCATGGCCGTTGTGGAGGCAGCACTGAAAGCTGCAGCGCAAAGGTCACGGCCAATCCTGCTGACGACCATCACGACGATCGCGGGCCTCATACCCATGGCGCTGCAGGTCAATCTGAATTTCGTTGAACGGGTTATTCAGGTCGGCTCGATCACATCAATCTGGTGGGTTCAGTTGGCTACAGCCGTCATCTCGGGTCTGGCGTTCTCGACGGTTCTGACCCTTTTGATCATCCCGGTGATGCTGTGCCTGCCAACGGTGTGGGCATCCAGCTTCGCTGCTGCTGACCAATGGCTGATTGCGCATGTACCGCCCTATCGCGGGGTCATGCGCGCCTATGGCCGCATGGTCGAAAAACGGCCGATTGCTGAGCGCGGCGAAGATCGAAGCAGAACGCCTGTTCCGGGGCTGGTTGCAAACGATCTGGGCGACCCGAAACGCGGTCATTCAGACGATCTGCCCCAAGCCGCGGAATAGCCGATCTTGAGGATCACTGCCTGAAAAGCTCTGCGCGCTGAAAGCCACGCGGGATCATAACCTCACCGGGTGGACGAGCGCAGGGCCCTTCAGGGTGTCCATATCGGCTTGGGTGAAAACACCACGGTATCGGCACAAAGAACAGTCTATACCGCGCTTCGACAATTGATCGTAGGTCATGGTAGGGCTGTTCCCGATCACGGTGGCGACAAAGCTTTCATCGTTGGGCCATTCGGGGGTCGGTAAGCCATTTCTTCGGAATATGGTGGACCATCGACGTCGCTGAACCAACAAGGCCTCAGCGGCGGATCGGCGGATCCGGGTAATGGGAAAGAAGCTCAGGTAGATCGTATCTGCGAGGCGGCTTGCGCGTTCGTTCCAAGTCCAATCCGGCGGTGCCTGGACTACACGGTTTGCGATGAAATCGGCATCGTTGTCGGCGAACATAGCGTCAAGCTCAGCGTAGCTGAGGTTCACCAGCCGTACGTCGGGCTCCACCAACCATAGTGACTTCCACGGCATGTCGAGCGCCCGGTACCAATTGTAGTCGCCACAACGCCAACCATAATTTTCCGGTGCACATAGGCCCATGCTCTCAACCCATTGCCGGTCAATCGCCTGACAGGGCACATCAACGGGCAGCGGGTTGATCCGGGTGTCAAAGGAGACCAGAACCTGCGACGCGCCCACATCCTTGCACAGCGTTTTGTAAAGAGTTTGCGCGCGCCGGTTCCATTGATGTGTGCGAACCAGAAAAATCGAGCGGGTGTGAGCGCCAATAAAGGGGCGACGCTTGAAAGAACGCCTTGCCCAGATCGTCTTGATCTGTGCCGGGATCAAGCCTTACTCCGCACATTAGCCACGCGGCGTTAGACCCACATCCAGCATGTTGTCCGGGTGGTCGGGGGAGCGTATCTTCATTGCTGGTACCCGCATTGTCACCAGCTCTTCCGCTGCGGTGGGATGCACAGCGATCGTACGATCGAAATCAGCTTTAGTCGCCCCCATGCTCACCGCTATGCCGATAGCCTGGATCAATTCGCCCATCCCCTCGCCTGCCAGATGCACACCGACGACTTTATCGGTGTCCGCATCGACGAGGATCTTCATCATCATGTATTCATCGCGACCTGGAAATGCGTGCTTCATCGCGCGAAAACGCGTCATGTAGCAGTCCAGGTTCTCGAATTTGGCACGCGCCTGCTCTTCGGTCAGCCCCATTGTGCCGAGCTCTGGTTGGGAGAAGACCGCCGTCGGTATCAGGCTATGGTCGACGGTCCACCGCCTGCCACCAAACTCGCTATCAGCGAAGGCATGGCCCTCGCGGATCGCGACCGGTGTCAAATTGGCACGGTTGGTCACATCGCCGACAGCGTAGATCGACGGGCAACTGGTTTGGCTATCAGCAGACACGCCGATAGCGCCGATCTTCGTGGTTTCGACACCAGCAGTGTCAAGGCCCAAACCCCCAGTGTTGGGCGCCCGCCCAATGGCAAACATAATCTGATCGGTGACAATCTCGCCACTGGCGGTGGTCGAGGAGACGAGGCTGCCATCCTCGCGCTTGTCGATGTTTGTGATGACATCGTCGAAGACGAACTTCACGCCCTTCTTGATCATCTCATCGCGAAGATGGGCGCGTAAATCATCATCGAACCCACGCAGAATGTTCCCGCGCCTATAGATCACGGTCGTATCTACGCCCAGCCCGTTGAAAATACCGGCAAACTCGATGGCGATGTACCCCGCGCCAGCGATCAGGATGCTTTTGGGTAGCTGATCGAGATGGAAAGCCTCGTTTGAGGTGATCACATGTTCATGGCCGGGAATCTTTGTATCGATTACCGGTGCCGCGCCCGTCGCAACCAAGATCTTGCCCGCCGTGACCTGTCGATCACCTTCCAAGAGGCGGACAGTGTTGGGGCCCTCTATGACGGCGCGGGTCTTGTGCAGTTCTACGCCGGCCTTTTCGAGGTTGGTCTTGTAGATATCGTCGAGACGATCGATCTCGCTGTCCTTGTGGTCGATGAGCGAGCGCCAATCGAAGCTACTTTCCCCGACGGACCAGCCGAACCCTGCCGCATCTTCGAAAACCTCGGGAAAGTGCGACGCATACACCAGGAGTTTTTTCGGCACACAGCCGCGGATCACGCAGGTACCGCCATACCGATATTCCTCGGCCAAAGCGACCTTCGCACCGTGCAACGACGCTATGCGCGCGGCACGGACACCGCCCGACCCGCCGCCTATGACGAAAAGGTCGTAGTCGAATTGTGTATCGGACATTGTTGCCCTTTCGGCGTCTGTTACTGCACTAAAGCTCGACGCCGCGCTCTGTCAGCAATTCGCGCACACGGGCGAGATAAATGGCATTAATCGCGTCGCTCCATGTGAATGTGAGATCGATTGATGCCCGATCAATTGCCCGCCGCACGGACCGGAACTTTTCCCCCGCCGGCGACTGGAAGAACGCTATCAGCGTCTCAAGCTCTTCGACTGTGTAAGCCTGGGCGTAAAGCTCAGCGATCTGGCCAAATAAAGGGCCGGTCTCCGTCGCCATATCGAGGTAGGCTTCGTCGGCGGCCTCTGTCACGACATCGGATATATCAGGGTTTGTGCTAACCAATTGGCGGATGATATCACGGCGTAAAGCGTTAAGTGGCGTGATGTACAGTTGGTTTGCGTCCATCAATTCAGCAAACAACGCCCCCAAACGCCGATGCTCATCGGTGAGCGTTGCGGGGTCAGCCAATTCGATCCCTTGAGCGGCAGTCGGCGTGCTGGCGATCAAGCTTAAGGGTGCCGCCGTTGCAGTACAAAGGACTAGTGTTGCAGCGAGACGCGAAAACTGGCGTGCAATCATCGTTAAGCTCATGGTCAAGCGCATCTTTCATTGCGGAATTGAGGAGTTCGGCGGCTTCAATAGCGGGAAAGCCGAACCGATGTAACCCTTGCGACGCAAGCAGCGATTTTGTCTGGGGTCAGCCGTGGCGGTGCAAAACCTCGACGCCTTCACCGGTAGCGAGGAACGCGCGATCCGCCATTCCCAGAAACAGGCCAGTTTCAACCACCCCGGGTATGGCGAGTAAAGCGGTATCAAGCGCTTTGGGATTATCGATCATGCCAAGCTTGCAATCGACGATCCAATGCCCCCCATCCGTCTCTACTGGAGCGGTCTCACGCCCCTCTTGATCGGTTTGCATCCGTATGGTGGCATCGACCCGCCAATCCATTCGTGCGCACAGCCGCTCCACCTGCGTTGCCGTCGCAGATGCTCCGAACTTGTTGATCTCCACCGGCAAGGGAAACGCTCCGAGCCGGTCAACATATTTGGTGGCATCGGCAATGACGAGCATCTGCCGCGCGGCAGCTGCCACAATTTTCTCACGCAACAGCGCGCCACCAGCGCCTTTGATCAGGTTAAGGTCTGGGTCAATTTCATCTGCGCCGTCCACCGCCAAATCGAGGACCGGGTCGCGGTCAAGATCAGTGAGCGGGATACCCAGCGTGTTGCACAGGTCAGCGGTGCGTTGGGATGTCGGCACACCGCGCACGTTCAGGCCATCGTCAACGCGTTTCGAAAGGGCATGCAAAAAGGCTTCGGCCGTTGAACCGGTTCCGAGACCGAGCACCATCCCGTCTCTGATTTCCTTTGCAGCACGGTCGCCGACCTCCAACTTGAGTTGGTCGAGCTCCATAGAAAAACCGTCCTCTTGCCATCGCGGCTGCACATGTGATCTGTGCAGCGTCGCGCAATCTGCCCTTCGATCTTCTTGTATGCACCGGTGATGACTGCCGGTGAAGGTGTCGCCGATGGTTTCCACATCAACTCCGCCCTCACAAGGCGAATGCGTATGCGTTTTCGACCTTGATGGCACTTTGGCCGACACCGCGCCTGACCTTATCGCGGCTCTTAATCACGTCTTGCGGTCCAATGGCCTGCGACCTGCAGGCTTTGAAGAAGCCAGAGGCTTTGTTGGCCACGGTGCACGCGTTCTGATCGAGCGCGCTTATCGTGCGCAGAAGGTCCCGCTCGATGAGGAACAGGCGGTGCAGCGGGTCGGCCAATTCATTGCCTTCTACCGGCAGAACATTGCCAATGACACGCGTTTGTTTCCCAACGTTCTGAGAGCGCTCGACACCATGCGATCGGACGGCTGGCGCTTCGCCATTTGCACCAACAAACCCGAAGCGCTCGCAGTTCAGTTGGTAACGGAACTGGGGGTTCTGGAGCGTTTCGCAGCCATAACGGGCGGTGACAGCTTCCCTTTTCGCAAGCCTGATGGGCGGCACATTCTAGAGACCATTGCGAAAGCTGGTGGCGACCCATCGCGCGCAATCATGGTTGGCGATTCCGCGCCGGATATTGGTGCCGCCCGGGACGCCAACGTTCCCGTCGTCGGAGTATCATTCGGATACTTCACAGGCACGAGCGACGAGCTTGGTGCCGATCGTTTGATTGATGATTTCGCGCAGCTGCCCGATGCGGTTGCCGCTCTGATGGGGGTGTAGTCTGCTTGACGCGTATAGACGAGACCGGTAGGTGCTAGCCTAGATTTGGGTGTGTAGCTCAGCGGGAGAGCACTCGCTTCAC
Organism: Pseudomonadota bacterium; assembly: GCA_039024915.1. Lineage (NCBI taxonomy): Bacteria > Pseudomonadati > Pseudomonadota > Pseudomonadota bacterium. The sequence continues at coordinate 232,579 of JBCCPK010000003.1, forward strand.
ACGCGAGGGGTCACTGGTTCGATCCCAGTCATGCCCACCAACTTACTTTCGTAGCCGAACGCGGGCAGGCAAGGTGAAGAGCATTACTTTGCGCCATCTTCAGCCCCGACTGGCTTGTTCATATGCGCATCAATGGCCGCGATGATTTCCTCCCAAGCGGCCCGCGCGCCCTTCATTCCACCTGAGCCGATAACGTCTCCACGTGTTGTTTGGATAACAAGCGACGTCTTTTTCTCCTCGCCTTCCGGAACGATCGCAAAGCCAGTCACCGCGCCGAAGGGGATACGCTGAACGTCAGCGCCAGAAATGGTCCAGCGCTTGGCGACCACGATTCGCCTGTCGGGGTCGACGATCAGCTGCGTCGCCACCAGCCGGCGCATGCCGCTCCAAATCAGATAGCTGCCAATAACAAAGTAGGCGAGCGTGCCGGGCTGCATAAAGGTCGTCATGTCCGTCAGCCTACCCAAAGCAGCGGCGAGCAGGAACACCCCGATCGCGACCATAAAGGCCCCTCGCCCAAGCGATTGATCGGTGATCAGCAGATCATTTCCGTGATGAGAGAGACGCATGCAGGTGTTCAACTGTTCGAGGAGACGACCGGTTTGGAATGCTTTGTGCAGCTAGGCGCGTGCCCGCCGCCTTCAAGTGCGGCCTGTTGGGCGGCTTGATCGGATCAGGCTTGTGTAGCTTCTACCCTGCGCCGACGCGCTGCGCGCGCTTCTTCGAATGCGCTCCTGCGCTCTGCCAAACGTTCGATGAAATCTTCGAGAAACGCCCACGTGTAGTAGCCCGTCGAATGACCATCACTGAAAATCAGGCGGACAGCATAACTTCCCACACGCTCAATGTTGGTCACCGTGATGGTGTCATCAACGGCGCCATCGATCTTCTCGACTGCGCCGTGACCCTGGACCTGCGCTGACTGGGAGAACGCGCGTAGGAGCTGTGCGGGCAACTCGCCCTCAAGCCCGTCGTCAAAACGTACGCGCAAGCTGCGCCGACCCTTCAAAAGCCGCAACTCTTCGGGCCAGCGGCTTCTCTCGTCCATCTGAACTGATCCTCGCATGTGGTCGACAATGCCAGCGACATCCCAAACCAGCCGCTCGGTCATGCAATCTATATAGGCAATCGATGCGCGCCCTACCAACTTTGAACGGTCAGAAAGGGCTTGCAGCTGCGTTCCTAAACGCGCACGCTTGAGACAGTGCGCGGTCGTGTTCGACGTGGCGCCATCAGCGCCCAGCAGCCGGACAGTCTTCGTGTTCAACAATTTATCGCCCAACACGCGCGGGATACTCGCGATCTGCATCGCGATGGTTGGCTTTATCGGGACCGACAGCGCCATCAAGGCCGCGTCGAGCGATTTGCCCATCAGCCAGATGATCGCACTGCGCGGAATCGCCATCCTCGTCATTTTAACAGGGCTGGGCTTTGCAACCGGCGCAATACGCAAACTGCCAACGCTCAAAGATCGGGCCGTCGGGGTGCGGGCGTTCGGCGAGTGCATGGCGACGCTGCTTTATTACAACGCCATCATCCAGATCCCGATCGCCAGCGCAAACGCAGTTCTTCAGACCATACCACTGGTGATCGTCGGTGCAGCAGCAATCCTGTACAAGGAACATGTGGGGTGGCGACGCTGGACCATTATCGCTGCGGGCTTTCTCGGTGTTCTGCTGATCATACGGCCAGGTACAGCCGCCTTTCAACCTGCCAGCCTTTGGGCGGTGGCGGCGGTGATCTTCTATGTCGTCCGCGATATTTCAACCCGCTCGATCGATCCCGCGCTACCGGCCATTTCAATCAACCTCGTCACCAGTGCGTCTGTCATGATTATGGGATTTTTGCTCGCGCCGTTTCAGGAATGGGTCATGCCGGATGCACGTGGGCTTGGGCTTCTTGGCCTGTCAGCTGCGTTTCTGACGATGGGCTATCTCGCCGTCACGGTCGCGATGCGAAGCGGAGACGTATCCGTTAGCTCTCCGTTCCGCTACTCAATCGTCATTTGGGCGCTGCTGATTGATATGTTCATATTCGGCAACCGACCTGATGCGCTGATGCTTCTGGGGCTCACGATCGTTGTCGGCAGCGGTATCGCGATGATCGCTCGTGAGCGCCAGTTGAAACGCTCCTAGCCTCGATCATCGGGTAAGCCCATTTCGCGCAGAATCCAGCTGGTGAACGCAGCAACCTTTGGTTTGAGGCGCGCCGTCGGGGGCATGACCAGATAAAAGGCCAGCGGCGTGCGCAGGCGGAGATTGGGAAAAGGCTCGGCAAGCAGACCAGTATCGACGTCGTTTTGTGCCAGCGATGTACGAGCAAGTGCAAAGCCGGAGCCGCGGATCGCTGCGTCAATGGCGTGGTCGGCATGGTTGAAACGCAAACCGCGCGGCTCCCGATCGTAGGTAACTCCCGCATTGGAAAACCAATTGACCCAGGAGGGCGCACCCTCGAATTGGGCCATCGATTCATCGATGATAAGCGGAAGCTTCGCTATATCCGCCGGCGTTTCCAGGGGATGGTCCGTCAGGAAGCTTGGTGCTGACAGAACCGTCAGTTCGTCGCCAAGCAGATGGATGCTCTCAAGACCAGGATAAGTGCCGCCCCCAAACCGTACGCCGACATCGACGCCATCTTGGGCGAAGTCCACCAGCTTCAAACTCGCGGAAATCCTGACTTCGATATCGGGATGTTGATCCATGAACGAGAAAAGCCGGGGCGAAAGCCATTTGGCCGCAAAGCTCGGACCCGTGGATACAACGAGCACATTGTCCGGCGTTTGCGCCGAAAGCCGGTCCACCCCGAGACGCAGGCGGGCGAAAGCTTCGCGCACGTCGGGGTGAAAACGTTTGCCCGCTTCGGTCAGCGCAATGGCGCGATTGAGGCGCTCAAACAGAACGACACCAAGCTGATCTTCAAGGTTGCGCACCTGGTAGCTGACAGCTGATGGGGTGAGGTTCAACTCCTCAGCCGCTTGAGAAAAGCTCATTGAACGCGCGACAGCTTCAAACGCTTGAAGCCCGTTAAGCGTCGGTAAACGCGCCATCGCACATCGCCTTCACTTCAAATTTTTTGTACTGAAGGCATAATCTATCCGTTTGTCAGCAGGGTGATCAAGGCGCATGTTCGCATCAACACGAAACGATGTCGGCAGTCGCCCGCCGACGAAAACTGAAAGGAACGATCATGCTTTTCGACAGCACCCGCAAAGACCTCTCCGCACACATCATGGCAGGCCGGACAGCACGGTCCCGCGCAGCTTACGATCTGCTGGCAAAGCTCCGCGCGAGCAATCCGCTGCGTGGTTCGACGCCCACGCAAAAAACACAACCACCGCGCGGTCACGCCGCAGCCTAGGCCGAACGGACGCCAAAACGGCGCCAAACAAGGCCGGAAAAGGCCGGAATAAGGAGGTGACTTGTCGCGACAAACGGCCGTTTAGGGCGGAATAACCGCTCACTTGTCGCGACAAACCTTGGCGGACCGGCCGCTGGACCCTAAGAGCATAGTGAAGGCGTTGCCATCGCGCGCTCCGCGGAGCGCTCTCGCTGTGGCGACGCCTTTATTTGTTCTTGGACATCATCGCCCGGGCGATTTGTCCTTCACCCGAAAGGTCCGTGCGCGGTGACCGCCTCGCAAGACTCTGCCTCACACGGTGCAACACCGTCAGACACCGTTCTCAGCAGGCGACCAGCAACCCTGCTGTTGGTGCTGATCGTCTCGACCAGCCCACTGACCATGCACATCTATCTGCCATCTCTTCCGGGGATGGCGATCGATCTACAGGCTACCGATGCTCAGCTGCAGCTGACCTTATCGGTATACCTGTTCACGGTGGCGAACGCTCAATTGATCATCGGCCCGCTGTCTGATCGGTTTGGACGGCGCCGCATCCTGCTGGTCGGGCTTTTGATTTTTCTTTTGGCGACACTCGCCTGCCGCTTTGCAACCAGCATTGAGGGTTTGATCATCGCGCGCGGCTTCCAGGCGGTCGGCGGCTGCGCCGGGATGGTCTTGGGTCGCGCCATCGTTCGCGATATCTCCACCCGGCAAACCGCCGCCAGCCTTCTGGGCTATGTGACGATGGGGATGGCTGTCGCCCAAATGATGGGCCCGGCTATCGGCGGCTTGCTCGACGGGCTTTATGGCTGGCGGGCGTCCTTTGATTTGTTGTTCGCCCTGGGATTGGCGCTCCTTATCGCCTGCCTGGTTTTGCTGCCTGAGACCAATTTGAAACCTCAGACGAGCTTCGCGCCCGACGCATTGGTCCGCCAACACCTTGACCTTGGCGGGCAGCCCCGCTTCTGGGCGTTTGCGCTGACAGGGGCTCTCGCGTCAGCAATCTTTTTCGCTTTCCTCGGCGGTGGGCCGTTAATTGCACAACGCGAACTGGGTCTTAGCCCGGTAACCTATGGGCTCTATTTCGGGTTTCTTGCTGGCGGGTATGCAATCGGCAACTTTTTCGCTGGCCGTTACAGCGAAAAGGTTGGCGGTGAGCGCATGATCCTCATCGGCAATCTGCTGTCGCTGTTTGCCATGGCAACTCTAGCGCTGCTGTTTCTGGCGGGCCTCGCTCACCCGCTTTCGCTGTTTGCGCCGATGATGCTGTCTTCGCTCGCCAACGGTCTGTGCCTGCCGAATACCTTCTCAGGTGCGCTTTCGGTACGGCCCGATCTTGCGGGCACTGCGTCTGGGCTCGCGGGCTGGCTTCAGGTCATGGTCGGCGCCGCCGCGACGGTCCTTGTTGGATGGTTTATCCATCTCGGCATCTGGCCGCTGATCGTCATCATGCTGCTCTTGTCCATTGCAGCGCTGCTGGCAGGCACGGCCTCAGGCCGGCTTGAGCGGCAATTTGTCGGACGCGAAAGCGAACCGATCACGCAGGACTAGCATCAAGCTCGTCTTCGATGATGATCGATGGCGGTTTGCGTCCACCAGCTTGCCGCGCTTTGATGTCTGTATAAACAGCCGTCGCAATCGACTTGTAAGCGCTCGCATGCGCGCCGTCCGGCTCCTGCGCTACGATCGGTGTACCCGCATCCGATGTCTCTCGGATCGCTAGGTGCAAGGGGATCTCGCCAAGGAATGGTACGCCGAAGCGCGCTGCGTCCGCTCGCGCGCCTCCATGGCCGAAAATGGGGGTGGCCGTTCCGCAGTTCGGGCAGACGAAGACGCTCATGTTCTCGACGATACCGAGCACCGGCACCTCAACTTTCTCAAACATCGCAACCCCCTTGCGCGCATCGATCAGCGCCAAATCCTGGGGAGTAGAGACGATAATGGCACCATCAAGCGGAACCCGCTGAGAAATTGTCAGCTGTGTATCACCGGTGCCGGGCGGCATGTCGATCAACAGAACATCAAGCGGTGCCCACACAACATCCGACAGCAGTTGGCGTAAAGCCGAGACAACCATCGGCGCACGCCAGACCATCGGCGCGCCCTCTTCGATAAGAAATCCCATCGACATGACTTTCGCGCCGAAAGCGACAGGCGGTTGCGCACGTTTGCTCTCGTCGAAAATGGGGGGCTGCGTGACCCCGAACAGTCGGGGAATTGACGGGCCATAAACGTCGGCGTCCAAAACACCAACCTTGAGCCCCATGGAGGCGAAGGCAACTGCGAGGTTCGCGGTTGTGGTCGATTTGCCGACGCCACCCTTGCCGGAAGCAACCGCAATGATTGCCCCGATCTCGCTATAGTCCACGCCTCCCATCGTACGAGCCGGGCTGGCTTCCTTCGGATCGTTCTTTTTGGCGGTACGACCGACAGACCCGCCGCTGTGATTGAGAGGTTTGCGAACCTCTGCAACAGTGCGCGCAGCGTCGGGCTTTACACTTGATGCTGGCACCGTGCGTTGTGCGGGCGCCTCTGTGGTCAAGACGATGAATGCCCGTTCGACCTCAGGCCGATTGGAAAGAATAGCTTCGAGTGCGTCGCGAACAGGGGCGTAAGTTGAGACCTGCTCTGGGGCGACGGTCAGAGTGAGCAACAGCCTTCCGTCCTGCAGGCTCGGGTCAGACAGAATATCGGTTTGTCCTATCGGCAGGCCGGAAAGAGGATCGATCACCTCGTTGATCGCTGCCATTAGGCCGTTCGAACTATCGGTCCGTTTGCCACCGAGAAGGCCTTTGATCGTATCGAGTACCATACACCGTTCCTGGCGCGCTCCGTTATCTGATCGACGCCACTATCTGAGTGCCCAATTCGCCCGCTACTCTACCGAATACCCGCCGACTTCCAAAGCGGTTTCAGGCCGCCTCCCTGCGCGGTTAGCTCAGCACGCAGCAACAGTATGGCTTGCGGGTCAATCTAGGTGTGCCGACCAAATAAGTTGGGTTTGCCTGCCCATTTGGTCACCATCGCCTAACAAACCGGCAGGTGCTGCGCCACAAGGCGTTGCAAGGACACGGTAAATGGTGTGTTCTGCGGACTGTCTAGCGCCAAACCGTCTTGGCTTTAACAGAGATGGCCGCGCTCGAGTTCACAGGGAACAGGATTTATACATGACAATCAACCGCTTCGCTGTTGCGGCGCTCGCAACGTTTTCAATAGCTGCCGGTGCCACAGCCGTGTCCGCGCAAGATGTGGTGAGGATCGGCACAGAAGGCGCTTATCCTCCGTATAACTTCACCGATTCAGACGGCAATCTGGTGGGCTTTGAAATCGATTTGGCCAACGCCATCTGCGAAGAAGCTGGCGTGACGTGCGAATTCATCGCTCAGGATTGGGATGGCATCATTCCGGCTCTTCTTGCAAGCCGCTACGATGCGATCATGGCTGGGATGTCGATCACCGCCGAGCGCAAGGAAGTCGTCGATTTCACCCGCATGTACTTCACGACGCCAGCCCGGTTCGTTGCTGCGACGGATTCGGGGATCACGGAGACCACGCCTGAAGCGCTCGCGGGCAAGACGATCGGGACACAATCTGCAACGATCCACGCCAACTTCCTCGAGGACATCTATGGCGACAGCGATATTCGCCTGTATCCGACACAGGATGAGGTGAACCTCGATCTTGCTGCGGGCCGGATTGACCTTCTGCTTGCCGATTCAAGCGCCATGAACGATTGGCTCGAAAGCGATGACGGTGCCTGCTGCGCTTTTCTGCCCGGCGACTACACCGATCCAGAATACTTCGGTGAAGGCGTCGGCATCGCGCTGCGCCAGGATGATGATGAGTTACGCGAGAAGCTGAACGCAGCCATTGAAGCTCTCGAAGCAGATGGCACCATCGCCGCTCTGGCAGGTGAATGGTTCCCATTTTTGGCGGGTGACATGTAAGCCAACCGACTTTGAGGGTCGCGCTGACACGTGCGGCCCTTTCTCTTTCGAGGCACAGGTAAGGCATTGAATGGGCGAGATGCTGGGATTGCTGGCCTGGGGGGCCGATGGCTGGGGCGACGAGCTTGCAGCCGGAGCATGGCTGACCATACGCCTGGCACTCGTTACCCTTCCGGTTGGCCTCGCTCTGGGGCTCGCAGTCGCCTTAGCCAAGCAGTCAGACAATGACTATGTCCGCGCTGTCGGCAACATTTATACAACGGTGTTTCGCGGCCTACCTGAACTGCTGACGCTGTTTCTTATCTATAACCTGTTGCAGATCTACGCGAACCGTATCGCGCAGCTTGTGGCCCCAGGTTCGGATTTCCAGATATCGGGCTTCGTCGCGGGCGTGATCGCCCTGAGCGTGGTGTTCGGAGCATTCTCGTCGGAGGTCTTTCTAGGTGCCATTCGCGCTATTCCCAAGGGCCAGGGCGAAGCGGGGCGCTCGCTGGGCCTGTCCCCGCTGCAAAGCTTTCGATTGATCACCTTGCCTCAGCTGTGGCGGCTTGCGCTGCCCGGCCTCGGCAATCTTTGGCTCGTGCTGATCAAGGACACCTCGCTGGTGTCGGTCATCGCACTCAACGACCTGCTGCGGCAGACGCAGGTCGCCGTCGGCGTCACGAAGGAACCGTTCCTGTTCTATCTGATCGCCTGCCTGATCTATCTGATGTTCACGCTGATCTCGCAGGCCGGCTTTGGACGTCTTGAGGCGCGGGCCAACCGGGGCTTTGCGGCGCGATGACCGACACGACGGCTCAAGCTGAGCTCACCCAGCAAGCGCCCGCTCACGCTGGCCGCAAGCCACCAGCGGGCGCGGGTGCGCCGACCGGCCCCTTCGGCATGGACAAGAAACTGTTCGACCGGCTGTTGATCGCAGCCATTATCGTCGGTCTGGCGGCATGGATTATCCCCGGTATCAACTGGCGGCTCGTGGACCGTTACTGGCTGAGATATGTTGACGGGATCATCATCACGTTCCAGCTGGTGCTGATTTCAGTGGGCATGGGTGCCTTGCTTTCCCTGCCATTGGCGCTTGCCAAACTCTCAAAGCGGCGCTGGCTCAATGCTTTGGCCCGCAGCTACATAACGTTCTTCCGCGGGACACCGCTGCTGGCGCAGCTGTTTCTGCTTTACTACGGCGTCGGTCAGTTCAACACCTTTTTCGAGGCGATCGGGCTTTGGTGGTTCTTCCGCGAGCCGTTCTGGGTGGCAATCCTGACCTTCACCCTCAACACGGCTGCCTATCAGGCGGAAATCATGCGCGGGGCGATTCAATCTTTGCCGAAGGGTCAGGTCGAAGCCGGTCAGGCATTGGGGATGAGCCGCTGGCCAATCTTCTTTAAGGTCACCTTGCCGCAGGCCTATGTCGTCGCCTTGCGGCCGTTGGGTAATGAGTTGATCCTGATGATCAAGGGCTCGGCTATCGCCTCCATCGTCACCGTGCTGGACCTGATGGGCATCACAAGCCTCGCTTATGCGCGATCGTTTAACTTCCAGGCTTTCTTTTGGGCGGCCGCTCTGTATCTGATCGCGGTCGAAGTGGTGCGTCGGTTGTGGGATGTCCTGGAACGTCGCCTGACCCGACACCTCGCAATGGCGCACTGACAGCAAGCCCTGGGCCCAATATTTTCCGTCGCTACCCTCTGGCCATCCGACGTGATGGGCCTTATCGGATGGTCAAACAGAACCAACCGGTACGGGGAGACGACGCATGGCCAAGGTTGCATTCATTGGATTAGGGGTCATGGGCTACCCGATGGCGGGCTATCTGGGCTCGCGCGGCGGCCATGACGTAACGGTCTACAACCGTACGCACAGCAAGGCCGAAAAATGGGTCGAGCAGCACGGCGGCGCCATGGCACCAACGCCGTCCGAGGCCGCTAGGGACTGCGATTTCGTCTTTGCATGCGTCGGCAACGACGATGATTTGCGCGAAGTCACCCTTGGCGACGCTGGCGCATTTCAGTCGATGAAGCAGGGCGCAGTGTTCATCGACAACACCACGGCCTCAGCGCAGGCGGCGCGGGTTCTTGATGAAGCGGCGCGCCAAAGTGGCTTCGATTTCATAGATGCACCTGTGTCCGGGGGTCAGGCAGGCGCCGAAAACGGCGCACTGACCGTGATGTGCGGCGGCGAGCAGGCGGTGTTCGACCGCGCCGAGCCCGTGATCCGCTCCTTTGCGAAACAGGTTGGGCTTATGGGTCCAGCGGGCGCAGGCCAGCTGACAAAGATGGTCAACCAGATCTGCATAGCAGGCCTTGTACAGGGTCTGTCGGAAGGCATCGCATTCGCCAAACGCGCCGATCTCGATGTCGCCAAGGTCATCGATGTGATCTCGAAGGGCGCAGCGCAAAGCTGGCAGATGGAAAACCGCTGGGAGACGATGAACGCGGGCAAGTTCGATTACGGCTTCGCCGTCGACTGGATGCGCAAAGACCTGTCGATCATCCTTGATGAAGCGAAATCGAACGGTGCGCTTCTACCAGTGACCGCGCTGGTCGACCAGTTCTATGCCGAGGTCCAGCACAAGGGCGGCAACCGCTTCGATACTTCGAGCCTGATAACCCGGCTGACGGACTGATGCGCTTTTTTTTGCGGGGCGCCCATCGCCGCGCAGGCCTGCAGACTGCTTTTGACGCGTGGGCGACATCTTCCGGCCGCTCAGACACTGACCGTCTGACGCGGCTTTTCGACGGGCATGTACTCGAGCGGAAGGGCGGTGGTGTACTTGATTTCTTCCATCGCGAATGAGGATGAAACGTCTGACAGATCAACCTTGCTAACCAGCTTCTTGTAGAACCGGTCGTAGGCACCGATGTCCGGGACGACGACCTTGAGCAAATAGTCGATATCGCCAGACAAGCGGTAGAACTCCACGACTTCAGGCAAGGCTGCAACGACCTCAGCAAACCGTTTGAGCCATTCATCAGTGTGCTGGTTGGTGCGCACGGACACAAACACGCTGACGCCTGCGGCGATCTTCTTGCCATCAAGCAAAGCGACACGACGGCGTATGATGCCCGCTTCCTCAAGTTTCTGGATACGGCGCCAACAGGGCGTCGCAGACAGCCCGACGCGCGCAGCAATCTCGTTCATCGATAGAGTGGTATCTTCCTGGAGCGCAGCGAGGATGCGCCGGTCAATCGTATCAAAGCCAACTTCCGCCATGGTATTCTCTCATTTGTATATTTTTAGGCTATACTTGTGCAAAATGCAATTTTTGATCTGCATGACGCAAAAATCATCTGGACGCAAGCAGATCGTGCACCCGGCGTTTGATCACCGGAAGCAGAAGCTGTTCAAACTCGGGGTTCCGTTTCAGCCACGCATTGTTGCGCCATGATGGGTGCGGCAGCAGGACTGCGCCGCCGCTAACCGCCGCTTCGGGGTCGACCAACTGCCTTCGGATCGTATCGGTCAGGCGTTCGGTGCGATGCTGTGGCAAGTGGTAGTCGCGCGCGTAACGCCCAATGACCAGTTTGAGAGCAAATGGTGGCCGACCAGCAAACAGTCGATCATGCCAGGTGGCCGCGCACTCTCGCCTTGGCGGCAGATCGCCGCCCTTCGCATCGAGGCCAGGAAAGCAGAAACCCATTGGCACGATGGCCAGCCGGCTGCAGTCGTAAAAAACCTGCTCGTTCAGGCCTAACCAACTGCGAAGTCGGTCGCCGGACGGGTCGGTGAACGGGCGGCCGGACCGGTGAACGCGGGTGCCCGGTGCCTGACCGGCAATCAGGATCGGAGCATGCTGCGAGAGCTGCAGGACCGGCCGCGGTTTGTGTGGCAAGGGCGGCTGGCGACGCGGGGCGGTATGGCAGCGGGTGCACGAACGCACTTGCGGCAAGAGCTCGGCGACGCTCTGGGGTTCCGTAGCGACCTTCATGGTACGTTAACCACGTTTCCAAAGTCCGTGTTCACTGTTTTCATTGATGCTTTGGCCACTATGGTGACTTGCGCGCGGCGCTGACGCATTCAAGCACCTACCGTTTCGCCTGAGTGTATCTGCGTCAATGTCGAACCGCCTTCAAGCCACCGGTATTTCCACTCTGGCGCAGAGCCGGGCACGTGCGGAGCGTCGCGCGACCACGCGAGGCGCAGTCAAGGGTGTGCGAGAGCGGCTGAATTCCGCAACGGGCCAATCGCTCAACTTTGAGCAGCAGATTGTCGGGCTGTTTGCGAGCAACCACCTGGGCGGGTTCCGCTTCCAGTTTGCGTTCGCGGTGTTTGTGATCGCAGGCGCCTTTTGGGTCCTGCCGACGATCATGGTCGGCGTCTGGGGCTTTGCACTTCTGACCGCGCAATTGTTGGTGTTGCTGCTCGCTCGTCGCGCAGCCGCCGAAGACCCCGAGCAACGTGATCCGGTTCGCTGGGTCCGCTACTTTTCGATTGCGGAGACGATCCGAAGCGTTTGTTGGGGCGTGCTTCCGATCTTGTTCTATCTCTTCGATGTCCGCGCAGACGTGCCGGGCGCGGACTCGTTGCTGTTCACGATCCTCATCGTCGTCATCGCGACCAGCGCGATGCTCAACCACCATCTGCCGATAACGGCCGCATGCGCGACGATGCCATTTGCGCTTTGCTACACCCTATCGATTGGCGTACGCGGCGACCTGCTGAACCTGATGTTGGCTGCCGGCGCGCTCGGTATCCAACTGTTCTTCCTGTTTGTCGCACAACAGCTTCACCGCACAACTGTCGCGCTTTTGGAAGCGCGGGCGGAAAAAGATGATGTCATCGCCGAACTCGAGCAACAGCGCGGGATTGCCGAGGAGGCACGACGGCGCGCTGATGACGCCAACCTCGCCAAGTCGCGCTTCCTGGCGACGATGAGCCATGAGTTGCGCACGCCACTCAACGCAATTCTGGGCTTTTCCGAGGTGCTCAAAAACGAGGTTTTGGGCGCGCTGCCAAACGATCAGTACCGTGAATACTCCAAAGACATCCATGAATCGGGTTCGCACCTGTTGAATCTGATCAATGAAATCCTTGATCTGTCGCGCATCGAGGCGGGGCGCCATGAGTTGGTCGAACAGCCGGTTCAGGTTGCCTACACCGCGGAAGAAGCGGCGCATCTGCTCGCCATGAAAGCTCAGGCGAAGTCGCTGACCTTGCACGAGCATTTTGATCCCAACCTGCCAAAACTGTGGGCCGATGAGCGCGCCATTCGGCAGATCACGCTCAATCTTTTATCAAACGCCATCAAGTTCACACCGCGCAATGGCGATGTTTTCCTCGCGGTTATGCAAACCGCCGATGGCGGGCAAATGATCGAAGTTCGCGACACGGGGCCCGGCATTCCCGAAGACGAGATTCCGGTCGTGCTCTCTTCGTTTGGCCAAGGTTCGATTGCCATCAAGAACGCTGAGCAGGGCACCGGTCTGGGACTGCCCATCGTCCAGGCGCTTGTGAAAACCCATGGCGGTCGGTTCGAGCTGAAATCCAAACTGCGCGAAGGCACCATTGTCCGTGCGTTCTTCCCGGCGGACCGGGTTATGGAAGCCATTCCCGCCGTTAGCAGCCACGGAACACCATTACAGGCAAACGGGCGGGTACGCCGCCGCGCGAGGCGAACGGCTGCTTAGGACCAAGCTTAGGTTGGAGCGCCGTCAGGCAGAGCATCTATCTCGGGCAGGCCGACATCTGCGAACGTCGCCATGCCAGAATGGGTCGCAGCAGCGCTTTTGATGAGCGATGCGGCCAGCGCAGCGCCGGTCCCTTCACCCAGACGCATGCCCAGATCGAGCAAGGCAACCTGTCCCAAGCGCGCAAGAACTGCCCGGTGGGCCTTTTCGGCGGATACATGCGCAAACAGACAGTGATCAAGCAACCGCGGCTCAAGAGCATGGAGTACGGCGGCAGCCGCACTGGCAACAAAGCCGTCGACCAGCACCGGCACGCGCTCCATGCGGCAGGCGATGATCGTACCAGCCATCGCCGCAATCTCCCGGCCACCGAGGCGGCGCAGCACCTCCAGAGGATCACCGAGGCCGTCGCCATGCAGGGCAAGGCCGGCCTTGATAGCTGCGACCTTGCGGTCGCGTTGGGCGTCATCTGAACCGGCGCCATCGCCGATCCAGTCCGCAGGGTCGCCCCCGAACAGGGCTGCGTAGAGTGCTGAAGCGGACGTGGTGTTGGCGATCCCCATCTCCCCGATGCACACCAGATCAACGCCACCGGCGATCGCTTCCATGCCAAAGGCAATGGTGGCAGCGCAGCCCTTTTCGTCCATGGCTGGACCTTGTGTGAAATCGTCTGTTGGATGCTCAAGCGCCAAGTCAAAGACTTTGAGCCCGAGCCCGCTATCGGCGCAAATCTGATTGATCGCGGCGCCACCCTGCATGAATGTGTCCACCATGGTCTGGGTTACCTGCATAGGCCAGCGGGACACCCCTTGCGCGTGCACACCATGATTGGCCGCAAACAACGCCACGATTGGACGTGTAATGAGGGGCTTTTCCTTGCCCTGCCAGCCTGCCAAGAATAGCGCGATCTCTTCCAATCGGCCCAGCGAACCAGCAGGTTTCAAAAGATTGGCGTTCCGCAGAGCAGCCCGTGCGCGCGCATCGGTATCCGGCTCCGGCAGACGGAGCGTAAGCGCACGGATATCGTCAAAAGGCAGGCCTGTTTGGGGTTGCACGAGCGTCTCTCGGGAGAAGGTGGATGTGTCGGATGTGACCGGTGGCGGAGCATCCGCGACCGGCCGCGGGCACTGCTAACGCGCTGTGTCCATGCACGCAATGCGACAGGGGGCGACAGGCGACAACTGATCAAGGTCCCTTCGGTTGACCGTAGTATGCACCAACGCGCTTGCCGTGCCGCAGAGGGCGGCGTACCGGTGGCGCGATGAGCGTGATGTTTGATCTTTGGCGGGTGCTGCGCTTTGCAAGCCGCCTGCCCTTGCCCGAATTGCCTCGCGAACGATCCGATCCCGTCGTCAGCGCCAATGGATTTGCACGGGTTTTCGGTTTCGTAGGCGCCGTGATCGGCTGCCTGGGTGCAGGTCTATTGGCCCTGTTTGTAGCGCTAGGTACGACGCCGCTTGTTGCCGCGGCCATTTGCGTCGCCGCGCTCGTTTTTCTCACCGGGGCTCTGCACGAGGATGGGCTAGCCGACTATGCAGACGGGCTCGGTGGTGGGCGTACGCGCGAAGACAAGCTGCGCATCATGCGCGACCCTGCCGTGGGAGCTTATGGCGTTCTGGCGCTTGTTCTGAGCTCAGGATTGCGGGTTTTTGTGATAGCCTCTCTGGTGGCCGTCGACGTCGCACTTGCTTGCGCCCTTCTCGTTCTCACCCAGTCTGTTTCCAGGGGTTGGTCGATGCTCATTGCGGCATGGCTTCCGCCGGCGCGGGACGACGGCGCATCGGCGCGGCTTGGCAAACCAAACATGGGCGCAGCATGCATCGGTCTGGCCGCATCTGCAGTTGTTGGGTTTGTCGCCGTTCTTGCCGCCGCAATCGGAGCCGGCGGTCTCCTCGTCGCGGGATGCTCTTTCCTTGCGGGCGGGCTCGCCGCATGGCTTATCGGCAGGCAAGCAAACCGCATGCTCGGCGGTCAAACAGGGGATGTGCTGGGCGCCGGTCAGCAGGTGAGCGACCTTGCCGCCTTACTGGCCGCCGCTATATCGACTCCCATGATAATTTAGCATCTGCTAAAATATAGGCGTGCACCTGAATCAGTACGCGCATGTTTGCCCGCATCCAGCGTTGGGCAGGCAGATTGAGAGAGTCATGGCCAGTCAGCCGTCCCCGTTTCCAACGAAGCCCCTTTCCCCCTGCATACAGGTTTGCCGAATAGACCCTATGCTCAGGCTGTGCTTAGGCTGTGGCCGCACGATGGACGAGATCGGCCGGTGGGCCAAATTGACGGACCCGCAACGACGCAAAGTTATGGGAATTCTGCCAACGCGATTAAGGAAAATGGGCCCACAACGACGCGCGATTGGCCTAGACCCCCTACCCGACCTGGACGATACGTCGGTGGAGAAACCCTAATGCCAGTTTATGGCTGGGTCGCGTTTGCGATCCTGGGTACCGGGCTGATCATACTTCTCGTCGGCGGCGATAGCGATACCATCCTTGGCATCGCACCCGAGCAGCTCGCTTTTGTCACGGCAATGCTCGCGTTGCTGGTCTACCTAGGGAGCGGTTTGGCCGGCATGGGAGCGCGCCCATCGGGCCTCATAGGCGCGGCGCTTGTTTGGGTCTTTCTGTTGGCCGCGGTCGCAGGCGGTTACATGGCCTATCAATCCTGGGTCGGATAGGGGAGCTGGAAGCTACAACCCAGCAAGCGCCGCGATAAACCGGGCGGCGACAATCACCAGAAAGATGCCGAAGGCGATTTCAAGGGTTCTCTTGGGCAGTGCGTGCGCGATCCGCACGCCGATTGGCGCTGTAACAACCGTAAGCGGTAGCAAGAGCGCCAGGCCGATGAGCGAGATAAAGCCCAACGAAAACTGCGGAACCACGCCCATCTGCGGCCAACCGGCATAAATATAGCCGGCAGTAGCGGGGATCGAGATGAGCACGCCAACGCCCGATGACGTGGCGATGGAATTGAGGATCGGCCTGCCGTAAAGCGTCTGGATCAAGTTCGCCATGACGCCGCCGCCGATGCCCATCAGCGACGATAACAAGCCGATAACGCCGCCGATGGCGCGCAAGACGCCAACCCCCGGCAAGCCGTTACCAAGCTTCCAGCTATCACGACCGAAGAGAAGTTTGATGGCGTTGACGGTCGAAACCACAGCGAAAACGAGCATGAAAACCCACGGATCGGCGTAGCGCGCTATCACAGCGCCAAGCAGAACCCCGATCAGGATAGGCACCGCCCACACCCGTAAAAGCTTCTCATCAACGGCACCGCGCGCGCGGTGCCCGCGAAACGAGCGGATCGACGTTGGAATAATGACCGCCAGCGATGTGCCCACCGCCAGCGGCATGCGGACAGCTTCCTCAACGCCCGCAAAGCCAAAGACCTCGAACAAAACCGGCACCATCACCGCGCCGCCGCCTACCCCAAACAGGCCGGACAGAACACCGGTCACGCCGCCCGCGATAACAAGGGCTGCGGCCAGCGCGAATGCCTGCTCCATGGGTACGCCGGAGAACATCGGTTCAGACGGCTTCGGCGTAGCTGACCGAGAGCGTTCCCACGCCTTCGATCGCGCCATGCAGGCTGTCGCCAGGGGCGACCGGCCCAACCCCAGAGGGGGTGCCGGTGAGCAGCATATCGCCGGGCATCAAAGCCAACAGTTTGGACAGCGACGCGATAGTCTCCGAGACGGACCATATCATCTGCGCCAAATCCCCGGTTTGGCGCCGCTCTCCATTGACATCGAGTGTGATGGCACCCTGTTCCAGCGCGACGCCAGGCATCGGTATAAGCATGCTGCAGGGCGCTGCATGATCAAAGCTCTTGGCCATATCCCAGGGCTTGCCGCCTTTCTTCGCCGCCGCTTGCAGGTCACGCCGTGTCATGTCGAGGGCCACCGTATAGCCAGCGATAAGCCGCGCCGCATCGGCCTCAGATACGTCCCGACCACCTTCGGATAAAACAACACCGAGTTCGATTTCATGGTGCAAGTCGAGAGTTGCCGGCGGATAGGCGATACGCGCACCATCCTCAACAAGGCAGGATGGGCTTTTGTCAAAGAAGATCGGCGTCCCACGGGCCGGGTCGCCCCCCATCTCGCGGACGTGCTCAGCATAGTTCCGGCCCACGCAGAAGATACGCCCGATCCCGCAACGAACATCTTGGCCCGCAACCGGTATCGTTGCCGCTGGTGGCACCGCGAAGAGAAGAGACATGAACCAAAATCCTGGTGCATTGAAGGCTGCCCGGACAGGGCAATTTGCCCGCATGGCTTAGGCCCCTTGGTGCAGCCATGACAAGCCCAGAGGGCCGCGCGGCAGATCGCCTGAGGGCTTTCGCTTGTCGGCCGGGTTGGGGCGTGCTTTTAACCGCCGAATGAAAACAGATTTGCCCCCCACCATCAGCCTTGCCGATTATGCCCCGCCAGCGTTCCTCATCGATCATGTGGATCTGACGATCCGCCTCGATGGAAGCGAAACGTCTGCCCACGGCAGCTTTGCCGTCCGCCGTAATCCCGAAGCAACCGCCGCAAGCCTCGCGCAAAGTGGCGGTATCAACCGCATGAAGCTTGATGCGGATGGGCTGGGTCGGGTGATTGTCACGATTGATGGTCAAACGGTGGAAGCCGATGAGGGCGAAACGAGTGTATCGTTTTCCGTGCCCGACGCCGAAACGTTCAAAGTGACGGTACAAACACGGCTCAATCCTGACGCCAACAAAGCCCTCAGCGGGCTGTACCGAACCGGTGGGGTCTACTGCACGCAGTGCGAAGCGGAGGGGTTCCGGCGGATCATACCGTTCATGGATCGGCCAGACGTGTTGTCCACCTATACGGTACGCCTTGAAGCGCTTGAGCAGTCCTGCCCTGTCCTGCTGTCTAACGGCAATCCTGTGGAGCGCGCTGAATTGGGTGACGGTTGGGTTGCTCAGACCTGGCACGACCCGCACCCCAAGCCGTCCTATCTGTTTGCGGTCGTTGGTGGTCAGCTCGATCGCTTAACCGATACCTTCACCACAATGGATGACCGGCACGTCGACCTCGCGATCTATGTCGAGATGGGTAAAGGCCAGCAGGCGCGTTTCGCTATGGAGGCACTCAAACGATCCATGGCCTGGGACGAGCAACGCTTCGGCCGGGCCTACGACCTCGATGTTTTCAACATCGTTGCGGTGTCAGACTTCAACCTCGGGGCGATGGAAAACAAGGGCCTGAACATCTTCAATGACAAGTACATTCTTGCGTCGCCCGAGACCGCTACAGACACAGATTATCAGCGGATCGAAGCGATCATCGCGCATGAGTATTTTCACAATTGGACCGGCAACCGGATTACCTGCCGCGACTGGTTTCAGCTCTGCCTCAAAGAGGGCCTGACGGTCTATCGCGATCAGGAATACACCTCCGATACTTATGACCGTGTGATCAAGCGCATCGAGGACGTGCGCACCCTTTGGAGCCATCAGTTTCCCGAAGATGGGGGGCCGCTGGCTCACCCGGTCCGGCCAGACCACTACCGCGAGATCAACAACTTCTACACCGCAACCGTCTATGAGAAGGGCGCGGAAATCGTCCGCATGATGGCGCTGTGGCTTGGGGAAGAAGCGTTCCGCCGGGCCATGGATCGGTATTTCGATAGCTATGACGGACAGGCCGTGCGCATCGAAGAGTTCATCGACTGCATGCGCGCGGAATCGGCGGACCCCGAAAGCTGGCCGGACTTTCTAGGCTGGTATCAGCAAGCGGGCACGCCAAAGCTACGCGTCGAAAGCAGGCTCGACAGCGAAACCCGCCAACTGACCCTGGAGTTTCAGCAGCACACCGCACCCACGCCGGGGCAAAGCGCGAAAAAGGCGCTGCCAATCCCCTGCGAAATCGGACTTGTTGGACCTGATGGGCAGGATTTCTTGCTCGATCCATCATCGCTGACGGTGCGCGGTGGTCGTCTCCGCGCAGACGGCGCTGCCACCGTGTTTTTGCTTGAGGCCGATAGCGGGACAGTCGTTTTTGATGGCTTGCCAGATAGCCCTGTCACACCATCCATTCTGCGCGGGTTTTCGGCACCGGTCGCGCTTGATGTGGAAGGCCTATCTCATGCCGAGAGACTTGCCCTTGCCGCGCATGACAGCGATGGTTTCAATAGCTGGTCGCACCTGCAATCTCTGTTTTCCGAAGCGCTTGAGCAGCGCTACCATCGCCTCGGGCTTGGCGAACCGGCAGAGGCGGAAGCAGATCTTTTCGATGCCCTGGCGACGAAAATTCGCGCGTCGGTGGAAACCGGGCAAGGCTTCGCAGTGTGTGCGGCCCACCTCACGATCCCATCGGCCCATGACGTTGCGCGGTCCATCGGACGAGACGTCGACCCCGATCGTATCGTGCGGTCGAAACACCAGTTTAGCGCCGACTTGTGCTCCGCTCACGGCGAAACGCTGATCGCGGCGGTAAATCGACTGGGTTTGGCGGATGATCCCGAGATTGACGCTGCATCCGCGGCGTTGCGCTCGTTCAAGCTGGCTTTGTTGCGGCACCTGGCCCAGAGCGGCGCTTCGGACGCGCTCGAAATCATTGCGCAAAGTCATGCGCAAAGTGTCGGTATGACGATGCGGATCGGCACGCTCGATCTGATGCTGCGCGCAGGCCACCCAATGGCGCCAGATGCGCTGGCAGCATTCGAAGAAAGGTTCGGCCAAGAGCCGCTTGCCATGGACAAATGGCTTTCCGTTCAGGCGCTTGCACCGGAAAACAAGGCGTTGCCAGTTGTCGAACAGCTTATGCGTCATCCTAGCTTTTCAGAGGGCAATCCCAACCGCGTGCGTGCGCTCGTGGGCGCTTTTGCAATGAGCAATCTGGCGGGATTTCACGCCGCCGACGGGTCGGGCTACCGTTTCCTTAGCGCGTTCGTGACACGCATTGACCGGGATAACCCTCAGCTCGCCGCGCGCTTAGCGTCTGCGTTCAGGGCATGGCGGCAGTTCGGGCCGGCACACCGGCTCGCGGCGCAGGACGCCCTTGAGCAAGTCAATGCGCGCGCCGACCTCTCCCGCGATCTTTCCGATATTGTTGGTCGCTGCCTGCAGCCCATCGCTGGCGAAGACGCCTGACAAACCCTGCGGCCCACTCTTTGGCCGATGCAAATTTGCAACAAAAAGACTCTGGACAAGCCGATTCACAGCGATTCAAATCTAGGTGATTCGGCGCTCTGCCGGACGGACAACTAACGCAAAAAATCAACGGGCTGGTTTATGGCGCAAGCGGAGAGCTTTGCGGCAGACGGGGGAGATATACCCGCGTCGCATCGCGTCGAGGTAGCGGATACGGTCGAAGCGGCCAAACCGTTTGGTGCCATCAAGGGCGCCCATTTTGAAACAAGCACAAGCCAGGCACTTGGCGCTTTGTCGAGCCAAGCGAGCGTCGTCTTACGCCGCCTTGTTGTTGTGCTGCTCATCTGTTTCGTCGCGGTCTTGGCCGTCATTCGGTACGATGGGATTGTCGCGAACCAGACGGAGATCGAACAGCGCATTCTCAACCTGTTGCAGGCCGAAGCGGACAGCATGGCAGCGTTCATCGCGCGGACACCTGAAGTTGAGCGGCAGACGCTTCAATCATTGCTGACCGTGAGCCTTGTGGGCATCAATCAGGGATTGGAGCTTCAAACCGAAGGGCATATCCGACTGGCAGCCTATGCGGACGAACCGCTGCATTTTGGGGTCTTGCCGGATGAGACCGATGCCGATGCACTAATCGAAGCCAAGAGCGCCATTCGCGCAACACCGTCGTCAGGCTTGGGCGCCGGCGAAGTTGTGCTGCGGGTCGATGCCTCGCCGATCTCAACCGTCTGGCGAGAGCATTTGATCGAAGAGTTCCTGCTGCTTGCCTGCATCGGTTTCGTCGTTTTGATCCTCGGCTACTCTTACCTTTGGCAAAGCGGGCGGACGGCGGATGCCACAAAGCGCTTTGCAAACGCGCATATCCGGCTTGAAACCGCCCTGAACCGTGGTCGAAGTGGCCTGTGGGACTGGGACGTCAACAATCAGACCATTGATTGGTCAAACTCCATGTTCGTGATGTTGGGTTATCAGCCGACAGGCGCCCTTCTTACTGCACGTGATATCAAGCAAATCCTTCACCCAACCACGTCCAACCTACCCGAACAGGTCGCGACGCTTGCGGGTACCGGATCCGGTCACCTCGAAACGGTGGTGCGGATGCTGCATGCCAACGGAGCATGGCGCTGGATCCACCTGCACGCTGAGCTCATCGCCCTGCCCCGCGGCCAGTACCGTCTCATCGGCGCAGCCAGCGATATCACCGAACAACGCAGAACCGAGCGCAAATCCACCGAGGCCAACCGCCATCTGCGCGAGTCAATTGAAACAGTTTCCGACGCCTTTGCGCTGTGGGATGGAGACAAAGACCTCGTTGCATCCAACTCCGGCTTTCTGACGATCAACACGCTCTCGATGAACGGTCAGCTGCGCGACGCCGAGGGCGAACCACTGCCCGCTTTCAACATGGAGCGCAGTGCCGAATATCTGCACCAACCGCCCAAAACCGCAATTCCAGACCTCCGGCAGTCGCTTGTGTGCGGCTTGCCTGATGGCCGATGGTTCCAGATCATTGTTCGGCCGACCGCCGATGGCGGCCACGCCTTCCTTGGCAGCGATATCACCGCGCTGAAGGCCAAAGAGACGGCGCTGCTTGAGTCCGAACGCCGCCTGATCGGTGCCATCGGTGACCTAACCCGTTCAAAGGGAGAACTTAGCGATCTTGCCGAGCGCTACAATGCCGCCAAGATGCGCGCCGAAGCGGCGAACATCGCCAAATCAGAGTTTCTCGCCAATATGAGCCACGAGCTGCGCACGCCGCTCAACGCGATCATTGGTTTCTCGCAGGCGATGCAGCATGAACTGCACGGGCCGCTGGGCCAATCAACCTACGCTGACTACGCAGACGATATTCACACAAGCGGCCAATTTCTGCTGTCCGTGATCTCCGACATTCTTGATATGGCGAAGCTCGATGCCGGCCGGATCACGCTGAACCGCAGGCCGACTGATGTGCAAGAGGCGATTGATGATTGCCTGCGCATGATCCATCTCGAGGCGGAGAAGGGCGAGATTGAGGTCGATAGTGACATCGAAGGGGCCCTGTCGGTGTGCGCCGACCCGCGAGCCTTCCGCCAAGTGGTGCTCAACCTCGTTGCAAACGCCGTGAAGTTCACACCCAAAGGTGGATCTGTGGCCGTACGCGCACGCTCAAAAGCGGGGCGGCTGTACCTTTCGGTAAGCGACACTGGGATCGGTGTACCACAGGGTAAGCTCGACACGATCATGGAGCCTTTCGTCCAAGCCAAGGACCCAGACATCAGCCGACCGAGCGGTACCGGTCTTGGTCTTGCGATTTCAAAGCGGCTAGTCGAGATGCATGACGGTTCGCTGCAAATCCGCTCTCGGGAGACCCAAGGTACGGTTGTGTGTATGACCTTACCGCTCGACGCACCCATCGATCGCGCGGCGTAACCGTCCGTTGGTTCGGGTTTGCGCGGGCGGCGTAGGAACCAATCTATTGACCGGTTCGGCGGTCCGCCCGCGCATCGTTGGGACGCTGCGCTCAGCGCTGGTTAGCGATCGTCGCGGTCGCGGCCATCGCGTGGGCCATCTGGACCACCGCGCATACCGCGGCGGACTTCGCGGGGCTCCAACTCACCATCCTCATTGCGATCCAGTCGCGCGAACAGTTCGGCGCTGCTGGCCTGCATTTCTTCGACGCTGATCGTACCGTCACCATCGGCATCGACCCGCTCAAGCATCCGGCCGGCGGCCCTCTCAACACGGTCGCGCTGGGCGTCCTGCCGGGCCGCAACCATTTCATCAAGGGTCAGTTGGCCGTCGCCATTGGCGTCGGCATTGGCAAACCGCGCGCTTTGGGGCGCCTGAAACTCCTCAAGCGTCAGTGTCCGGCTGCCATCGGTGTCGGCCCGCGCGAAACGTTCGCCAGCGCGGAAGCCACCGCCACGTTCCGAGCGCTCCATGCGCTGCCCACGGTCGCCATCGTCGGCATAGCCTTGAACAACGACCCCGGTCGCCAGAACAGACCCGGCCATCAACGCGATGACAAAGCCCTTGAGCGTTTTGCTCTTTGTTACGTTTACCATGTGTTTTTCTCCATCGAGTTTGTCGCCCCCGAGGGATGAACACGCTCTGCCGCATCATCAGATGGGGTTTGCGTGGCAACAAACAGGCGGTCGAAGCGTGCGCGAACGTCCGCCTGCGTGTGCTCAAGATGCGTCGTCAGGGTATCAACGGTGGGAAGACCCACCGCGTCAGCTAGCAAACGGCGCAAAGAGTGGGCGGCTGTATTTGGCTCGAACACATCGTCGAGGCAAAGCCGCAGAATCTGGGAAAGCGTGCTGTACAGGTCATGCGCGGCTGACAGCGCCGCTGCATCGTCCGGTGACAGAACGCCATGCGCTTTGAGCGCGCCAATCGCACCTTCTGTCGATTGGTTGAGGATGTCTGGAAGCCGGGCAGCATGCAGTAACTGCAGCCCCTGAGCGACAAACTCAATATCGAGGATGCCCCCGGTGACAAGTTTAAGATCGTAGGTGCCTTTGGCAGGTTTTTCCTGCTCGATGAGTGCACGCATACTCGCAACATCGGACTTTATAACCTGCGGATCGATTGCCGTCGTGAGCACCTCGGCGACAACGGCATCGAGCTTGCGGCAACCCTCACCTCCATCGCCGATCGCCCGTGCACGCGTCAGCGCCATGTGCTCCCAGGTGCGCGCTGACTGGCGCTGGTAGCGCTCAAAAGACGTTAGAGAGGTCGCGAGCGGCCCAGCATTTCCCGACGGCCGCAGACGCATGTCGAGCTCATACAACACGCCTTCGGAAGTCGGAGCCGATAGGGCGGCAATGAGCCTTTGCGTCAGGCGTGTAAAGTAGTGCGAGGGCGCGAGAGGGCGCTGGCCATCGCTTTCCCGTTGATCCTCAGGCAGGTCATAGATCAACAGCAAATCGAGGTCGGATGACGCCGTCAATTCCCGGCTACCCAACTTGCCCATCGCCAAAACGCACAAGGAAGCGCCTGGGAAATCACCGTGAGCTACGCGCACGTCGTCCCAAGCGAGATCGAGAAGCGCAAGGACGATCTCTTCGGCAAGTGCTGTGTAAGCTGCGGCCGCCTCGTCAGCTGTTAAGGTTTGGGACAGAAGCCGGACGCCGATCAGAAAATGGTGCTCCTGCCCGACAACACGGCTGGCATTGAGTTTCGCCTCATAGGTCGGCGCTTCACAGAGTGCACGGCGCAGGTCGCTGCGAATTGCATCGCGGGACGGCAGAGACCCGAAGAACCGAGGGTCCAGAAGCGCATCAAACAGCCTGGCACGGCGGGCAAGAGTGGAAGCCAATCGCGGCGCGGTTCCCATGATCCGCGCCAGCAGCTCCATGATTTTCGGGTTGCTTGCAAGCATCGAAAAAAACTGCACGCCACCTTGAAGCCCTCTTAGAAAGTCATCAAGCGCGCGTAACGCGGCGTCGGGATTGTCCGTCTGCCCAAACGAGCGCAGCAGTGCTGGCCCGATCTCGCGCAAACGGTCCCGCGCAAGGCTCGTAGCCGTGGCGTTCATTGTCCCACGCATCCAACCCAGAAGCAGCCGGTGGGCGTCTTTGGCAGAGGCAAACCCCGACGCGTTGAGATGCATTGCAAGCGTGTCGGTAAACTCATCGTCAAAGACATCGATGGCATCGTCGCGATCGTCGGGGAAAAGGTCCTGAAAGTGGGCATGGACGGTCTGTAAGGTCTGGCCCACGCGCGCATCGAAGGTGGAGAGTTCCTCGTCCATCAGAACAGCGACAGCGCGGCGTTCCCCGTCTTCCTGGCCAAGCCGATGGGTCTGCTCGTCCCGGATCATCTGAATGCAGTGCTCAACCTGACGCAAATGGTCATAGCCTGCGCACAACTCATCGCGTTCGTCGGGTTCTATCCACCCCGCATCAGCCAGGCCTCTTAGCGCATCCTTCGTCTGCATCACGCGCAGTTCCGGTCGGCGCCCGCCAGAAATAAGCTGTTGGGTTTGTGCGAAAAACTCGATCTCTCGAATGCCCCCACGACCAAGCTTGACGTCGTGGCCGGGTACGGTGATCGCGCCAAAGCCCTTATGGGCGTTGATGCGCCGCTTGATTGTGCGGATAGCGTCAATAGCGGCATAGTCGAGGTGGCGGCGCCAGATGAAGGGGTGCAGCGCCGTGATGAACCGCTGGCCGAGCGCCGCATCACCAGCAACGCAACGCGCCTTGATCATCGCGGCTCGCTCCCACGTGCGCCCCTGGCTCTCGTAGTAGTTGAGAGCGCCATCGATCGATAGCGCGAGCGGGGTCGATGCAGGATCGGGGCGCAGCCTCAGATCGGTCCGGAAGACATAGCCATCAGCGGTTCGTTCCTGCAGAAGGCGGACAAGCCGCCGGGCAACCCGCACAGCAAATGTCCCCGCCTCGACCCGCTCGCTGGTCTCCCGGTTGAGGGTTTCAGGATCGAACAGAAGGATCAGATCGATATCGGACGAGTAGTTGAGCTCACCTGCACCCAGTTTGCCCATGCCGATGACGGTGAAACCCGAAATCGCCTGCGGATCGCCGGTCCACCGGCCGCCTCTGCCTTCAAGTTGGAACGCAGCACCCAGAGCGCTCGATATAGCGGCGTCAGCGAAGCGGGACAGACGCGCGACGGTCTCGTCAACGCTCGCACCCCCCGCCCGGTCGCTAAGCGCAATCGCCAGCGCCGCCCGTCGTCGCGCAAGCCTGAGGGCGCGCATGCAATCGGCTTCGTCAATGTCTGCATCGCGCGACCACTGCTCGTTCAGACTGGCGGTGGCCTGCTGAAGCTCTGCATCGGCGTTGAGCAAAGGCAGATCGTTGGCGGCAACATTGCCATGCACAAGCCGGGCAAAGTCAGTCAGGTGGGGAGATACCGCGAGTATCTGGGCTATGCGTTCGCTCATTGCGCTGCCTCCCGACCGGGAGTTTCGCCTTTGTCCGATGCCTTGCCGCCAAGCGGTACATTTAGCTGCGCTTTCAAGCCAGGATCCGCGTCCTCCAATACCAACGCACCATCATGAAAGGCCGCGACTGCATCGACCAGCGCCAACCCAAGGCCAGAGCCCTCCGCAGACCGGCTCTTGTCGAGCCGAACAAAACGGTCGCGAACCCGCTCGCGTTCGGCTTCCGGAATACCTGGGCCGTTGTCGGCGATTGTGAAGACAGCGCTGTCGCCAACCCGCTTGAGATCAAGGCTGATCATACCGCCTTCGGTCGGCCCATATTTCAACGCATTGTCAATCAAGTTGGCGAGGGCGAGCCCGACAAGCTCTCGGTTAACGGTCGCTTCGATGGCAGTATCGGGCGTGGTGACCGACAGCGTGACGCCGCGGTCTTCGGCGACCGGTTCATACAACTCGATCACATCCGTCAACACAGGGCCAAGATCGATTTTCGACAGAGTATGACGGCGCCCGCCGGCCTCGACCCGTGCAATCGTCAAAAGGGCCTGGAACGTCGCCATCAAGCGATCGGCCTGTTGGAGTGACTGCTCAAGCGCAGCCCGGTCTGCCGTCTCGTTCGCCGGTTGCCGCAGGGCATCTTCGATCTGGTTGCGCATGCGTGTCAGGGGCGTGCGGAGATCGTGGGCAATATTATCGGAAACCTCCTTGAGGCCCGCCATGGATCGCTCCAGCCGCTCAAGCATCGTATTGAGTTGATCGGCAAGCCGATCGAACTCGTCACCTGTGCCGGTGATGGCAATACGTTCGGAAAGCCGGCCATCCATAATCCGCCGGGTGCTGTCCGATATCCCCTCGATCCGCCGAACAACGCGGCGATTGACGTAGGCCCATCCCAGCAACCCTAGAAGGATCAGCATGGCGAGGGAAATGGTGGCTGCACGCAGGATCGCCTGCCGGATCACATCGGATTGGCCGATGTCGACGCCGATCAGCGCCTGAAAACCACCGGGCACATCGATAACGCGCGCAATAGCGCGGCTCTCCCGCTCGATTCCGCCAACGCCGACCAGCTCATAGCGAAAACGTACCAAGCCACTTTCATTGGCAAGACCATCTGGCAGGACACCGAAATTGTTGACGATTGGGCGCCCGTCCGGATCGAGCAGTGCGTACAGCCGGTTACCGGGCCGCATGGCGCTTTGCTGCATAGCTTCAAACAGACCGTTGATACCGCCGCGCCTGTAATGCGAACCCAAACGGCGCGCGTCTGCGGTCAACCGGGCGTCAACATCACGTATGAGGACCGATGAGGTCTCGAAAACGAGGTAACCAACGAGCGCGGCAGCAAACAGCCCAAAGACGACGAGGTACCCTGCGGCCAGCTTGAAGGCGGTCGTTCGAAGGAGCTTAAGTCGGGTAGCGGAGGACATAGCCCGCCCCTCTTACGGTCTGTATGAGGGGCGTGTCCTGGCCTTTGTCGATCTTTGCGCGCAGCCTCGAAATATGGACGTCGATGACGTTGGTCTGGGGATCGAAATGATAATCCCAGACCTTCTCGAGAAGCATGGTACGGGTCACGACCTGCCCTGCATTCTTCATCAGGAACTCCAAAAGGCGGAATTCGCGTGGTTGCAGAACGATCGTCTCGCCGGCCCGCTTGACCGAGTGCGACAGGCGGTCGAGCTCAAGGTCGCCGACAACGTAGGTGGTTTGCGCTTCGCCTGGTGCCTGGCGTCGGGCGAGAACTTCGGCGCGCGCCAGCAATTCGGAAAACGCATAGGGTTTGGGCAGGTAATCATCACCGCCAGCGCGCAGGCCCGCAACGCGGTCATCGACCTCGCCGAGCGCTGACAGGATCAAGGCCGGGGTCTGTTTCCCTGCGGCGCGCATCTCCGAAATGATGGAAAGGCCGTCGCGTTTGGGGAGCATGCGGTCAACGACCATAACGTCGAAATCATCGGACAGGCCGTACTCGAGGCCGGTATCGCCATCGGCGGCAAAGCTCGGCGCGTGGCCAGCTTCGCGGAAGCCTTTGACGATAAACGCCGCAGCTTCGACATCGTCTTCGATGATCAGGACCTTCATACGATCACGCCTCAGAGCTTCGGTTGAGTGCAGGCTAGCCCGATTCGGATGATCTGGGCGCGCATGGCGGAGCATAGGGCCCGCCATGCGCATCCGTCAGAGCCCGGCGGGGGCGACATGATGCCGGGTTCTGAGGGATCTTTGGGATCGATTAGCCGCGATCGGTCGGCAGGGCGACGAAGCGCGACGTACCGTTTGCGTCTTCAACACGCACCAGAGCCGAGGCCTGCCCATCGCGGGCTGCAGCGCGGAGAGCGCGCTGGACTTCAGCCATGCTCTGCACTTGTTGACCAGCGATTTCGACGATCATATCGCCTTCCCGCAGGTCCCGATCATCAGCGACGCTGCCCGGCTCAACTTCCGTTACAACCAGACCATTGCCATCTCGGCCCACAGCTTCCGCTGGAGCGATGGTCACGCCGAGCTGGTCAAGAATACCCGGCTGTGTTCGGTCAAGTTCAGGGGCGCGGAAGGTGCTTGCCAGTTCACGCTCGGAAGGGAGCAGACCCAATTCGACCGGGATCGTTTCCGGCTCACCATCGCGCCAGATCAGCAGTTCCACGATCTCTCCGGGATCAAAGTTGCTGATAAGCCGCGCCAGTTCGGTTGGACCCTGGACGATCTGACCGTCTACCTGAAGAATCGTGTCGCCGGATTGCAGACCGGCCATGTCGGCTGGCGAACCAGAGGCCGCTGATATGATGATCGCGCCTTCGGTGCCTTCACGACCGATGCCCTCGGCAAGTTGCTCTGTGACCGCCTGAATGTTCACACCAAGCCAGCCGCGGGCAACAGCACCGGTTTCGATCAAATCGCCAATGACATCTTGCACGAGGGTCGATGGAACGGCGAATGCGATACCAACGTTGCCGCCGGACGGTGAGAAGATGGCGGTGTTCACGCCAACGACTTCACCGCGCATATTGAAGGTTGGGCCACCCGAGTTACCACGGTTGATGGCCGCATCGATCTGCAAAAATTCATCGAAAGGTCCGGGCTGAATATCGCGGCCCTGTTGGGACACAATGCCAGATGTCACTGAACCACCGAGGCCGAACGGGTTACCGATCGCGATGACCCGCTCACCGATCCGGGGCTGCGCATCGGCGAGACGAACAAAAGTGAAGTCAGCGCCATCAACCTTCAGGAGCGCCAGGTCGGTGCGGCTGTCGGTACCAAGGACCTGCGCTTCAAGCTCGGTACCGTCCTGCATGACGACGGTTACTTCGTCGGCACCATCAACAACGTGGTTGTTGGTGACGAGAAAGCCATCTTCAGAGATGAAGAAGCCGGAGCCTTCACCGCCGCGCGGACGGTTCGGCCGGCGGTCACCATTGCCTGGACCGCGGCGGAAAAACTCTTCGGCTTCCGGGCCAAAGCGGCGGAAGAAACGGTCGAACGGCGTGCCCTCGGGCAGGCGGTCGATATCACGGTTGGAGGTCTCAACGGGGGCCGCCGTGCGTACCTGGACGGAGACCACGGCTGGCATGACAGCCTCAACGAGGTCTTCAAAACCTGGGGGTGGAACGAAGCTGTCCGGCACCACGGCTTCAGCGGCCTGAGCGGCCTGCGTCGCGGTAAAGATCGCCGGAACGGCAAGCGGTACGAGAAGGCCGAGGCCAAGCGCTGCTGACAAAGCGAGGCTCGACGAGCGGACGAAGAAGGGCCGCTTTCCGGCCTGCGACTGAGCGGCGGACTGATCACCACCGGTCTGAAAAACGCCCGACGATGATGGGGGGGTGTTGGGGGATAAATCTGGTTTGGTCATGTCGCCTATGATCCTTTTGTATTCTCCAATTGCCGCATCGCAGATGGCCTGCGACCCAGCGAGAGGGCCGAAAGGCCCCCAGCGATGAACAGTACAATGGTGATCTCGGCGTTACCGTTCCATGTCGGGCTGATTAAACCTTCGTAATGTTGGTGCCCTTTTCCTTCCCCTGCATTAAGCCGTGTTGACAGCGCAGCGCGTTACAACCGCTGATCCCTTGGTCATGGTTTTATGCACCGGACATTTGTCAGCGATCTCGACAAGCTTGGCGTGAACCTCTGGTTTAACGTCGCCTGACAGGTGGATGATCCGTTCAAAGCGGTCGATCTTGCCGGTTCGGGTGTTCCACTGTTCACCGCAATCGGCGCAGTCTTCAACACGAACCTTTTCATGTTCCACCGTTACTGCAACGGGGGGCAAGTCGAGCTTTTTAAAGTCTGCGTACATGCGCAACGTCATTGTCGTGCATGCGCCCAGCGCTGCCGACAAGAGATCATATGGCGCGGGACCGGTGTCCATGCCGCCGACAGTTTCCGGCTCATCTGCAAGCAGACCATGCGGGCCCATTCGCACCGATGCCTGAAACTTACCTTCACCGGTCTCAGCAACGGAAATACGGGCTTTGTCGACCTCACCATCGAAGCTTGGCGCCATGGTCTCCGCGGGCGGGACGTACCGCTCTGACCAAGCCGCAATCATCTTGGCAACGTAAGTTGCGTCAGAATGATCGGTCAGCAGGTGATCGGCGCCATCGAGCGTGACAAAACTCTTGGGGTGCTTGGCGGCGTTGTAGATCGCCGATGCGTTTTCGATACCGACTGTCGCATCAACCGGCGAATGAAAAACCATCAGCGCCTTACGCATGCTGCCGATCCTGGGTTCCAGGTTTTGACTGGCGACATCGTCAAGGAACTGCTTTTCGATCGTAAAGGTTCGGCCCGCAAGTTTAACCTCGGCTTTGCCCTCGGCTTCGATGCGCGCGACGTCCGCTTCAAAGTTATGAACGACATGGGCCGTGTCAGCAGGAGCTCCGATCGTAGCAACGGCCTTGACTTCGGGTATCTGCCCGGCGGCAGCCAAAACAGCGGCACCGCCGAGCGAGTGCCCGATCAACAGCGCTGGGGCCTCGTCATTGGCGCGCATCCAATCAACCGCACTCAGCAGATCGGCCACGTTCGATGAGAAATTTGTCGAGGCGAAGTCGCCGTCGGAATGCCCCAGCCCCGTGAAGTCAAACCGCAAGGTGGCGATGCCGTGCGCCGCCAACTCAGATGCGATGCGCTTGGCGGCAAAGACGTCCTTGGAGCAGGTGAAGCAATGCGCAAACAAAGCGCATGCTCGAGGCTTTCCGGCGGGCCTGTCAAAACGGGCGGCGAGGTCGGCGCCAGAGGCGCCTTTGAACGTGATGCGGGTGGTTGAGATGGGCATGAGCGAAGACTTTCCGACGAATGGGCGAGTGCCGGTGTCTCGCATGTCAGCATCCACAAGCGCAATTCACGCTTCCGCACGGCTGCGCACGCGCAAGTGAAACAGGGGTGAGATCGACGCTCTACCGTAGCAAGTAGGGACCGATCACTCGTCTTTGAGAAGGGCGTCGAGTTTGGCGCGCTCTTCTGGCGTGAGTTGGACAGGGCTGGAAGCAACAGTGGACCGACGGCGTAACCGCAGAAGAATGAAGGCCGCCGCCAGGGCCAGGATAGCCGCGGGGCCGAACCAAAGGAGGATAGTCTGTTGGTTCACCGGCGGGCGCAGCAAGACAAAGTCGCCGTAACGCGCCACCAAAAAGTCGAGGACCTCTTGGTCGCTATCGCCATCAACCAAGCGCTCCCGAACCAGAATTCGAAGATCGCGCGCAAGCTGCGCATTGGATTCGTCGATGCTCTCATTCTGACAGACAAGGCAGCGGATCTCAGCCGACAAATCTCGCGCGCGTTGCTCAAGGACGGGGTCGTCCAGCACCTCGTCGGGCTGCACTGCGAAGCTCGGAGAAGCCATCAGTGTTAGCGCCAGCGCAGCTGCCAATGCGGCAAGCTGGCGGATCATTCAGCTGGCTCCATCCCGACCGGGATCTTCGGCGCACGCTTTTTCTTGGCGCGGACGGGTGCGCCGATGCGCAACCGGCGATCCATCAGGGATACGAGACCACCGGCCGCCATGATCAGTGAACCGATCCAAATCAGGGTCACAAGGGGCTTGTGGTAAAGCCGGACGACTGTACCGCCATCTGCGGTCGGGTCACCGGGAGAAATGAACAGTTGGGAGAA
Source organism: Pseudomonadota bacterium (assembly GCA_039024915.1). Classification (NCBI taxonomy): domain Bacteria; kingdom Pseudomonadati; phylum Pseudomonadota; species Pseudomonadota bacterium. The sequence goes on from JBCCPK010000003.1 coordinate 264,615, forward strand.
GCCGCTGGTGTAGAAAGCGGCCTCGGTGGTTGGGAAGTTGCGCGAAGGATAGATGCGCCGAGATGGCTCCATCGTGCTCAGCAAGACGCCACCCTCGCGCAAGGAGAACTGGGCGACGATCTCCTGATAATTTGGCCCAGTATTTGGGCTCAGGCCATCGAAAGTGAACTCGTATCCCGCAATCTCGACGACGTCACCGGGCCGAACCGTGGTGATCCGCTCGGTTTCAAATGCCGACACACCGACAATTCCAAGCACCAAGACGCCGACGCCGAAGTGCGCGGTCGTCGTGCCCCATGCCGAGCGCGGCAAGTTGCGCAGACGACGGAAGCTATCGGCAATCGGCGAGGAGAACGCCTTGACGCGGGCCAAAGGCTCGGCAATCGCTCCAAGCATGACCCACACCGCCACAGCAATCGCAATCGCTTTGATCCACGCATCCATGCCAAACAAAGCGAATACGCACGCCAGGGCCACAACGGCCGCAAGCGCAGCCCACCAGACCCGATGCAACGCGGTCATCAGATCGCCGCGCTTCCACGCAAGCAGCGGGCCCAGCGGCAGGGCAATCAGCAGTGGAAGCATAAGCGGTAGGAACGTCATATTAAAGAAAGGCGGACCGACAGAGATCTTGTCGTCCGAGACCGCTTCAAGAAGCAGAGGGTAGAGCGTTCCAAGCAGGACCGTCGCCGTGGACACCGACAACAGTAGATTGTTGACGACAAGTGCGCCTTCGCGACTAACAGGTGCAAACATTCCACCTTGCCGCAGTTCTCCGGCGCGAAGTGCAAACAACGCAAAAGCCCCGCCAATGAAAACAAGCAGAATAAGCAGAATGAAAAGCCCGCGTTCGGGATCGGTGGCGAACGCATGGACCGACGTCAAAACGCCGGAGCGAACAAGGAAGGTCCCGAGCAACGATAACGAGAAAGCAACGATGGCCAGCAGCACCGTCCAGACCTTCAAAGCTTCGCGCTTTTCCATCACGATGGCCGAGTGCAAAAGCGCAGTAGCTGCTAGCCATGGCATAAACGATGCGTTCTCGACCGGGTCCCAGAACCACCATCCACCCCAGCCAAGCTCGTAATAAGCCCAGAAAGAACCGACCGAAATACCCAGCGTGAGGAACATCCATGCTGCCAGCGTCCATGGCCGGACCCAGCGCGCCCATGCTGCGTCAAGGCGCCCTTCGATGAGCGCTGCGATGGCAAAGGAGAACGAGATTGAAAGGCCGACATAGCCCAGATAGAGAAGCGGCGGGTGAAGCGTCAGACCGACCGCATCTTGCAAAAGCGGGTTAAGATCCTGCCCTTCGGCCGGGGGCGAGAACACGCGCTCGAACGGGTTGGACGTCAGCAGCATAAACAACAAAAAAGCGACGCTGACCCACGCCTGCACCGAAAGGACATTTGCCTTCAGCGTGTTAGGAAGGTTGTTCCCAAAAAGCGCAATGCCAGCCCCGAAGATGCCGAGGATGAGAACCCATAAGAGCAAGGAGCCCTCATGGTTGCCCCAGACGCCGGTAAACTTGAAGATGAGCGGCTTTTCGGAATGCGAGTTGTTGACGACGTTTAGGACGGAGAAGTCTGAGACCACATAGGCATAGGTCAACGCGGCAAACGACGAGGCCAAGAAAAAGCACTGCATAAGCGCCGTCGTATCGCCGATCTTCATCAGGCCGACGTCGCCGGTCCGCGCGCCCCAAAACGGCAGCACGCTCTGCGTCAGCGCCATGACAAGGGCAAGGATCAGAACATAATGGCCAAGTTCAACGATCATGGTTGGTCAGTTCCCCTGGCATGATCAGTAGTCGCTCTGCGGCGCGGCTTGCGCTTCGCCCTGCCAAACGCCCTGCTGGCGCAGGCTCTCGGCAACTTCGGCGGGCATGTAGTTTTCATCGTGGCGTGCCAAAACGGTGTCGGCCTGAAAAAGGCCATCGGCACCGAGATAGCCTTCGGTAACGACCCCCTGCCCTTCGCGGAATAAATCCGGCAGAATACCGGTGTACGAAACCGTGATAACGGTGTTGGTGTCGGTGACGCCGAAGCTCACCGTGTCGCCCACGCCGCGTATAACGCTCCCCGCTTCAACAAGCCCACCAAGGCGGATGCGTTGCCCCTCGCCATAGGGCTGTGAATACAGGTCTGTCGGTGAGGAAAAGAACGCAATGGATTCGCGCATGGCGAAAAGGACAAGTCCGGTCGCCACAGCGAGCAGGCTGAAAGCAACTGTTATCAAAAAAAGGCGCTGGCCCTTTCGGGTCATCGGGTCAATCGTCCTGTGCCGTTTCAGCGACAAAGTGTGGAATGGTTCTAACCATGTATAAGATGACGGTGATGCTCGCTCAAGCGCGTCAAAGTGCCCATAGTGCCCCCCGAAGATCGGGGATTTCGCACTGCCGATCTCAAAGCTACATTTGGGTTAGCCCCGTCTCCTCGGCAATGGTCAGCAATCGCAAACGAGCTGGATTATCAGTCGCGAAGACATCAAGCGCACGCTCCAGAGCAATGCGGGCCTGAGCGGGACGTTCGAGTGCCATGTAGGAGCGGATGAGCTGGCTCCAACCAGCCAAATCATCCGGTTGGTCGGCGAGACGGGCGGCAAGACCTTCGACCATACCCTCAATAGCTTCGCGGCGCTGCGCCTCGGGCAAGTTGGCGATCGCCGCAGCACTCTCCGGCGAAGGTACCTGCGGGCGACCGGCCACGTTCCCGGCGTCGAGATCGGCCAAAAGACCCGCCACGCTCTGCGCCCAAGGCGCGTCAGGGCCACCATCGCGCTGCAATGACAGCAAAGCGGCGCGCGCCTCATCATGATTGCCATCCTGGATCATGCCCAAAGCGCGATAGTAACGGGCCTTGGGAAAGATGGGGTCAATCTCGAGTGCAGCCTCGAAGCGGTTCATGGCTTCTTGCGTCACCAGCCCCTGACTTTCGATGACGATGACCTCGCCGAGATCTGTCAGAAGTGCCGGGTCATTGCCTCGAAGGCGCAGCAGTTGGGCGTAGGCGTTGCGCGCCTGCGCAAACTGGCCCTGGCGCGAGTAAATGGGAGCCAAAATGCTCCATCCACGCAAATCGTCAGGGTTCTGGCGCACAGCGTCTTCCACACGTGCGATGAGAATGGCGGCGTCTTGCTGGTCGGTATTGGCCTCCAGGCGCTCGGCCAGCGGCCTATCTGGCAGCCCCGGCGCGCCAAGCCAGTTATAAAGCGAAAGCGCCCCGACGGGTACCGCAACAAAAGCGATCATCAGGACCAAGCGCCCATGCCAGATGCCCGCCCTACCGGCGCGGCTACTGTTTTCAGAACCCGCGTCTGCTGCCTTCAATAGCCGTCGCGAAATTTCGATCCGCGCCGCTTCGGCCTCAGTTTCGCTGAGAATGCCACGCGCCTTGTCGCGGTCAATCTCCGCAAGCTGATCCTTGTAGACTTCTGCATCCGATCCACCGCCAACCTCTTCGTCAGCTTCTGGTTTCGCGCCAACCGTCCGTCCCCGAGCGAACGGGACGAGGACGGCAATAGCGGCAAGCGCTGTCAAAAGGGCAAATGCTATCCAGATCATGGGCTCGAAACAGCTCAATGGTGTGCGGGAGATATAGCCCCTCTGGTCGCGCTTTTAAGCAGGCAATTTGTCCGCCATCTGGCGGAGATCGGGGAAAGGTGCGGTTTGCCTTCAACCTGCCTTGGGCAGTGCGCGGTTTTCAACCAGCGTCTGCTGTCGCCGAGCCATGGTCGCGCCGTACTCACCGCCGAAATAGGCCTTGAAGAGAAACACCGCCGCTCGGGAGCGCGCAAGGGCGGCATCCCAATTCGTTTCAGACGCATTTGCCAAGCGATCGATGGCCTGTTCTCCCTGATTTTCAAGGATTTTCTGCAATCCTCGCTCGAGCCGCTCAATAGCGGAATTGAGGGCCAGCGACCCCCGTGCTTCACGCGCTGCCACGAAGAGGCTCGTACCGAAGACCGCATCACCTATGCTCGTGTCGTCGGGAACAATCTGCCGCCCTTTAATCTCAACAACCCCAACAACGCTCCGCACCATGTGCAACAAGGGCTCGAGCTCCTTGCCAATACGGTCGCCGATATCGACCCGAATCTCAGTCAGTTCGCGTAGCCAAGGATCATTCGGACTCTCATCCAGCGTCCGCGACAGGGCTGCCGTGAGTTCATCGAACCGTCTGAGCGCAACGGATATACGCGCCATTGTTCGATCTTCGGAAAGCAGATGGACAAGATGATCCGCTTCGACACGAACAGCAGCAACGGCGGCATCAATTGCACTCTTCATCGCGCTTTTTCGAATGCGGGTAGGATCGGAAGACTGCGCAATCTGTGCGGCGAGGCGTACCACGTCCGAGGGCGTTTCAAACCGCCGCAATAACGCACTGAAACCGAGAAACGCGTTTGCTTCGGGCGCTTTGGCGTAAACGCGCATCGCCCGCATGATGGCGTTGAGGGCCGCCTCGCCACTCACGATCTGGTCGGGAACCTTGTTCAGGATTGCGGAAATGACCGGATCCTGTTCGAAGATCGTCACCGTTTCCTGCATATCGGCGAGTATGTTGGGGCCACCAAGCTGCGCCTCCAGCCGTGCAAGCGAGCCCTGCTGCTGTTGGCATTCGCGTATGCTTTGCCGTGCGGCTTGGCAAAAAGCTTTGCGAAACTCCGCTGCGGCGTCCTTGATCGCATCATGGTCATCATCAGCGACCGTTGCGCGCAAGCTTGCCAGTGGACCATCCAGCCGTCCCGGGGCAAGATCACGGGTTATCCAAATCCAAATTGAGCGCAGAGACTTGCGCTCCACGTGCCCAGGGATCTTTTCGTCGATGGGGGTGCCAATTAGAAAGGGCTCAACGGGATCGAAAAAACGGCGCTCTGCTGATAGGGGTCGTGCGGTGTTTCCGGCGGGCTGAGGAACGTCTCGTACAGCATCCATGATGATGGCGTGGACCGGCGAATCTTCGCCGCGCGCCCGCGCCCGGTCGATCGTCTGCACAAGCATCTGACGTGAGTCATCCGACAAATCAGATAGATAGCTGCTCAGACGGGAAACAAGCTCTTGCCGCGCCTGTGACGGGCTTTCGCTGTGTGAAACACTCGACATGGGGTCCAACCGATGGATCAGTTGGGCCCCACGCTGTCACAACGGCGTTAACAGCCGGTTTTGATCGACGCGTTTTACACGTTTCGCCAAGTGCCGTCCGACTGGCGGCAAGCTGTTCCCGTCACCACCTCAGGCCGACCTTCAATGTAGACGGTGTGGGTGTAGTCACGGCAAAGGGTGCTGTTGATCTGGTAAGGCTGGCCCGGCACCACCTGGCCGCTGTAGTTTTGCGACTGCCACGCTACCGGCGCCCCTGCCCGACCGGTTTCTAGCGCCTGAAATTGCGCGGCGTAGTATTGCTGTTGTGCCTGCTGATCGAGCTGGCGACCAAGCTCCGCGCCAAGCAGACCACCGAGCACAGCGCCGCCAACGGTTGCCAAGACCTGGCCGGAACCGCTGCCGATCTGGCTGCCGACAAGACCGCCGGCCACAGCGCCACCCAGAGCGCCGATACCTTCGCGTGGGCCACCATAGGACTGGCAACCGGCAAGCGCCGTCAAAGCCGCGAGCGCAAGGGCGCCATTGCGAAGAGATATCGAGCGGCGGAAATTCGTATTCGAGGTGGTCATCACTTTCTCCCGTGAAGAACAATTGAGGTTGGTGGGTAGAGTGCGTCCAACCTTAGCGATGTGAGTCGCGTCGGTGTGGATTGCGTTGGGAATCCGGCGGAACTGGGGCAGCGCTCGGTAACGTCAGGCTTGCGCGCAATCCGCCCAAAGGTGACTGCGATAGGGCTAACCCGCCGCCGTACAGTTCGGCGATTTCCTGGACGATGGCGAGACCCAGTCCTGAGCCCTTCGAGGCCTCATCGAGCCTTTGGCCCCGTTTAAGCACGAGGGCGCGATCGTGCTCGCTCAAGCCATCGCCATCGTCATCTATGGATATGATGGTCATCGACTGGTCGTCGCTTGATTGATCATTGCTGAGACGGATTTGGCCGTGGGCGTGTCGCGACGCATTTTCCAGCAGGTTCCCGAGGATTTCTTCGAAATCATGCCGCTCAACACGAACGCGATCCTGCGGTTGGATATCAATCGCAAAATCCAAAGACTTATCGCGGCTCAACTTCTGCACAGTGCGCACCAGGGGCTCGGCGACTTCGAGAATGTGCGTCGCTTGACCGGCAACCGATTGAATTGCCGAGCGCTGCGCGCGGTCGAGATAGATGCGGATACGCGAATCGATATCGCGCGCGACTGCATGAATCTTGGTTTGGGTCGCATCTATTTCAGAGGCCGGTGCGCTTGTGGCATTCAGGATGACCGCGAGTGGCGTCTTCAACGCGTGCGCAAGGTTGCCCACATGGTGACGTGCACGTTGCATCACCTCCGAATTGGTCTCGATCATCGCATTGAGCTCGTCAACAAGCGGGCTCACCTCGGTTGGAAAACGTCCCTGTACACGCGAGGCACGAGCTTCCCGCACATCCGAAACCGCCTGGCGGACCGTCGCCAAAGGCTGCAGGCCGATGCGAACCTGCAAATATGCAAGAGCAAGCAAGACAAGCCACATGATGCTGAGGGTGAGAAATAGAGCGAGCCGAAACGCGGCGATCTCGCGGTCGAGCCCCTCGGTTGGAGCTGTAACCCGGATCAAGACCGGCTCACCGTCGAGCTGATACAGACGCTCGGCCAAGCGCAGGCGATCGCCAGCCGTAATGACGGTCGCAGTCTGTAGGCGCCCGGCATTGTTAGCAGCATGATCTTCGGGGCTGGGCGATGGGAGCGGATCGAACAAGGATGCCGAAGCGAGGCGTGCCTCGCCGCTGATCGGGTCGGCAACGGCCCAGAACCAGCCGGACCCCGGTCGGCCGAACGCCGGATTGGCGAAGTGAGCGGTTGCATCGATCAAACGTTCATTGGCGAAGTCAGCAAACAGCTGGCTGACAAAGTCCGCAAGTCTATCATCAAAGGCACGCTCGGCTCCGGCGCGATGAAGCGCAGCCATAACCAGACCGGCAATGGCCAAGGCGACAAACGAGCCCGCCGCCGCGAGCGCGCCAAGCCTCAGTGCCAACGAGTGCGAAGGTTCCGCCCTAGACATCATCTAGCCCGCGCTGCCGCTACTATCTGATGCAGCTGGAGGGGTTTTCGAGATGCGGTAGCCCATGCCGCGAACGGTTTCGATTATGTTCGCCGAAAGCTTTTTCCGCAGGCGCCCCACAAAGACCTCGATCGTGTTGGAATCCCGGTCGAAATCCTGGTCGTAAATGTGCTCGGTGAGCTCTGTGCGCGACACCACCGTGTCTGCCTTCGTCAGGAGATAGGCGAGGACGCGATACTCCTGCGCGGTCAGGCGCACAGCGCTTCCGTCATCGGTTACCCGGCCCGCCTTGAGATCGACGCTGATCGGGCCGCAGCTGATCACGTTGGAGGCCAAACCCGCCGCGCGCCGCACTATAGCACGCACGCGCGCGAGAACTTCTTCCATCTGGAAAGGCTTGGCGACGTAATCGTCGGCACCGGCATCCATTCCCTTGACCTTGTCGCTCCAACGGTCACGTGCGGTAAGAATGAGTACGGGGGTGTTGATGTTGTCTGCGCGCCAGTCCTCGAGAACGCTCAAGCCATCTTTTTGCGGCAGGCCAATATCGAGGATGATGCAATCGTAGGGCTCGGTTTCACCAAGAAACGCGCCCTCTTCACCGTCAAAGGCCACGTCCACGACATAGCCCTCATCGACAAGGGATTGCTTGAGTTGCGCGTTGAGCGTGGGTTCGTCTTCGACAACCAATAGCCGCATGATCAGCGCTCCGACATGACAGCGCCGGAGGTGGCGTTGATGACCAGCCGAGCCGAGCCGCCCGACGCGTTTACGCCCACCACCTGCCAAACCATGCTGCCCCCACTACCGCAAAGTGACGCAGAGGCAACCTCGTTGTAGCCGCGTGAATTTGCAGCCTGACGCACACTGGCCAAGGGGATGACCTGCCCGCTCTCAATGGCCGCGCGCGTTTCCGCGCCCGAAAGGCAGCCTTGCGCGCCCACCGTCGACGCGCTCAGCCCGACAGCAACGATGGTAGCGGCGACCAGCCGTAGCACGGGCCGTCGCTGTGTCGCAAAAGAATGGTGCAGGGAGGGAAACGATAGCTTCATGGCGATGCCTATAGACCGGTTCGCATGAACACCATCTGAACAGTGCTGTCAGCAACCGGCAAGCCTTGCCATCAGATGTTATTGCCCGCCATCGCCCTTTGGAGGTCGAGGAACTGTGCGCGTTACAAGTCCACGTTTAGCGTAGCTGATGCCCCAAGCATCTGGCCAAAGCCGAGCTGACGGACCTCGGCCCCGAAGCCAGCGGTGACGCCATCTGCAGATTGCTGCGCAGCCGTGTAGAGGAAAGATGGACTTGTGACGCGCTCGGTACGGGCAATCGTACCCGAGACCGTGATGACAAGCTCATAAAGCTCGGTTTCCTCAACCAAGGGCACTTCAGCTAGCGACCACACACCCGACTGGCCGCGCGCGCATCGAACCCAGCTTAGGAGCCAATCCGCACCGTCGCTCTTGGCCTTCAAATGGGCTGGTGCAAGCGGCTCCAGACTGCGGGGTACCGCTGCAAAACTGACCGGCTCCGGCTGAGCTCCAGACTGGCCGGAGCGAACTGGCGTTGCCGTGATGGTGCCGCCACGCATGACCTGTTCAAGCGGCAAATCGAGGCGCTCGAGGGCCTGATCGAGAACGACAAAACGCGAGCCTTCTGGCGCCCCCAACCCAGCGGCTTTTCCGGTCCCTGCAAGACCGCGCAAGAAGGTTCGAAGACGATACCGATCGACGCCGATCAACTCGGCGGACTGATAGGCGATGATCTCAAGTTCATCCCCGGAGACAATCGCTGCGCGATTGCCGCCTTCGAGAAAGCGCGTTGCATCGAGGCTTTCCAGAGACCCGCTCGGAACATCGACGATCAACTCCGAGGATCGATCTGGCACATTGACAGGCCCGGCCGGGAGCGATGAAACCAACGATCCGATGCTGGAGGGGCGAGAAAGCTGCTGAACGGCGCTTGCAGAGGTTGTTTCTCCAGTGCCATCGGTCGGCTCAAAGCTTATATTTACTGCCCCGGGCCACGGCTTGGCGTAGGCGGCGAGATACACACCATGCTCATTGGCGCGCTCAGCCGACGCGGGTGGAAGGTCAAGAACCAGCAGATCAACGGGTCCGAAAATCGGGCGCGCCTCGATCGTTGGCAGATCGGCAGTAGTTGGCGCCAGGCGGTAGATACCTGGATCGACGGCATGTGCCTCAAGACGCCTGACCTGTCCGTCTGTGAGCCGGTTGATCCGCATCACGAGCGGCGCGTCAGCGTCACCGTAGGCAATCGCTACGCAATCACCTGCCTCAAGATGAGCCCAACTGGGCGGCAAGGAAAGGTCAAGCGTCTGACCGGCCAACACCGCCTCATGGAGCATCCGTTCTGCAATTGGCTGCGCGACGGCCGGGTCGAGGGTTAGTGGATAGGCCAGAACCTGCTCCTGGCCAGCTGAACGCGGGTTCTCCACCGTGTGACCTGGCCGGATGTCTGAGCGAACAATGCCAGTCCTGTGGTCGTGAAACGGCGATCGAAAGCCCAGTGTGACTTGGCGGACAGCATCATGACTGTCGGTCTGACCCAATCGGATCAACGGGGTTTCGTTCCGCGCCGCCAAGTCATCAGCGATCAGCTCAACCGGCTCGATGAGGGAGCGCATCGCTACCCGGGCTCCATCTGCCGCTGGAAGGACGAGAAAGCCGAAAATACCGGACAGATCGTCGATGATACCGCGGGCGCTTGCCGGTCCAGGCAAGATGTAGCCCTCCACAACGCCGCGCGCGCCCGACACATCCAGCGCGGGCAGATCGAAGCGCGCATTTATTGTAGCCAACAGGTCAGCCAGGCCGGACGCACCAAGCCGCCCATTGAGCCAATGGCCGCGATACCAGTTTCCGCTGTCCGACCAAACATCGCTGGCAAGCGGAAAGGTTGGAAAAGGTCGCGCGTCCCACGTCCACAGATGGATCGCTGAGGGGTCGATCATCGCACGGCCGTCGATGGAAGAAAGCGGATTTTCGGCGCCGCCTTGCTGGCTCCAGACGGACAGTGCCGTCGTGAGAATCGCGCGCTGAGCATCATCGTCTCGCTCGCCGCGGGAAAATGGCGGCAACGCGTCCGCGCTGGGCTTGTCACTGGGGAAGGCCGAGGGCCGATTGCCGGCAAGATCGGTGGCCGGCGCACCAAACTCGGTGAGCCACAGCGGCTTGCTCATGGGGACCCAACCGGTGGGCTGCGTTTCCCGGACGCCAGCCACACGGTTGTGGTGGGCGTTACTCCACCAACTGACGAGATCCTTGGACTTGTAGACCCAGGGTTCTCCATAGGCTCCGTCGGTTATCGGCGTGCGCACTTGTGCCTCGCGATCGGCATCGCTGGCGTAGTACCAGTCAGCGTTCTCACCACCGGAAAGGCCCGCCTTGATAACGGCTGGATCCGACGCGCTGGCCCCCAAACCGGCATCCAGATGACCGCTCTCATACCGCCAGTCGGTTATCGGCTGATACTGATCGATGCCGATGACATCGATCTCAGGCGACGACCATAGCGGATCAAGATGAAAATGCAGGTCGCCCGAACCATCGTTTGGCTGGTGGTTTGAATACTCTGACCAATCTGCTCCATAGGTCAGCACCGTTTCCGCGCCAATGAGTTGGCGGACCTCGCCAGCAAGGCCGACGAGCCTGTCAACGAACGGGTAGCTTCCGGGGGCATCCCGTACGGTGGTTATCCCGCGCATCTCCGAACCCATCACGAACGCGTCGACGCCCTCAGCTGCCTTTGCCAATGCCGCCATGTGCAAAATGAAGCGGCTGAAGCTCCACTCTGAAGGCCCGTTGTAGGAAACGCTTCCGCTCGCAACAGCGAAATCGGAAGCCGTTACGTTTCCGACAAAGGCATCGATCATCGGCTGGGTCAGGCTTGTACCATCCGGTGTACCGCCCAGACCCGGAGCGGGCGAAACGGTGATTTCCCCGCGCCACGGATAGGCCTTCTGGCCGACTGAGCCTGTGTATGGGTCGATCAGGACGTTATCCTCCGGCACATCCATCATGATGAACGGCATCAGAGTGACCTTTAGCCCCCGAGCCCTAAGATCAGCGATGGCCGCAAGGACTGACGCATCATCAGGAGTCGAGCCGTACGCGGCGCGCTCTTCGTGCCGGGACACCTCAAGGGCAGACGTGGCTTTGACGCCAGCAACCGACCACTTCTTCGTGAGTTTTCGGGTCCGATCTTCTATGCGGGGCGTGACTGTGCAGGTGGCTGCATCGAGGGAGTCGCCGAACCATGCCACAATGAGCGCAACGCGTTCGAGGTTCGGGCACAGGCTCTGCAAATCGTCGAGCGATGCTTCCCAGTCACTGCGTGCGTAAGGGTTGTGATTGTTCTCTGCGACCGTTTCTGAGCGGCTTATTTTTTGGGATACCGGTTCGGGATCATAACCGAATGCAGTCGCACCAGGGATAATCGTGACGGCTTTGACGAGCGGCTCCAACGCGCCAATCGGGCGAACGACTTCAAATGCCAATTGCGGGATACGATTGCCGAAAGCTTCGAGCGGCATGCGCTCAAAAACAGCGTAGGCCAGACCGCGATAAGCAGGAGTTGACCCTTCCTTGGATTCAATGAGCGGGTCGGCAGCTTGATCGTCGCGACCGTCATGAACGCGCATGACGATGTTCTCGAGATCGAGGGGTTTGCCGTCCGCCCAGACCCGCGTAACCCGCCCAATGGTTCCCTCGCACAGGCCGATCGCGAAATTTGCGTAGTAGCTGTAGGTGGTCGTTTTGACCTTCGGTCCTCCACCTTTGCCACCCGTGCTCTTGCTGGTGGTCGTGACTTCTTCCTCGTAACGCGTTGCCCAGATCATCTGCCCGGACAGGCGCGCGCGACCGTAAACGATTGGAATGCCTGCACCTTCGGTCGACGTCTGCACATCAAGGTTCTTGAGCCGCGGGCCCTCGCGTCTGATGTCCTCGCCAAATAGCTGGTGATCGACGACATTGCCGAGCGTTGAGCCAATCGCTTTGCCGAGCACCGCCCCTATCGGGCCACCGAATACGCCGCCAATTGCACCGCCAAGCGATCCGAGCAGAAGTGTTGCCATGGATTAGTGGTCCAAGTTTGTGGTGTTGGGAAAACGGAAAATGGCGGCGATGTTGCTTCGCCACGCGCTGACGTTGGAGCGGACGACCCGTCCGCCCTCGTACGCATGGATGATCGAGCCATCGCCCATGAGGATGGCTAGGTGTGACGCGGGCCAACGCGCACGCCATCGCAGCGCGATCACATCCCCCGCCCCCGCCTGGTCGGCATTGATGGGCAAAAGATGTGCGTTGAGGCCATCGAGCAGTGGCTCACCCTTGGCGTGGCTTGCCCAGTCGCGTTGTTCAGTCCGCATCAAGTTGAAATGCTGCGCGGTAACCTGCGACCACACGCCGACGAGCAGGCCAAGGCAATCAGCACCGACCTGTCTGGTCGATCCCTGATGGCAGTACGGTGTGCCAATCCATCGGACAGCCTCGGCTGCGATGCGTTGGCGCAGCTGACGGTTGCAGGCTTCGCGCTGAATGGGGGGCACCACGGAGCCGTCGTTTGCGGCGATCATGAGCCGCCCCCATTGCGGCTTCCGCCATCAAGGTTTCCGTCGTCGGACGCGGGATAGGACAGCGCGAAATCATCGCCAGGCATGTGTGGGAACCCGCGAAAGTTTGCGGCGTTTTCGAAGCGATCCCTGCAGGTTGCAAAGCGCTTGTCGCAGCCGGCGGTCACGGTCACCAAGGTGCCTGTCTGCGGCGTGCTTGGGGGCGCATGCCACAACTCAATGATGGCGGCATCGTCTTCAATCAGGTGGCGACGGACGCGCAGAGGTGGCTGGCCCGACCAGTGAGCCGTGCCGCCGTTGAAGGCACCTGCAGCGAAGCCGCTAAGCCCTGACAGCCGCAGCGCGTTGGGCGTCGGCCGGCTCACAAGGGAGCCTGATCCGGTTTGCGCTGGGTCGTTGAGGTCGACACCGCAGCGCCCGTCACCAAGCTGTGCGTCGCATCGCGCGGAGAAGATGCGCCCACGTGTGGCGTCGTAAGCCGCAAATGGCCCGCGAACCTCGGCGTGAAAGGTCCCATCACGCGCGCTGACATCGCCAAGTGTTGCATCCGTCTGCCGAAGGAAAGCGGCCGGATCAGCCCAGTTTACGAGCAACATCTCGACCTTGGCTCCATCGAAGCGACCCGCTGCAAGGTCTGCAGTGCTCAAGCGATCGTCGCTCATCGCGGCAACCAGATCGAGTTCACCGACCACTGGCCCAACGGCGCTGGTCGCTTCGCTCGCTTCGAAGCCGCCAGATGGCTCAAAAAGGCTGCCATCGACCTCCAGCGGGGCATCATGGTCGGTCAGCGCGATGACAACGCCATCGGTCCGGGTAAGGCGCACGCAACGGCAGACCGTCGCCGCGCCCGACCCTAACGTGGCCCGTAAACTCTGAGGAACATCACGCATCGGCCGCCTCTCGCAAAAACACCTCGATTAAGGGGATTGTCGGCATCGACCCGGCGCGGAACGCTGTCAGATCAATGTCCAGCGCGTCGGTGTCAAAGCGGGTGGGAACGTCGAAGAGGAACCCCGCGCTCAGCGCAGCGCCTGCTGTCGGTGGCGTACTGAAGACAACAGCGCCATTGTCACCGATGGAAAACGCACTTGTCGCGACACCATCGACCGCAACCGAAACCGAACCAGGCACAGGTAACAGGACGGGCCGCTCAGGTGCGGCGCCAACGCTTTTCGACAGAGGAAAGATCGTCGTTGTTCCGTCGCCAACGCCCAGCGGTTGGTCGGTGGCCGATGGCGTCCCCTCTACCGCACAGGACCGGTTGTCGAGCGGGTCGCGAAACCGAAACGAGTAGAGTTGCCCCATACGCGCATCAAAGAATGCCTGGACCGCGTGCAAATCGGCGATGCTGCGCAGCCCACCGCCAGCGTCAAAGGTTCTCTTGGCGTACCGCCACCGGGTCGATCGTTCTTCATGACCGGAGCCTAAAGTGACAATCTCGGTCTGGCGCTTGGCGGTGACCCGTGCGCCGCGCGCCACCGGCACGGGAAACGACACGTCATGAAACGCTTGAAATGCAGCCATCGCCAGCTCCTAGGTTCCGCGCTGCCCGCGCGCGACGGCGCGCGCGAGGGAAGACGCAATCTGGGTTTCAGAAGAGCGGAAGCTCGCCGCGTCGGTCGCGTTGACCGAGACGTTGACGACGGACGACGCCAAACCGGTGGACGTCGTGCCGCCCCCTAGTCCCCCGACCCCGCCGCCAAACAACGAGCCCGTTACCGCGCCAACAAGGCTCTCGCCCAGCGAGCCAACAAGGTCGAAGACCGGCGCTAAAGAGCGATCAAGCGCGCGATCGGCGTGCTTGAGCACCAGAGACTGCAGCAGTCCGTCGAGCTCCTTGCCCTGGATCAGGGCCTTGGCAAGATCCTTGGTGAGCGCTCCGCTCAAGCTCAGAAGATCATCTTCGAGTTCACCAAGAGAGGCAGCAAAACTAGAGGTGATGGGATTGTCATCAGGTGGTGAGGGCATCAGGCCGCCTCTCGGATTGAGTGTCGGGGAATGCGCGCATGAGCGCGTCGAGATCGTTCACAGAAGGGCTTTGGAGGCCCGTGCCCCGAACCGCAGCAGCGGCCCGCAAGGCGTCTCTGAACGGCAGAGACCAGACCACGCCGATGTCGGCTAGGCGGTGGGCAATCAGTGCTTTCACGATGTCGCAGGTTCCAAGCCGTCGCGCGCCCGGTTCTCCAACAGGCGCGCTCACGATGCGCCGAAGGTTGCGCGAATGAGATCGGCATAGGCCCGTGCGAGGGTTGCGGGTGACGCCCCCAACTCCAAAAGCTTCACGGCCTGTCCGCGCTCCACGCAACTGCCCGCGACCATGGCTTCGATCAGGACCGGTCCGATCTGCTCGGCGCGCACCGTGCAAAGCCGCGCGATGAGGGCTGACAGATCATTGGTTTCAAAGAGCGCTTCCAGTCGCGCCAGCGCGTCGAGGGTCAGAACCAGCGTGTAGGGCTTGTTCTCGAGGGTGAGAAAGACCTCGCCGCGGTACCCGTTCGCCGTCATGGCAGTGCTGTGAAGGTCAGGGCGCCAGCCGATTCAAGCACCATCGAGAAGGTAATGGCATCGTCATGCCGACCCTCGTAATCCAGCGTCGAGACTAGAAACGGTCCCTCGATTGTTCCGAAATCTGGAATAACAACCTGCCAGGGGGCGACCACACCATCAAAGAAAAGACCGCGCACCAGCTCGTCCGATGCGACATCGCGAAACAGTCCCTGGCCGCTGATACGACCCCTCCTTAGGCCCGCGTCACCGAGGAGCTCGCGCCAGCGTCCGGTGCTGTCGCCATGGGTCACATCCACCAGGTCCTGCGATAGATCGAGTGTCCGTGCTCGAAGACCGCCAATGGTCTGGAAGCTTTGCGAACCCGTGGCATCGACCTTCAAAAGAAGCGTACGCCCTGCATGTGCGCTCATAAATCGTCTCCAAAATCGGCAAGAAGGCTGAGCCGCAGCACCGCTCGCTCGGTGTCCTGCGCGCTGTCATGATCGATGGTCACCGACGTAACCCTGTGGGCAAGCGTGACGGCACCAACCGGTGCGATGGAGGCGCTTCGAAAGCCCGCCTGGATCGCCGATGCGGCAGCCTGGACGGTTTGAAACGAACCCGTTTCGGTCAGCAAAGTCAGCGTCCAGTCGCAGTCCGCACCGACCATTGTGTCGGTTGACCATGGGCGCATGGCAGCGGCGCCCAACATGACCGTTGGCCTTGCCGATGGCGGCCCGGGCCGGTCGGCGAAGGTGAAGCCCGAAAGCTCTGGCAGCGTTTGCAGCCAGCTGACCAGCGCGGTTTTCAGATCGTTAAGAACCGCGCTCATGTCGCCGCCTTGCGATCAATCTCGCGAACATCGATGCGGTCGAAAGGATAGGAGCGGCCGCCCGGCTCAACCGCATCGACCGCCAGCGTGCGTTCCACACCAGACAGTTCAAAACGCAAGCGGTCCCCGATCGCTGGCGCGAGCCCCAAACGAACGGTCACGAGCCCGCGCGCACCGGCGTCATGCACAGGTGCGCGGGTCCGGATTGCCGGTGCAGCGTCCTCAAAACGCGCCCAGACGGAGCGGACAGCCGCGTAGCTGACGGTTCCTCCCGCCATACCATCGTCGGTTCGGGTGGCCGACAAAACCTCCATCCGCACATCAAGCGCGCCGGGGTCGACCGATGATGCAACCGGGCTCATAGGCTGATCTCCCGGTATGGCTCAATAAGATCGAAAAGACCGTCCGGCTCGCCCGCTGCGGTAAAGTCAAAACCGGTAGCGCGGTGCGCGTACCAATGGCTTGCGAGCATCACAACGGCGTGCCGTAGGACGGCAGGAACATCGAAGCCCGATGGGCCATACCCTGCCGTGACATCAATCTCGATGCCGTTCATTGCGCGCATACGCGTCGCAGCGGGACGGCGGAGCATCAGCCTCGGCCAGCGCCCACCGAGATCGCCAAGCCAATCTTCTGGCTCGAGCGACGTCGGCGATCCGGAACTGTCATAGACCGTAATTGCGTCAATCGACTGGATCGGACGCAACAGCAACGAGATCCGCCCATCGGGCGGCACCTCGTCAGCAATGATGCGCCAGGTCTGGGTGACGAAAACCTTGCCCGACAGCGTCTCGATATGAGCACGGGCGGCGAGCAGCATAGCAGCGATCAGAGCGTCCTCTTCATCGTTGTCGATGCGCGCATGGGCTTTGAAATCGGAAAGGGCGACAGGCTCCACCGACGGGCTTGTCAGCTGCACAAGCGTCATGAAGACACTCCAAGATTCAGGGTGAAGGATCGGTTCGACCGCCCGGAAGCGGCGGACGCATCAACGCAAACGGCCCACCTTCACAATCGAAGGCGGGCCGTTCGCAGGCTCGGGCATATCCCCGGGAGGAGGGTTATGCGGCCGAGAAGGTCAGGAGCTTGATGGCATCGAAGTCCTGAACGCCACCGCCCACGCGCTTGGTGACGTAGAACAGGACGTACGGCTTGCTTGAGTACGGATCGCGCAACAGCCGCGTTCCAATCCGGTCGACGATGAGGTAGCCGCGACGGAAGTCGCCGAACGCAATCGACTTCGAGTTGGAGCCGATGGTGGCCATATGTTCCATTTCGACAACCGGGAAACCGAGCAGCGCTGCCTGCGCGCCCGCCGATGCCGGTGGCGTCCAGATGTAGTTTCCATCTGCGTCGCGCATCTTGCGCAACGTTGCCTGGGTCGACCGGTTCATGACGAACGTACCGTTCTGGCGATAGGTCGATTTCAGCGCGTACACCAGATCAATCAGCACCTCCGAAGGGTCGGCGGCGGGAAAATCGCCGTCAACACCGGTCGAGACCGTCCCGATGTTGCCCCATGTCCAGCTCGCTTCATCGGCGGTCGGAACGGACAGAAGACCGAGCGGCTGGGTCGTGCCATTTCCGGTCACGAAAGCAGCCGACTCCTGTTCAGCGAAGGCGGCGTCAACCTCGCTGGCGATCCACATATCCATGTCGACCGCGGCGTCTTCGAGCAGCGCAGCCGTCGCGGCAGGCATGGCGTAAAGCTCCATGGTCGGAAAGGCGATCTCGGACAGCGTGACAGAGCCTGTCTCTGGGCGGGCTGCGTCTTCCGCGGCCCAACCGGCATCAAAACCATCGGTCGCGACGGGTTTGCGAAAGACGGAGGAGGAAACCTGGCGGATCGATGCGATCGTGCGCATCGGCGAAAGGACACGCATGCTCTCGCCGATTGCTGTCTCCGCTTCGTGCGGGACGAGGTAGCCGCCATCGGCGTCGGTGCCGGTTTCCATCGCCTTGAGCTGCAAGCCTGCGGTTGAGCCCGCACGGACGTAGCGCTCGAACGCGGCCGTGTGCTCGGACCGCGGTTGGCCGTTGGTTTGAAGTTCAAGCGATGGGCGCTGAGCCTTGGTAGCAAGGCCCTGGCTTGCGGATGCGAGCGCATTGAGACGGTCGGTCGCATCATCCAGAACGGAATCAATGCGGGCCAACTTGTCATCAAACAGAACGTCCGACGCGCCTCGCTTTTCGAGGGCTTCGAGACGCGCATCATTGGTGTCGCGGTAAGCGGCCAGCGCCTCCATCATTGATGAGACGAGGCCGGTCTCGCTTGTCGTGCTGCTGGACAGGGCTTTGGTTTCCTGGGGTTTGTGGGAGTTGGTCATTAGGAATCCTCTTTGGGATGGATCGATGTCCGACGCGCATTGCCTCGGACTGGGGAGGTTGGCGGGGTCGAATGTCAGCTGGGCACGGCATATCCTCCGGCTCCTAGGCGTAGCGGGTCGAGCCTGGCGCCGGGCTGCATGGGAAACGCAACGAGGGAAACTTCCCACAGGTCGACTTCAATCAGGCGCCGGCCAGCGCGACCGGCTGCCTTGTCGGCGCGCACCGTGTGGAAACCAATCGAAAGGCCATCGACGGCACCATCGGCAATCAGCGCGCTCAGCGACGCGGCGCGCTCCACGTTTGCAGTCAGGCGGCCTTCGACACGAAGCCCGTGCGCGTCTTCGTAGATGGCGGTCCACACGCCAATTGGCTCGGCGGGGTCGTGGTTCCACAGCATGCGAATGCCCGAAGGGCCTCGCGCCTGCAAAGAGCGGGTGAAGGCTCCAAGCATGACACGGTCGCCGGACAGATCAGGAACGCTGAACAGGCTGGCATAGCCGCTGATTGGAAGCGCTGTCACCGGGGCGGCAACGGCGAGGCTTTGGCTGTCCACGCCATCTATGGTCAGGCTCATCGAACACCCCCCTTTGCGTTGCCCCGAGTTGCGTTTTCGAGCACCAGTCGGCGGGCGAGATTGCGTGCGAAGTCCTCGAACAGGGCGTTGACACTCGCGGCCTCCGGCGAGGCGGACCGCCTGGCTGCGGTGGCACGGCGGCCGGGCTTGGGAAGGGGTTTGCCGCGAGCAGATCGCCTGCGGTTCGTGAGAGAGCGCATCAGTCGTCTCCTTTGTCGCCGAAGAAAAAGGTGTTGGCCGCATCTGCTTGCGCCGCCGAAATATCGTCGCCACGGGTGCGCGGCTGCGAAGCGAGAAGCGCGTTGAGCCGCGCGATCGCCATCACGAACGCTTCGTAGCGTGCAGTGGTTTGCGCCAGATCGCGGACCAGAAGTGCGCTGAGCGCCGATGCGCTAGCCGCCCATAAAAAAAGGGCGATGTGTCCCACATCGCCCTCCGAGCCCAGCAGCGCTGCGAGCCGCTCAATCAAGGGTTTGCTCGTGTTCACGGTCGGCTTCCGCAGATGCCGGCACAGCGCCGTAGCCGACCGCCTGGCGCTTCTCGGCATCAGTCAGGAAATCCGCCGCCGCGACGCGCCTCCAAAGCGCTTCGCGTTCGACCGACAGCGCTTCGATGGCATCGAGGTCGGGGCGCAACTCCAGCCGCTCTGAGGGCGACAATGGTGCGAGCCAGTGAGTAAGGCCATCGAGCACCCGCCCCAGGAGCGGAAGAACCGTCTGTCGCCACAATGCACGCTGCGCTTCGGCGAAGTTGGCGTAGGTGTTGTCGCCAGGCAGGCCCAACAGCAGCGGCGGCACCCCGAAAGCGAGCGCGATCTCGCGCATCGCGCCATGGCGCGCTTCGAAGAAGTCCATTTCCTTGGGCGATAGCGACATGGGCTTCCATTCGAGCCCGCCTTCGAGCAGCAGCGGCCTTCCGGCGTTCTCGCCACCCTGATAGGTGGACTGCAATTCGCTCTTCAGACGCTCGAACATTTCCGCGTCCAGATGCCCCGTTCCGCCGGTGTAGACCAGCGCGCCGGATGGCCGGGCGGCGTTGTCGAGCAACGCCTTGTTCCAGCTGTTCGCACCCTGGTGAAGGTCTATTGCCGCCCGCGCCGGCTCGAGGCAGCCAAGGCCGTAATGGTCGTCAAGCGGGTGGAACAGCCGAATATGCGCCACAGGCATCATTCCGGTCCGCGGGTCAGGTTTGAACTCGACTGACGTCTCGCCTGCGCTGTAACGATAGCCGGCCGGCCATCCGTCTTTGCCAGCCACGACCCGAACCCGATCCGGCCGTAGCGGATACAATTCGCAGGGCTTTTCCTCGTGGAACGCGCCCAGCAGGTAGGCATTTCCTTCAAGCATCAGGTGCGCCACGATCGTCTCGATAAGGGCGGTTCGAGACAGGTGCGAACCGGGCTGGCTGATAAGATCGAGCAGCCAATGGTCGGTGTATTCATGCTCGCGGCCGCGCAGGACCAGAGGCACGCTTGCCGCAGCGTCTGCCACCAGCCGCACAGACCGGTAGGCAACCGGGTTGCGGCAATAGGCCTGCCGGGCGAGCGAGGCGTAACCCGTATCGGTCCAGATCGGCGTGCCTGGCGACAGGAAGCCGAAACTCGGCAGGCTGGGCCGGGACAGTGGCGGGGCGCTGCGCGTCTCATCGGGCGCGGGAGATCGATCCCGCTGCGCCTTTTGCGCACGGTTGAACAGCATTGGGTTTCCTTCTCTCAAAAAGCGGCGGTTGGCCTAGACTGTTCGTAGGCGCGGCGGCTGCCGCGCCCCGCCGAGTTCGGTCAGCGCCCAGACCAGCGCATCGAGCCGGTCTGGTGAGCGGCCGGGCACCGACAGACCATCTGGCCCGAAGTCGAGCATCTCATCCTCCAAAGCCGCCATGGCCCCGACATGATGCACACGGCCCTGGGCATACAGGTATGCAATCGGTTCGGCGCGCAGCCACTTGCCTTTGCTGGCGCGTACCAATTTGACGGGAATGTCGACGCCCGCTTCTGCGAGGACCGCACGGACCATGTCGCCTCCCTGATTGGCCTCCGCGACGACCAGATCGGCCTCCAGCGAACGAAACAGCGCAACCGCCGCCCTCGCCCAGACCTCTGGCCGCGCCGCCTCCTGTGTCGCGTCGGCCAAGACAGCGAAGCCGCCATCCTCCATGCGGCCGCAGGCAACAATCCCGCACGCGTTGGAGCGGCTGTGCGACGAAGCCGGCGGGTCGACCGCAACGATGATCCTGCCGACCGCCGGTGGCTCATGGAGCCGTGCCGCATCGATCTGTTCACGCGACCACAGGCTATCGGCGCGATCCTCGATCAACTCACCATCGACCTCCTGGCGGTAAAGCCGCGAGCCCGCATAGGCTTCGTCCAGCGCCTTCATGAAACCGTCAGCCAAAAAGGCCGCGTTGCTTGCGGTGCGCGCCCGGCTGACAACGCAGGACGGATCGGCCATCAGCCGTTTCACCAGCGGCGTCGGTCGCGGAGTTGTGGTCACCACGCAGCGCGGATTGCTGCCAAGCCGAAGCCCCAAAGCGAGCTGATCGAAAGTGGCCTCGTCCAGCCTCCACTTTCCAATTTCATCGCACCATGCCGCGTCGAATTGCGAGCCGCGCAGTGCCTCCGGATCTTCGGCGGAATACAGCCGCGCCACCGCGCCATTGTCCCAGACAAGCCGCTTGCGGCTTGCCTCATAACGCGGGCGGCTCCAAGGCGGTGCGATCGACAGCAGCCCCGACACCCCCGAAACCATGACTTCTCGAGCATCAGCGAACGTCTCGCCGACCAAAGCGATGGTCCCGCAGGCGGAGCTGGCGTAGCCATCCCGGCCTTCGACCGCGCCGCGCACCCATTCGGCGCCCGCACGCGTCTTGCCCGCTCCCCTGCCCCCCATGAGCATCCAGGTACGCCAGGATTTCGGCGGCGGTCGCTGATCGGGCCGCGCCCAAGCGTCCCAATCGAAGTAGAGCCGCAGCACTTCCTCATTGTTCAGCTTGCCCAGAATCTGCGGGCTCATCTTCCGCTTCGCTGAGGCGATCAAGGCGTTCCGCAAGAAGGTGGCGGAAGGCATCGTTATCGATCTCCTTATCCTCGGTTTTGGCCGTAGTCGTGCGCTTTTCGTCAGCCAAGCGGTCGGCTTGCTCCAACATGTCGCTGAGCTGATCGAGGGCGCGCGCCATCGCAGTCAGGGCCTTGGCATCACGCTCCACGTGGCTTGCATCGTGGGCGAGGCTTTCAGCTTCGATCGCAATGATGTGCTCTTCCAGCGTGTGGAACAGCCGCGCGGCCAATTCCGCTCGCTTTTCGAGCGCTGCAAATGGTTGAGCGCTCACCGGCTGCCGTGAACGCGGGTCCGCCGCGCTACGCCGCTGGGCCCAGCCCTCATGCGCCATGCGGCGATACAGGCGGTCCTTACTGACCTTGTAGAGTTCTTGCAGCTTGATGACGGCTTCAGTACCGTGCTCGTACTCATAGCGCAGCCGCCGCCAGCCATCCTCATCGTCTTCGGCGAGCCGATCGTCGGCGCAGTCTTGCACATCATCATCCGCCTCAGCCGCTTCCGACTCCACGGGACGTGTTCCCGCGCTCGACAGTTTGTCTTTGCCACTGAGAGGTTCCGGCCGTGGCTGCTCGGGTTCCATGTCGATCAAACAGTCTCCTCGGCCCCGCGCAGCGCAGCGCAAACGGCCCTGCAGCAGGCACAAAAAAAGCGACCGACGTCTGGCGTGGTCGCTTTGGCAATCTTCATAATTTTGAGATTATCGCGTTCTCTGGCGCCCTCCGTCGGTCGGCTAGCCCACTTCTGCGATGATGTCAGATGTATAACCGATCACCGCGCGGTGGTCAAGGATTATTTTCCTATTTTCTGCTCACAACCGTAAGCAACGGCCCCCGCAGCACCAGATCACGGGTGTTCACGGCTGATCCGGAACATCATCGTCGGGCCAGTTGACGATGAAGCCTTCAAGGTCGTCTTCGTCGATATCGTCTTCGCTGAACACGCGTCCAGCCGCTGAGACCCCGGCGAGCTTGACCGTCTCGGGGTCGCCCGAGATCAGCGGGTGCCACCAGGCGAGCCCGCGCCCTTCTGCCAGCCGCCGATAAGCGCAGGTTGGGGGCAGCCAGGGCGAGGTGCGCGCCATTTCCGGCGTGATCGCCAGACAGTCGGGCACACGCTGGAATCGATTGGCATAATCGCTGCACTTTCCAGTCCTCGTGTCGAGCAATGTGCAGCTGACGCACGTAAACGCGATGGCACCTGTGTCGATATCCTCGAGTTTCGACAGGCAGCATCGCCCGCAACCGTCACATAGGCTTTCCCACTGCTTGGTGCTCATCTCTTCAAGCGACAAACGCTCCCAGAACGGCGCATCATGCCTCGGTCGCGGGGCTGCTTGGCGGTGCTTTGCTTGCCGATTTTCCTGTTCATCTGCATGACCGAAGCTGTCCGAGCCTTGCGGCTGCGATGAAGGGTCGGCGCTTTGGGTGCAGTCATCGCGCGGGGCTGCGCCGCTCTTTTCGGGCCCACCGCCGGGTTCAAACGGGCTTGCCTGTTGTTTTGCGGTCGCTCTCACGGTGCGAATTGCCCTGTTTTGCGTGATATCCGTCACAGCACTTCACCATGGCGCAGAAAAGTCGCGTGGTGCGACCGTTGGAGCCTTGGAACCTTGTTTGCTCTTCTGTAGACCCTGAGAAGCGAAATTCAACGCTTTTGCCATGCTGACGTCTTCAACATAATCGTGCCCAGCCGATAATGAGCCAATCAGACGACCAGAACCGATATGAGCGAGATCCGATCGAGCCCAGTGGCATCGATTACGATGATCCGGCTTATCGTGTCCCCGATCCGGTGAAATATGAGCCGAAGACCGGGGTGGTGTCGCCCATTGAAATCGATGCAGCGCTCGATACCGGCCTATTCAAGTTGCGCCGGTTCCTGGCGACTGGATTGATGGCGGTACGGTCGTTTTTTGACCTCTTCAAGGTGCGTGGGACGCGCCGCTTTGCCGTCGAAGTGCTCGACGAAGTGGCCACTTTCGGGGTTATCGGAGCGGTTTTCGCGCTTGTTCTGGCCATTCCAGCGTTCGAAAAACTCGACACAGATTGGCGGACGCAGAACAATTTTGCGATCACGATTTTCGACCGCAACGGCAATGAGTTGGGGCGTCGCGGCGTCCTGTTGAACGATACGGTGCCGCTGGAAGAGCTTCCCGATCATTTGATCCAGGCGACGCTTGCCACCGAGGATCGTCGCTTCTACCTGCATTTTGGCATCGATTTTGTTGGCACGTTTCGCGCGCTGATCGCCAACGTTCGCGAAGGCGGCGTTGTTCAGGGTGGTTCATCGATCACCCAACAGCTGGCGAAAAACCTTTTCCTGTCGAACGAGCGCACTTTGATGCGCAAGATCACGGAGGCGTTTCTGTCGCTTTGGCTCGAAGCCAACCTCACCAAGGATGAGATTCTGAAGCTTTACCTTGATCGCGCCTATATGGGTGGGGGTGCGTTTGGCGTCGTGGCGGCCGCCGATTTTTATTTCGATAAGGATGTGCGCGACCTCACCCTCGCCGAATCCGCGATGCTGGCGGGACTGTACAAAGCCCCGGCAGGTTTCGCGCCGCACCGTAACCTCGCCGCCGCACGGCTGCGTGCCTCCGAAGTGCTCGACAATATGGTCGAAGCGGGCTTCCTGACAGACGGCCAAATTCTGTTCTCAAAACTCAATCCGGCGAGCGCGGTTTTGCGCGAAACCGAAGATGCACCGAACCACTTCCTTGATTGGATCTACGAGGAAGTCGTCGCCATAGCACCGCCAGGCGCGCGCATTTTGGAGGTCACAACAACGCTCGACCCAGCGCTGCAAGCGGCGAGCGAGCGGGCCGTTCTGACCAATCTGAATTCGCAAGGCTCAGCTTACCGGGTCAGCGAGGCGGCGGCCGTCCTGATGGAAAATGATGGCGCGGTGCGCGCCATGGTCGGTGGTCGCGATTATGGCCGCAGTCAGTTTAATCGTGCCGTCCATGCCCTGCGCCAGCCCGGATCGGCGTTCAAGGCGTTTGTCTACGCCGCCGCGCTTGAGAACGGTTATTCGCCGCAATCGGTCATGGTAGACGGCCCGATCAACATCGGAGGCTGGAGCCCGCGCAACTACGGCCGCAGTTTTTCCGGTCGGGTGACCTTTCAACGGGCGCTTGCCCGCTCGATCAACACCATCCCGGTGCGTATCGCCGAAGCAATCGGTCGCGACCGGATCGTCGATACAGCCCATGAGATGGGCATTCGTTCGGAGCTTCCCATCAGCCGGCCCTTGCCGCTCGGCGTTGCGGAAGTGACGGTTCTCGACATGGCCAGCGCTTATGCGTCGCTCGCCAATGGCGGCTACCGCGCGACAGGTTACGGGGTGCGAGAGATGCGCACCCTTGATGGCGAGGTTGTCTGGTCGCGTGCTGAAGACGGTCCGCGCCAGCCGCGTGTCATCGCTGCGCAGACCGCTCGCGGTATGAACCAGATGCTCAATCAGGTGATCAACGCCGGTACGGCGCGGCGCGCTCAGCTCCCCGGTATCACCGCCTCAGGCAAGACAGGGACCACCCAGGCCTACCGCGATGCCTGGTTCATCGGTTACACCGGCCGGTATACGGCAAGCGTCTGGTACGGCAATGATGATTTCAGTACCACCCGGAACCTGACCGGCGGGCGGCTGCCGGCCATGACGTGGCAAACGATCATGCAGGCAGCGCACCGAGGAATTGCCCCACCGCCTATGCCCGGAATAGATGTCGCGATCGAAAACCGGGTTGAGCTGCAGGTCGCGGACGCAGCAACGCAGATCGATGAAAATGCCGACCGTGATTTGTCCAGTGGGCTGACGCTGGTGCTTGAAGGCGTTGCTCAACGGTTTGGTCCGATGGAGCCGGGGCGCGCCGCCGCACCAACCGATGACGGCGCAACCGAAGAGGCAATCGGCACCTTCGGATCGGCTACGCCTCAAGCAGAGCAAGCCAACTGAGGCCATGTCGCGGCTGCTGTGGCTCCTGTCGGTCGCGCTGACGGCGGCGATTTTGGGAACCGCCTCGGCGATCTACGCAAGCCAAACCATCAAACCAACCGGCATGATCCGCATCGGTCCGTGGGAGGCTGTGCGGGCGGTTGGCGACTCAGCCGCCGACCCGTACGCTCATGCCTATATCGCCAGTTCCGGTCAGTTGCCGCCGGGGACAGCGGAAGGTTTGCGGTTTGTCGCGACAACATCGTCAGATGGCCGAGCCATAAGGCCGGACTGTTCCGTCCTCTTGTCCGGTGAGGTGGAAATCGCCCGATTATGGACCTTGTCGATCCTTGCGCCGGATGGCCTGCCGACAAGCGACGGCAGCCCATTGGCGGTCCGTCGCAACACCGCACCGACAGTGCATAGCCGGGATATCGTCTACCGCAGTGACGGCGGGTTCGACCTGACGATCGGACCCAGCCCGCGCACGCCGAACACGCTCCTGTTGCGCACGCAGGAGCCGGTCAGCCTTGTCCTGCACGTCTACGATGGCGCGATAAGCACAGCACCGGACAGTGGCGCGGCCGCTCTGCCGACCATATCGGTCGGCACGGACAACCCGGACTGCTAAGGGTTCACGATGGCGCGCGGCAACCCGAAAAACACTGATGATACAAAGACATCGCTCTCTGTGTTCAGCATATGGGCGGGGACCACGCTTGCGGTGGCCGCGTTGGTACACCTTCTGGTGGTCTTTGCGCTACCAACCATCGGCCGGGCCATTCAGATCGAGACGATCCTCCCAGCCGGGGAGGATGGACCGGCCTTTTTCAGCGATTCCGACGGGGCGATCGCAAGCCGCTTTCGCTTTGGTGACGCAAGGCAGGACACAGCCTACTGCGCTTTCGACCTTGAAGACGGAGCCGTCAGGGTCGCAGGCGAGCTGGATGCGCCTTTCTGGTCGATTTCGGTGCATACGCCCAGCGGCCTGGTGGTCGGATCAGTCAACCATCGTGCGGCGAGTGGTGGACGATTGGAGTTGATCGTCATGACGCCTGAAGCTGCGACTGATCTGAACGCCCGGGGCGCCGTGATCTCACCGGACGCGCTGATCGTGGAGATGGACCAACCGCGCGGCCTTGCGCGTATATCGGGCTTGGCAACGTTCGAAGCCCTTCGCCCGGCGCTGCGCAACGATCTGGAGCAAACGGTATGCGAACTCGCAACGTTTTCGTTTGTTCCGCCGGTTGAGACAGAGCCGGACGCGCCGCAGTCGCAACAACCGCAAAGGCGCCGTGAAGGCGTTCCCTCGCCGGTGCCGCGGCCAATCCAGCAGAATGATACACCGGCCGCGACCCCGCCTAGCGAGTGACGCCCGGCGAACCGCCGCCCGCGATCAGGCCTTGGTGACGAGCGCCATCAGATCGACAGGCTGAGATGGCGACGCGATTGGCGCATCGAGGCCGGCGGCAAACCGCTGATCAAGCTCCAGCGCCTCCAGGATCATCACCTCAAAGGCATGAAGGCGCTCGATGACCAGGTCAGCTTGGCTTGATGGTGTTTCGATCATCAGCCGGTCGAGGGCATAGCGATACGCGTACAGGCGGAACAGGAGGGCGCGCTTAACCCAAGCGAACTGTCGCTGATTTTCAGAGATCCGCCCATACGCCGCGGTCAGTTCGCCCGGTTCTATGTCGCCCAGAGCCATTACCGCGGCTAACCGGCGGCGATCGGCGTCCCGTACGCGCTGAACAACCGCAAAATAAGGGGCAATGGCCGCCATATCCTTGGCGGCATCATCGGCGAGGCGCGCATAGCGTACATCGCTTGACCGGTAGTGCGCGCCGGACAGCAAATGAGCGTAGCGTTCGGGCGGCAGGATCAGGTCAAGCCGCCGCACGATCTCCGCACGTTGCAGCTGAGCGGCTGTTCGACCCAACCAGTCCTCGGCATGGGCGGGGGCGACGAGCGTCCAGCCCAGATTGCGCAGCAAGCGTTCGTCATCTGTGTAATTGAAGTGGGAGACCGGCTCTCGCGCAAACCGTGTGCTCCAGTAGCCAGCAACCGGGAGGACCTGATCGTTGATCACGCTGGGGCGTTCGCGACCCAGATCTCCCGGGCGTGAGCACGCGGCCGCAGACAGGGCTGCGGCCATTGCGATCACGACGCCAAGGCCCCTAAAATGGCTCTTGCCGCCCAGCATTTCTAACAGTGTTAGCCGATGATGCGCCGGACCGGCGCTATCCGTCCTCATGGCCGACCAGGCCGGTATCAGCCCCGGCTTCTCGGACGATCTGGACGCCGGTGAACAAGTGGATCGACGCACTGTGCCCACTGGGAAAAACCTCGCGCCTGTCACTGCGCGCGCCGCGTATGGCGCGCTCACCGTCAAGGCTCACGATTTGGGCAGCACGAGCCATAGCGTGGCCATCACCTGAAACCGGGATACCCGAGTTTGATCGCGCGGAACCTGTAGACACGTGCTTCACTCACCAATCGCAAAACGCCCGCGGCCCACAGCTTCATCTGGGGTGAAATCAGCGGCTGCCGATTCGGATCCATAGGGCCAAGTTGAAGCATTAAGACCGTGGCAAGGTTAAACGTTTGCTAACGGTCGGCGGGCATACAAGAAGGGTGCTGCGATTTCAGTCGATCGCGGCATGTGTGTGCGGTAGCTCGGGCCCTTTTAGACCATGACCAATGAGACGCTGATGTATGCGCCACCCGATCGCGGTGATGATGCACCATCTGCGCTTGCGGGCGAACGCGATGACCTGTCCGGAGAGCAAGGGGGTTCCGCCAAAGGCTCTCCACCCGTCACGGCTACCGCCACCTTGCCTGCCAATCACCCGACCGTTGAGACAAGCGGCCCCAAAGGCATGCTTTATGCTGTCTCGACGCTGCTGGCTCTGACACCACCGGGGCGCGTCGATGAGCTGGAGCGGCTGACAGCACTGGCGCATGGTTTTATCGGGATGGCAGATGAAGAGGCGCTCGTAACGCTCGCCAAGGCGGTCGCCACCCGCGACGATCTGCAGGTGGGACTGGCTGATCGTCTGGCACGAAGCAGTGACCGCGCGGCACAGACCCTAATAAGGGCCTGCGCACTGAGCGACGAGGCAGTAGCTGCACTCATTGAGCGTAAGAACACCGAATTGCTGGAGCTTCTGGTTCTCCATCATCCTCTTCAGCCAGAGCATATCACCATGATGATCGCGACTGGCGAGCGCACGGTGATTGAGGCGCTGCTCGATCAACGGCCAGATCATCTGGAAATCGGCGGGCGAGGGTCGACCGACGTCACAGAAGATGGTCAGACAGACTGGTCCGAGGCTGATCTGTTCGCACCGGTCGAGGAAGATCGGGCGCATTACCCCTCGACCTTGGTGGAAGGCGGCGACCTTTTCCAGGACGTGGCAGACCTTCCGGCACACGACATTGTGCGCGAGGGTGCACCGGACCTGCTTGGTGCGTATACGCCGCCAATCATAATTGAGGGTCCCGAGCCGGCCGACCAGCCCTACCCCATACCGATCCCGGCTCCACAAAGCGCACCACACTCATCACCGATGGCGGAAGCACGGTCTTACGCAAAGCTCGATAAAGCGGGCCGCGAGGCCATCCTCACACGGTTGAACAGCGACTGCCCGCCAACAACGATGGCGGACGCACGGCGCGCGCTTGATCCAACAAGAAATCAAGCGGATTTGAGCTTCCTGACAATCATTGAGCGTCGGGAGGCGGAGCCACTCGCGCAGCAGTTTTCGGAAACCCTCGAATTGCCCACCGATCTGGTTCGCAAGCTTCTCGATGAGGCCGATGGCGATGCATTGATGGTGCTGGCACGCGCTGCAGGACTTTCAACCACCGCTTTCGCCCGCATGGTTATCCTTAGCAAAGTTGGGCTGACGGGCTCACCGCGCGATACCTTCGCGCTGGTTGACCGCTTCAAGGCATTGCCGGAAAGCACAGCATTGTACATCGTGACAGCCATGCGCGATGGGCAACTGGTCGAGGCCGCTCAGACGATGCCCTCCGGGCGACGAGAGTTGCTGGTCGGCGCGCGTGGCGAATCACACCTTGAGACCAACGCGTCTCGTTTGGACGATACAGCTGAGCCCTTCAGCCGCACGGGCTAGTCGGGCTGAACGACCGGCAAAAAACTGCGCATCGCCCGATCGGTGATCTCGACGACCCACAAATCCGGATCCATTCGCGCTTCGCGATCGAGAGCGGTTTTTGCGGAGGTCTCATCTGCAGGCTCAAGGGGCGTCTGTACAAACAATCGATTGCCCGTCAGCGCCGCGTCTGCGGGCATATGGTCCATATCCACCAGGTAGGCGGGCGCCGGACCGTAAAGCGCCGCTTCCCCCGCTCGACCCAATACCATAACGAATATCGCGCCCGCCGTGGCATCGCCCTGGCGCACGATAGCCGCATAGGCCCCCGCAGCTTCAACCCGGCGGATCAGGGCGGAAACGACAAACTCACTGGTCAGACGCATGGGAAGACGCCGCGTCGCTTGATGATTGATCCAATGGGTTGATCGCGGTCGGGTCGTACCCGGCGGCCATCCGACGGAAAAGCATCACGCCCACGGGAAGCAACGCGAGATAGAGCAGCGACAACGCGATCAAGACGTGCCACGTGAACGCGACGAGCAGCGCAATCAGCGCGGCACCCGCCACCATAATCGGCAGGACGCTGTCGGAAGGCAGACGTGCGCCAAATCTCTTGCCGGAAAGCGTCGGCAGACTGGACACCATCAACAGTCCGATCACCACGATGTAGCCGGCGACAAACAATGGAAGCTCGGTTAGCCAGCGGCCGCCAAGCAAGGCAAAATACATGGGCAGAAGGGCCAACAAAGCGCCAGCCGGGGCGGGAACGCCCGTGAAAAAATGGATCCGGTAGGGCTCTACCGGTTCGTCAAGCGCCGCGTTGAAGCGCGCAAGTCGAAGACCGGCGCAGATCGCGTAAAGCAACGCTGCAATCCACCCCAGATTGTCAAGCGTGGACAAGGATGACTGATAGAGGATCAGGGCCGGCGCTACACCAAAGTTCACGAAATCGGTCAGCGAATCAAGTTCAGCGCCGAACCGGCTGGTCCCCTTCAACAGCCGCGCAAGCCGCCCGTCGAGCGCGTCCAGAAACGCCGCCAACAGGATCGCCATCATCGCAAGCTCTAACCGGCCTTCAAGCGCAAGTCGGATAGCGGTGAGCCCCGAGCACAGGGCAAGCAACGTCACCATGTTCGGCAGGACAATGCGCAGCGGAACCCGATTGAAACGCGCGCCACTGCGCCGCGCACGGCGACGCGGGCGCTTGGTGCCGGGATCGAACTTCTGGAACATACCGTCCATTGTCAGCTGACCGAATGGGTGGTCGGTGCCGCTCGCTCGGCGCCAAAATGCGCAATGATGGTCTCACCGGCAATAGCCCGCTGATCGAGGGCAACGTCAACATGGGCAGCCTCGGGCAAATAGAGGTCAACGCGGCTGCCGAAGCGGATCATGCCGATGCGCTCGCCCGCACGGATGGTATCGCCCTGCCCCGCCCACACGACAATACGGCGCGCGACGAGCCCTGCGATCTGGACGGCTCCAACAGGGCCGTGCGGCGTATCGAAAACGAAGCCGTTGCGTTCATTGTCTTCGCTTGCCTTGTCGAGATCGGCATTCACAAACGTCCCGGGCTTGTAAGCGATCCTGACGATATCACCAGCAACCGGAGCACGGTTCACGTGGACGTCGAAAACATTCATGAAGATGCTGACCGAAAGCATCGGCTGGTCGCCAAGCATCAATTCAGGCGGCGGGCGGTGGTGCCCGATTCGGCTGATCCGGCCGTCTGCGGGCGCGATGACCAGACCGGTATCCTGTGGGGTGACGCGTTTGGGGTCGCGGAAGAATAAGGCGCACCAGACCGTCAACCCGACCCCGATCCAGAACAGATGCGCCGACAGCAAGCCAAGCGCCAGCGTGGCGGCGGCGAAAAGTCCGATGAAGGGATAGCCCGCGCGATTGATCGGCGGGATTGCAGACTTCACCGAAGCCAAAATGCTCACGCTGGCTGCTCCCCAAGATCTGCAAGTGCTTGTGCGCCAGCGTCCCATGTGAGGTCCGACCCTTGCTGCGCGATCAGTTCGTCCTCGGCTTTTGAACTCTCCAACTGACGCCGCCACATCGCGGCATAGAGCCCGTCATGGTCGAGCAGTTGGGCATGATGACCCCGCTCAACGATCTCCCCTGCCCGCACCACAATAATCTCGTCGGAATCGATAATCGTCGACAGACGGTGGGCAATCACCACCGTGGTGCGGTTTTTCGAGACGACGTCGAGGGCGGCCTTGATCTCTTTCTCGGTTTGCGTATCCAAGGCACTTGTCGCCTCGTCAAGGATAAGAATTGGCGGCGCCTTCAGCAGCGTTCGCGCTATGGCAACGCGCTGCTTCTCGCCGCCAGACAGCTTCAGGCCACGTTCGCCGACTTGAGTATCGAAGCCCTCGGGCAGTTGCGCGATGAAATCGCTGATCTGCGCCATTCGGGCCGCTTCGCGGACTTCTTCATCGGTCGCGGAGGGCCGCCCATAGCGGATGTTGTAGGCGATGGTATCGTTGAACAGCACGGTATCCTGGGGGACCATGCCGATCTGGGCGCGCAAACTATCCTGGGTCACGCTTCGCACATCCTGTCCGTCGATCGTGACCGCGCCGTCCGCAACGTCGTAGAAGCGGTACAAGAGTCTTGAAACCGTTGATTTGCCTGCGCCTGAAGGTCCCACAAGCGCGACCTGCTTACCAGCGGGCACCTCGAAGCTTATGCCTTTGAGGATCGGCCTGTTTGGATTGTAGGCGAAATGAACGTTGTCAAACCGGATCGTACCCCCAATGACATCGAGCGGCTGGGCATTTGGTTCATCTCTGATTTCCGGGTTCTGGCGCAAGAGCCCGAACATGACTTCCAGATCCACAAGACCCTGCTTGATCTCGCGATAGACAAAACCGAGAAAGTTCATCGGCTGCCAAAGCTGCAACAACAAGGCGTTGATCATGACGAAGTCGCCCAGCGTCTGGGTACCGTTCTGGACCGCCTGAGCTGACATCACCATGCAGGCGATCAGTCCGACGGTGAAGATCAGCGTCTGACCGAAATTCAGCCACGCCAGCGATGTGAAGGTCTGCGTCGCCGCTTTCTCGTACTTCGCCATGGCACGGTCGAAGCGTTCGGCCTCCATGCGCTCATTGTTGAAGTATTTGACAGTCTCATAATTCAGCATCGCGTCGACAGACTTGGTGTTGCTGTCGGTGTCGGCGTCGTTCATCGCCCGACGGATGGCGATACGCCAATCGCTGGCCACCTTCGTGAACCACAGAAAGAAAACAACGATTGCGATCGCGATGGCGGAATAGGTCCAGTCGAACTGATACCAAACCACCGCGATCATGAGCGCGAACTCAAGGAAAGTCGGAACCGCCGTCAGGATCAGGAAGCGGATAATGACTTCGATACCTTTGGTGCCGCGCTCGAGGACGCGCGACAGTCCGCCCGTTCGCCGCTGAAGGTGAAAACGGAGGGAAAGCTGATGGATGTGCTGGAAGGTCTCGCGGGCAATGTTGCGAACGGCGTGCTGGCCAACCTTCGCAAAAAGGGCGTTGCGCAGCTCGTTGAAGCCGACGGTCATCAAGCGCCCCACGCCGTACGCAACGACCAGCATCGCCGGAACCAGCAAGAAGGCTGGAACAGCCTGCAAACCGAAATAGGCGCCGTCCGCGCTTTGCGCGCCCGCTGATCCAGCGGCTGCGGTCAGCGCGTCGGTCGCCCATTTGTAGGTGTAGGGCACCAGAACCGTGACGAATTTGGCCAGCACCAGAATAGCCAACGCAAGATAGACCCGCCGCTTCAGGTCCGGACGATCGTGAGGCCAGATGTAGGGAAACAGGGCGCGCAGCGTCTCGACGATCGCGCCATCATCGGTCGATAGAGCCGGCGTAGTCCTTGGCGATGGCGTCTCACGCGCCCCTGAGCCGCCAGCCTTTTGACCCGCATCGGGCGGCGTGTTTTCGTCAGAGGTTCCGGCAACTGCCATAAAGAGTATGTGCCTTCTGGCCTCGTGAGGCCGGTTTGTTTGCGCGTGTGATGTGCAGCGCCTGCAAATGGCGTGCGCAAACAAAGGTTTCAAGCGCCCTTGCGCGTGTTCACAGGGCCCTGTTCATCGTGAGCCTCAGACGAACCGTCTCTCGCGAAGCGCCGTCAATTGTCAGCTGAGACAGGCGCACGCTGATCGGGATCAAGCGCATCGATACCCGGCACGTCGCCCCATTCCTGGTCGGGTTGCGGCAGATCGAAGACCTGCCCGGGGAAGATCAGAGCAGGATCTTCAATCTGGCCCCGGTTGGCGTCATAGATGGTGGTATAGCGAATGCCCTGCCCGAAAACGCGCCGTGAGATAGCCCATAGGTTATCGCCGCGGCGAATGATGACACGCCCTGTATCAAGCACGGAAATACGACCAGATGGTTGCGGGACAAGCGTGGTGACCGGGGCAGCACTCGGCTGAGCAACAACGGCCGTCTCCAAGGGCGCATTCTGACCGGCGACTTCGGCGTCCGCCGCCGGGGCCTCATTGGTGGAAGAAGCTTCGGGGTCAACGCTGGCCAATGTCGGCTCTGGCGTCGATGGCTCATCAGGGTCCTGCGGTACAGAAGAAGCCGCGATTTCGTCGCGCGGTTCACGACCTTGGGGCATCCGGAAGGGTACCAGCGCACGCGCCACAACATCTGCACTAGCTGGGGCGAGAGCATCGGCGCGAATGGTGACAGTGTCGCCACCGGGCGCAAGCTCCCCTTCAAAGAGATAGCGCCCTTGGGGACCGACAACTGTTTCGCCAAGCAGTGCATTATCCTGATACAGGCGGATGGTTGTGCCTGGCTCGGCTCCCCCGGCGATCCAGATCCGCTGGCCCTCAAGCTCTATGGCATCGACCACAACGGTCGGAGGTGCGGCTAAATCGTCCGCAGCCGCATCGGCTGACGCGACCTCCGCTGCCGGTTCGGCAGCGTCTTGGTCGGCGGTCTCTACCTCGGGCGTCGCGCCCTGTTCGCTGGTTTGCTCGGCGTCGACCGATGCCAACGCGTCGGATGTGCCATCTTCAACAGCAAGAGGTGCGTCCGTCACAGATGCTTCAGTTTCGACCTGTCCTGCAACGTCCGCAGCGGCGACATCTTCCTCGCTGGTTGGCGCCTGCCGCTCGATGATCTCGATTGGCTCTCCTGGCCGCAACAACCCCACAAGAAAGCCCTCAAGACCACCAGGTCCCGGCACAACGACGGCCACTTCCTGCTCTGCCATGGCTGCGATGTCACCGGCGTCATCAAGGACGCTAACCTGCAGCGTTCCATCGCCTGCCGGAAGAGGATCGCTGGGGACGAGCACAAAATCTC